>CALRPR020000064.1:0-20791 GCA_943370125.1 Allobosea thiooxidans | reverse complement strand
GGCCACACCTTCACGCCGGCGGCGGTCAGCGCAGCCGCCAGCTTGCCGCGCCATTCGGTGTTGTGCGCGATGGATTTTTCGATCCAATCCGGTTCCTGCACCGCAGCAATGCCCGCCGCCATGGCCGCCGCATTCACATTGAAGGGCCCGCGCACGCGCGCAAGCACACCCACCACCGAAGCCGGCGCATAGGCCCAACCAAGCCGCATGCCGCCCAGGCCGAATATCTTGGAGAAGGTGCGCGTCATCACCGTATTACCGCCACCTGCATCAACCAGCGCCGCACCCGCATCATAATCCGGCCGCGTCACGTATTCGGCATAAGCGGAATCAAGCACCAGCAGAATGTCATCACGCAGCCCCGCGCGCAGCCGCACAATTTCGGATTGCGGCAGGATGGACCCTGTCGGGTTATTCGGATTGGCAAGACACACAAGCTTGGTGCGCGGCCCAACCGCAGCCAGCATCGCATCCACATCCACTGTCAGGTTGCGTTCCGGCACCTTGATGATGCGGCAACCAGCCCAGCGCCCGGTGATGTCATACATCATGAAGCCATGGGCAGACATCACAAGCTCGGTCCCCTCACCGCCATAGGCAAGGATCAGAAGCGCGAGCAATTCATCAGAACCATTGCCGCAAACAATCCGCGCGGGGTCGAGGCCAAAACGCGCGCCAATCGCCTCCCGCAGCGCCTTGGCGCCACCATCGGGGTAGCGATGCGCCTCACTGGCGACAGCGCGGATCGCTTCAATGGCGCCGGGTGGCGGGCCGAAAGCGCCTTCATTGGATGAAAGCTTCACCACGCGGTTGACGCCGGGGATTTTCGACTCCCCGCCGACATAGGGTTCCACCGAAAGGATCGAAGGGCGCGGCATCACGGTCATGGCACATCTCCAGCAACTGGCACGGCATAGGTGCCCAGCAATACGCAGCGAAGGGCAGCAAGCCGCTCATCGCCTGCGGCAATAAACCCATCAATTTCGGCCAGCGCCAGGCTGCGCCCGTCCTGGCGCGCCAGGTACAGGATACGCCCGGCAAGCCCCGCTTCGGTCAGCATGCGGGCAAAGCTTTCGCGTGAGGCATCAGCGCCCGCTTCCAGGCGGAGCAGGCTGCGATCCTGGCCGGAGGCATCGGGCGGCACCGGTGCGACGACTAGCGCCGCATCGGCATGCGCGGCATCGGCCAGAAAGGGCAGGCGTGCCACCACGGCAAGGCGCGGCGCTTCAAGCGTTTGCCACCAGGCGCCATCACCTTCGCCTGCCGGCGCCGGCAGGACCGCGACGGATGCCTTGCCAGCGCTGACCGCTGCCAGCGCCTGAGCTGGCGAGGCATAGATATGCAGCGGGGTCGCGCTACCGAAATGCTCGCGTGCCAGGGGCATGGCCGGTGCGGCTTCACCAGGCGCCGAGACGGCCGCAGTGAAGGCGCCTTGGATCGCCGTATGGGCCATGAAGATGTGCCGCCAGATGCGCACCACCGCGCCCCGAGAAAGCGCGCCAGAATGTCGTGCGAGCAAGCGGCGCAGCACCGCGGCTTCGCGCCCCGGCCGCAAGGGGGACCCAGCCCCGGTCTTGGCACGGCTGCCCGCCATGCGCGCCACAACGGCAGCGCGGCGCATCAGCAGATCATGCATCGCGTCATCCAGCGCATCTATTTCAGCGCGGAGCGCCTGAAGGGCGGGATCGGCAGTTGGGGTGGCGGGGGGCTTATCGTTCATGCGGGACCAATTCTTCGCCGCAGCAATAACGCCCACATGGCCTTACGCCAAGCGCCCCTCATGTCACACGCCAAGGTTGCGCCCTTGGTGAGGGGCAGCGTAATAGTCTTTCCATGAGCCAAGCCATCGCCCCGCTGCCCGATGTGGACCATCAGGCCGCCCTATTTCCGGATGGGCTTGCGCTGGAATGCGGCGCGGTCATCGCGCCGCTGAAGGTCGCCTATCGCACCTATGGGCGTTTGAATGCGACGGCCAGCAACGCGGTGCTGATCTGCCATGCGCTGACGGGCGATCAATATGTCGCCGAAACTCACCCCATCACCGGCAAGCCCGGCTGGTGGGAAAACATCATCGGCCCCGGCCGGCCTTTGGATACGGATCGCTATTTTCTGGTCTGCGCCAATGTGCTGGGCGGCTGCATGGGTTCCACCGGGCCGCGCAGTGAAATGACGGATGCCGCTGGGCGTGGGCTTGGCCGGCCTTGGGGCACGGATTTTCCCTCGGTGACGATCCGCGACATGGTGCGCGCACAAAAGCGCCTGATGGAAAAGCTTGGGATCAGCCGCTGGCTTGCCGTGATTGGCGGTTCCATGGGCGGCATGCAGGTGCTGGAATGGGCCGCGACCTACCCGGAAGCGGTCTATGCCGCCGCCCCCATTGCCGCCGCCGCGCATCATTCCGCGCAGAATATCGCCTTTCACGAAGTGGGGCGCGCTGCCATCCATTCCGATCCCGATTGGCGCGGCGGGCGCTATTGGGAAGCGGGCATCATCCCGGCCAAGGGGCTTTCGGTCGCGCGTATGGTGGCGCACATCACCTACCTCTCAGAAAAGGCGCTGACACGGAAATTCGGCCGGCGGCTGCGCGGTGCCGCGGCGCTGACCTTCCTCGAAGATGTGTTTGAGGTGGAGAGTTATCTGCGCCACCAGGGCTCCACCTTTGTGCGCCGCTTTGATGCCAATTCCTACCTGACCATCACGCGCGCCATGGATTTCTTTGATCTGGCTGCAGATCATGAAGGTGATCTCGCAAAGGCCTTTCGCGGCACGGCGACGCGGTTTTTTGTGGCGTCCTTCAATAGTGATTGGCTGTTCCCGACCAGCGAAAGCCGCACTCTGGTGCGTGCACTGAACATGGCCGCGGCCAATGTCAGTTTCGTTGAGATTGACAGCGACAAAGGCCATGACGCCTTCCTGCTGGAAGAACCCGATTTCCATCGCGCGCTTGGCGGTTTCCTCGCCGGCTGCGCTGAACGCCTTGGGGTTTAGCCTATGGCTATGGATGGCGTTCAATATGTCGCGAAGAATATGCGGCTTGATCTCAGGTTGATTGCCGAGATGATCCCGCCTGACGCGCGCGTGCTTGATATTGGCTGTGGTGATGGCGCGCTGATTGAATATCTGGCGCGCGAAAAACGCGCCGATGCGCGCGGCATTGAAATTGACATGACGCAGGTGACCAAGGCGGTCTCGGCCGGGCTCGCCGTTATCCATGGCGATGCGGATAATGACCTGGCGTTTTATCCGGATGGTGCGTTTGATTATGTGGTGCTGTCCCGCACGCTACAGGCGGTGGAAAAGCCGCGTGAGGTGCTGCGGCAATTGCTGCGCATCGGGCGGCACGCGATTGTGTCCTTCCCCAATTTTGGCCATTGGCAGATGCGCTGGCGGCTGCTGTGGGGCGGGCGCATGCCGGATACGGAAACCTGGAACCGCCCCTGGTACGAAACGCCCAATATCCACCCCTGCACCATCACGGATTTCACCGAACTGTGCGCGCTGGATGGTTATGCAGTGGAACGCTGGCTGGCGGTGGATGACCAGGGGCTGAAGGCGCCATGGCGGCGCTCACTCAGGATGGCCAATCTGTTCGGCGAACAGGCGCTATTCATGCTGCGCCGGGCGGCCCCGGGCAGGTAACCCCGCCCGGTCAGCCGGAATATCACTCGGTCGGCGCGAGGCTCTTGATCAGATCAAAGACGCGCTTGCGCACGGCCGGATCGGTGATGCGGTAATAGGCGCGCACCAATTCAAGCGTTTCACGCTTGTTCATACTCTCATCTTCCAGGCCATTCTGGGCTTCGGAGAAGCCGTAGATCGCCGGGCGGCTACGCACTGCGATATTGCCGCCCATTTCCGGGGGAAGGTCATCGAAGAAGAAGCCAATCGGCACATCGAGCACCCGTGCGAGGTCGAAAAGGCGGCTGGCGCCGATGCGGTTCACACCGCGTTCATACTTCTGCACCTGCTGGAAGGTGAGGCCCAGCGCATCGCCGAGCTTTTCCTGGCTCATGCCAAGCAGGGTACGGCGCAGGCGAACCCGGCCGCCCACATGGGCGTCAATCGGGCTCGCCCGGTGCTCGCGTTCGCCCTTGGCGGTGGAATCGTCTGCATCGTTCATGGCAACTACCGATTTCATATCTTGCCCCTTCCTGCCGTAACGGCAACTTTGGCGCGCAATGAGAGTGGCGCCTGGGAGTTTCAATTGCATCAGATGGGAAGCAGAACGCGCCCCGTTGCTGATCAAGTTGGTTGATATTACCTTAATGGACCCCATAATGTCTATAGGTTTTTCCATATTCCCAAAAAAGAAACAAAAACTTTTCTTTTCTAAGCAAAATTGAAATCCTACGGGCGATTTCTGCTGGACAAAAACCACCCTGAGGCGAACACAAGCAATGCAAGCGTAAAGGGTGTGGCCAAACCAAGCTCAGCATAGAAGGTGGGCGCCCGCGGCGCTGGTAGAGGCGCCCGAATAATCGCCGATTCGCCCAAGGGACCGCGCGTCACCAAGCGCCCGCGCGCATCGAACACCGCCGAAACCCCCGTCTGCGCCGCACGCGCGAGCGGCAGGCCTTCTTCCACGGCGCGTAGCCGCGCTGACGCCAAATGTTGCCAAGGGCCGGCTGTGATGCCGAACCAGGCATCATTCGTCACATTCACAATCCAGGCTGGGCGACGCGCCGGCATGATCCGCCCGGTGAAGATCACCTCATAGCAAATCAGCCCGACAAAGGGCGGCAGCCAGCCCGCCACCACCCGGCGCCTTTCTTCAGCCGGTGTGAAATCGCGCGAGCTTTGCACGAGCCGGATCGGCAAAAGCCCCCTGAAGGGCATGAATTCGCCAAAGGGGACCAGGTTCATTTTGTCGGTCACCGCCAGCACCTGCGTATCGGGGCCAATCACGGCCAAGCTATTGAACAAATCCCGCGCTTGGCCTTCCGGCGTAAAATCACCTCGCACGGTGCCGGTCAGCAGCAGGGTGTTTTGCGGCAGGGCGCCAGCCACCAATTGCCGCGCCTCTCGGTCATTGGGCAACAGGAAGGGTACGGCGGTTTCTGGCCAGATCACCGCCAGCCGATGCCCGGGCGGCAGATCGCGCAAAGCCGCCAACGCGGCTTCGCGGGTCGCTTCCACATAGCGGCGCAGGATCGGCACGCGGGATTGCTCCTGCCATTTCACTTCCTGCGCGATATTGCCCTGCACGATCAGCAGCCCCACCGGCTGCGGCTCAGGTTCCGGCGCCCAAAGCCTGGCGACGCCAAAGGCGCCGCAAAAGGCGAGTGCGGCCAGGCCGCCCTGAAAGGCACGCCGATTCAAAATAGGCGTCGCCGCCACCAAAAGCGTGATCAGCGACAAGCCATGCACGCCAATCACCGCCGCCATTTGGATGGGCAGCGCATCAAAGGCCCAGACGCTGCCCATCAAATTCCAGGGAAAGCCTGTCAGGATTTCGCCGCGCAGCAATTCAAAACCAACAAATCCGCCGGCAAAAACCAACACGCGCGGCCAGCCGGGCCTCGCACCCCAGGCAATCGCCGCCGGGCCGGCCACAAAAAACGCGAGCGGCAGCGCCAGCGCCGGCACTGCAATGGGTACCAGCCACCAATAGCGCGCCACATCCGTCAGAATGGCCGAGGTGATCCAGTAAAGCCCACCCAGGAAGAACCCGAACCCCCAGGCAAAGCCGATCCAAAAGGCGGCGGTCCAGCTTGCCGCGCCGCCGATCATGGCAAGCAGCCCCGGAATGGCGAGAAACAGCGCGGGGATAACATGCAAAGGCGGCAGGGCCAGCACCGCCAGCATGCCAAGCCCGAAGGCCGTCACCATGGCGCGCCAGCCACGCCGCAACCCAAGGGCATTCCAAAGCCGATCGATCACGCCCGCGCCACCTATTCCGCTGCCGCGCGCGGATTGGCGCCGGGGCGGCGTACACGAAGCCGACGAATACGGCGCGGATCAGCTTCCAGAATGCGGAATTCCAGCCCGGAGGGGTGGGACACCAATTCCCCGCGCGCCGGCACGCGCCCGGCAAGGGTGAAGACCAAGCCGCCCACCGTATCAATATCGGCGGCGCGTTCCTCATCCGTCAGCACCGTGCCAAGCCTTGCCTCAAAGGCCGCAATCGGCGTGCGCGCATCCAGATCAAGCGCGCCATCGGGGCGTTCGGTGATCTGTTGCGCCTGCTCCTCATCATGTTCGTCGCTGATATCGCCAACGATGGTTTCTACCAGATCTTCAATGGTGATCAGCCCATCTATGCCGCCATATTCATCCACCACCAGCGCCATATGCACGCGCGCCTGACGCATTTGCAAAAGTAGATCAAGCACGGGGATGGACGGCACCACGAAAAGTGGCCGGCGTAGAATGGCAGCCAGCGAGAATTCCGCTTCCTTACCGATAGAAGCAAAGACATCCTTGATATGGACCATGCCCACAATGTCATCCAAGCCACCGCGATAAATCGGATAGCGGCTATGACCTTCGGTCTGAATCAGCGCGATGGTTTCAGTCAAAGAATGGCTTTCCGGAATCGCCATGATATCGGCGCGCGGCACCATGACATCATAAGCGGTAATGCCGCGTAGCCTGAGAACATTGCCAAGTAGCGCGCGTTCTTCCGCATCCAGGCTGGCCACCACCGGGCCATCGCCCTTGCTGGCTTCGTTTGGCGCTTCCTGGCGTTCGATCAGTTCTTCCACTTGGTCGCGAATGGATTCCGCTTCCTTGCGGCGCAGCATGCCCTGGATTTTCCAGAACAGCCCGGGTCTTTGGCCGGCGTCGCTCATGTTGCGCCCCGCCAGGGATTGGGCAGGCCAAGCCGGCGCATCACGCGCGCCTCAGCGCGTTCCATCCGCCGTGCTTCACCGGCTTGCAAATGATCATGCCCTGCCAGATGCAAGGCGCCATGCGCCACAAGATGCGCGAAATGGGCCGCCACGCGTCGCCCGGCGCCGCGCGCTTCGCGGCGCACCACACCAAGGGCTAGCGCGACATCACCCAGATAGCCCGGCACGCCACCCGGAAAGGACAGCACATTGGTCGGCTTCGCCTTCGCGCGATGCATCCCATTCAGCCGCTTCACGGTGGTGTCATTGGCCAGCAGCAGCGTCATCGCACCATGCGCCCCTGCTTCAAGCAGCGCGGCATGGGCGGCGCGGCGCGCCAGCGCCTCAGGCCGTTTAATGCTGGCGCGCCAGCCTGGCGCTGCCAAGATCACGGAGATTTCAAGCCCCTCCGCCGATCCGCTCCGAAGCCCAGCCGAAGCGCCCTTACGGCGCCCCTGGCCGGGACGGCTACTTCCCGATTCCATTCTTCTCCTTCTTCGCCCGGTTCTGGTCATCGGACCGCCCATAGGCGGCTACGATCCGGGCAACCAGCGGATGCCTTACCACATCCTGCTCCGCAAAGCGCGTTATACCAATACCTTCAACGCCCGCCACTATGCCAAGAGCCTCCACCAGGCCAGAGGGCTGGTGCGGCGGCAGGTCAATCTGCGTCGGGTCGCCGGTAATCACCATCCGGCTGCCCTCCCCCATACGGGTCAGGAACATCTTCATCTGGGCGGGCGTGGTGTTCTGCGCCTCATCCAATATGGCGTAGCAATGGGCGAGCGTACGACCGCGCATGAAAGCCAAGGGCGCGATTTCAATCTCCCCCGCCGCGATCCGCCGTGCGACTTGTTCCGCCGGCAGCATATCATTCAGGGCATCGTAAAGCGGGCGGAGATAGGGGTCCACCTTCTCCTTCATATCGCCCGGCAGGAAGCCGAGCCTTTCGCCGGCCTCAACGGCAGGCCGAGACAGCACAATCCGGTCCACGCGGCCTGACTGCAGCAGGGCAACGCCTTGCGCCACCGCCAGATAGGTCTTGCCCGTACCCGCCGGCCCGATGCCAAACACCATGTCGTTGCGCGAGAGCATATCAATATAGGCCGCCTGGGCCGCGCTGCGGGGCACAATCGCGCCCTTGCGGGTGCGTATTGCAGGCAGGTCCCGCAAGGGCAGGCGCGGTTCGCCCTGTGCTGCACCGCCTTCCGCGAGCCTCAAAGCCGCTTCCACTTCAGCCGTACCGACATGTTCACCCCGTTCCAACCGTTTCCAAAGCGCCAACAAGGCCGCTTCCGCCATTTCCGTCCGTGCCGCCCCGCCTGAGATGGCGATGCGATTGCCGCGTGAAGCCACGCGCACGCCAAGCACCTGTTCCACCCGCGCCAGATGACGATCATGTTCGCCATGCAGCAAGAGCAGCAGCGCATTGTCGTTGAATTCCAACGTTATGGAACGCTGGTCACTGGATTGGCGCGGCTCCGCAGCGCGGAGGCCAGGGGTTTGGATGTTCAAGCGGCGTCTTTCTCCGATGCTTGGGGTTTGGGCGGGGCGAGGAGCTCCCCGCTGAGGGAATTAGGCCTGGTCACGGTGACGCGGATGGTGACGGTCTGACCGGTCAGGTCGCCCGAGGAAGGGAAATGCACCGGCTCCAACCAAGGGGAACGCCCGGACATCTGCCCTGGAAGCCGGCCAGGGCCGGTCACCAGAACGGGGATATCCATGCCCATGCGGCTTCGATTGAAACGGTATTGCTGATCACTCAGCAGCGCCTGGATTTCCCGCAAGCGCTGATCGGCTACCGCTTCATCCACCATCCCCGCCATGCCGGCAGCCGGCGTGCCGGGGCGCGCGGAATAGCGGAAGGAAAAGGCGGAAGCGAAGCCAATATCTTCAATCAGCTTCAGCGTGGCGCGATGATCCGCCTCAGCCTCACCCGGATGGCCTGCAATGAAATCGGAAGACAGCGCCAGATCAGGCCGCGCCGCGCGCAGCTTTTCGATCAACGCCCGGTAATCTGCTACCGTATGGCCGCGGTTCATCGCCTTCAGGATGCGATCCGACCCCGACTGCACCGGCAGATGCAGAAACGGCATCAGCGCGGGAATGTCGCGATGCGCCGCGATCAGATCATCGCCCATGTCGCGCGGGTGAGATGTTGTGTAGCGCAAGCGATCAAGCCCTGAGATTTCAGCCAAAGCCAGCAAAAGCCGCGCCAGAGACCAAGCCCCGCCATCCGGCCCTTCGCCGTGATACGCATTCACATTCTGCCCGAGCAAAGTGATCTCCCGCGCGCCCAACGCCACCAGGCGCTTGGCTTCGGCAATCACCGCCGCCGCGGGGCGGGAGTATTCCGCACCGCGCGTGTAAGGCACCACGCAGAAGGAACAGAATTTATCGCAGCCTTCCTGCACCGTCAGGAAGGCAGTCACGCCCTGGGGTGCCGCCTGTTCCGGCAAATGATCGAATTTCCCATCCACAGGGAATTCGGTTTCGATCACGGCACCCGCCGCGCGGGAGGCACGCGCCACCATTTCCGGCAGGCGGTGATAGGATTGCGGCCCCAGCACAATATCCACCCAGGGCGCGCGGGCGGTGATTTCCGCCCCTTCTGCCTGCGCGACACAGCCCGCCACGGCGACAATCATCTGCCCGCCGCGCGCAACCTTGGCCTCCCGCAAGCGGCCAAGGTCGGAGAACACCTTCTCGGTCGCTTTTTCGCGGATATGGCAGGTATTGAGGATGACCATATCGGCATCCTCCGCCACTTCCGTTGGCGCATAGCCAAGCGGCGCCAGCACATCCGCCATGCGCGCGCTGTCATAGACATTCATCTGGCAGCCCCAGGTGCGGATCAAAAGCCGCTTCCGGGGCGGGGTGCCTGTTGTATCAGTCATGGGAACGAGCCTCTGACGCCCCAGGATAGCGGGGCCAAACGAGGCAGATGCGCAGGCTGCCCGCGCTGGTCAAGCGCGACAAGACCCGAAAGCGCGAATCACGAAGCCAAGGATCATAAAAGGAGCCTGAGGTCTCTCGCCCCGTCGGGTCAAGCTTTTATTGCGCCGCATTCAGGAAAAGCGGGGTCGGGGGGCGGTTTTGCCTGAGTTGCGCGGCGCCTGAGGCGACCACATCGCTTACAGCAACGGTCAGCGCCTTGCGGTCGGGGATGGTGGCGGGGTCGGCGGGTTCATGCAGCAAAACCGTCGCGCGCGCGCCGGACCGGCGTGCTATGCGCCAGAAATGGGAAGCGATATCCATATCACCATACCAGGCGAAAAACGGCCGATCCCGCCGGCAGGCCGGCAGCCCGCCCAAGCGATCATAAACCAGCGATATCGGCTGCACCGCCTTTGCATCCGCCGCCGCCGCCAGAAAGGCAGAACGGAAGGGCAGCACTCGCGAGCCGTCATTGCTGGTGCCTTCGGCAAACAGGATCAGGCTATCGCCGGCGACCAGCCTTTCGCGCATGGAATCGGCTTCGCGGATCACCGTTGAGGTACGCCGGCGGCTGACAAAGACCGTGCGGCCGAATTTGGCGATGATGCCGACCACCGGCCATTCGCCCACTTCTGATTTGGCGACAAAGCTCGCGCGCAGGACCGAGCCCAACACCAGAATATCAAGCCAGGAGGAATGATTGGGCAAGAAAAGCGTGGCTGGCTTGTCCGAGACCTTGCCCACCACCTGCACCTTAAGCCCGATCAGCCAGCAGAGCACCCGATGATAAAAGCAGCCAAAGCTGATCTTCGCCTGGCCTGGCAGCAGCATCAGCACGGCTTGAATGGGAATGGCGATGAGCGTCCAAATCAGCACGCTGATGATGCGCCGAATGGCGCGAACCCGCCCGCCAAGGGGGCGCGGTTCCATGATATCGCCCCAGGCTTCGCCCGCCATAAAGGGCTTAAAGCGCAGCGGCTTGATCCGCATCTGGCGACGCGGCTTCAACGCTTCTTCCGGATTCCTGGCCACAGCTTCCATGTAATCGGCGTAGCGCGCGGTTCATGGCGCTGCAATGACGCTTTGGCGACGATTGCGTGAAAGCCGGGCCAATTCGCGCCGAAATGCTCGGAAATTGATCTTGTTTCGACCCAAAGCGCCGAATCGCCCTGCGGCCGCCACTTGGCAGCGGGCAGTGTTATGTTATATCAACAAGCATGGCTTTTTCGAACCCTCTTGCGCTTTCAGCCGGTGTCACCGCGCGGCTTGGCCTTTCGGCCCTGGTCGCCGCCCTGCTTTGGGCCGGGGTTGTCTGGGCGCTTTCGGCATGAAGCCCGCCGCGCTGGAATTGGCTGACCTCACGGTCTGTTATGGCCGCCGCCCGGCGGTGCATCACATTTCAGGGCGTTTTGCGCCCGGCAGCCTGACGGCGATTGTCGGGCCGAATGGTGCGGGGAAATCCACGCTGCTGCGCGCTTTGGCGGGGCTGCAAAAGCCGGAATCAGGGCGCATTGCGCATGAGGGTGAGGCGCGCATCGGCCTGCTGCCGCAATTGGCCGCTTTGGATCGCGCCTTCCCGATTGCCTGCCGCGATGTGGTGATGCAGGGGCTGTGGCCGCGCATCGGTGCCTTCCGCGCTGTACCCGCCGCTGAGCATGCCCGCGTTGACCAGGCACTCGCCGCCGTTGGCCTGGCCGGCCTGGCGCGGCGCCCGGTGGGCAGCCTTTCAGCTGGGCAATTGCAGCGCCTGCTTTTTGCTCGGCTTTTGGTGCAGGATGCCGAAATTCTGCTGCTGGATGAGCCCTTCAATGCGGTGGATGCAAAAACCGCCGCCGATCTGTTGCGGCTGATCCGCCAATGGCATGGCGAAGGGCGCACCGTTATCGCCGTGCTGCATGACCTTGATCTGGTGGACCGGGAATTCCCGGAAACGCTATTGATCGCGCGTGATTTGATCGCTTGGGGGCCAACGGCGCAGGCACTTTCCCCCGCCAATCGCCTCAAGGCGCGGCAAATGGCCGAGGGCTGGGTGGAAGAGGCTGAGGCTTGTGAGCGCGCGGCGTAATCGGCGGCGCAACTCTCCATCATGATTGAGGCGCTTTTCGCCCCCTTCGTCGAATTCGGTTTCATGCGCCGCGCCTTGGTGGGGTCACTCGCCCTTGCCATCGCCGCACCTCCGCTTGGCGTTTTCCTGATGCTGCGGCGCATGAGCCTGACCGCCGATGTGCTCTCCCATGGCGCCTTGCCTGGTGTGGCGGTGGCATTTCTGATCGCGGGGCTTTCCGTGCCGGCGCTTTGGTTTGGTGGCCTGGTCGCAGGGCTATTGGTTGCGGTGGGCGCTGGCGCGCTGGCGCGGGTGACCGGCGGGCGGGAAGATGCGACGCTGGCCGCGCTTTACTTGTTGGCGCTTGGGCTTGGCGTGGCGCTAATTTCAATGGGCGGCGGTGCTGGGGATTTGAAGCATATCCTGTTCGGCAGCGTGCTTGGTGTGGATGACGCGGCGCTGTTGCTGATGGCTGGTGTGGCGACGTTGACGCTGGTGATGCTCGCGATTGGATGGCGACCCTTGGTGCTGGAATGTTTTGACCCTGCCTTCGCCGCGGCCACCGGCGCGCATGGCGGGTTTTGGCATTTGGTGTTCATGGGGCTGGTGGTGCTGAACATGCTCTCGGCCTTTTTGGCGCTAGGCACGCTGATGGCCGTTGGGCTCATGATGCTGCCCGCCATTGCCGCGCGGCATTGGGCGGCGGAAATCAGCGGCATGGTCTATGCGGCTTCCGCCATTGCCGTGGTGGCGAGCGTGATTGGCCTGCTGCTGTCCTATCACGCTGATCTGCCAAGTGGCCCCGCGATTGTACTGATGGCGGGCCTGGCTTGGGCGGTTTCCGTGCTGTTCGGCCCGGTGGATGGGCTGGCGCAGCGCGTGATCCGGCGGCGGCATTTGGCTGGGTGAAGCGCCCTCTCGCTTGACCTTGGCCTGATCCGGTTTCAGCCTTTCTCCACAGCCACACAGACAAGCGTGGCTAGAAGGGGAGAACACCACCATGGCCGATTTGCGTCTGACCCGCCGTGCCGCCTTGGGCCTTCTGGCCGCGCCCGCCTTGGCCCGCGCGCAGAGCGCCGATGTTTGGCCATCGCGCAGTATTCGCCTGGTGGTGCCCTTTGGCCCGGGCGGTCCCACAGATGTCATGGCGCGGGTGATTGCACCTGGGCTTGCGGCGGCACTTGGCAGGCCCGTGGTGGTGGAAAACCGCCCCGGCGCCAGCGGCAATGTCGGCATTGCCCATGCGGCCCGCAGCGCACCGGATGGCTACACGCTGCTGGTGACTTCCACCGGTTTCGTGGTGAACCCGACGCTGTTTCGCAATCCCGGCTATGACATCACCAAGGATTTCGCGCCGATCACGGAATTGGGTGCCTCACCCAATACCATCCTGACCAAGCCTGATAGCGGCATCACTTCAGTCGCTGATCTTGTGGCGCGCGCCAAGGCGACACCGGGCGGGCTCAATATCGCTAATCCGGGCTTGGGTTCCACGCCGCATCTGACGGCGGAATTGCTGCGGCTGCGCACTGGCATTGAATTGGTGCAGGTCACGCATCAAAGCGCGGCGCAGGCGGTGCAAGCGGTGCTGGCCGGCACCACGCCGATTGGCGTTGCAGCCCTGCCGCCGGCGCATTCACTGATTAAAGCTGGCACCTTGCGCGCTTTGGCCATCACCGGGGAACAGCGCTGGCATGATTTGCCCGATCTGCCGACAATGGTGGAGCTTGGCTATGAGGGCTTTGTGTCAGAAACCTTCCAGGGCTTGCTGGCACCTGCCGGTACGCCGCAGGCCATTCTGGACCGCTGCGCACAAGTGGCGATTACGCTGCTGAATGAATCTGAGACGAAAAATCGCTTGCTCGGCGCAGGCTTCACGTTGAACCCGAAAGGCCCTGAAGCCTTGGCGCAACGCATTGCGCGGGAAGTGCCGCTGTGGCGCGATGTGATCGAAAAGGCGGGCATTCCGCGCGAGTAATGTCAGCCGATCTTCGCCTGAAGCTGCGTGAGTTCTGCTAGAAAACGCTCCGCCGCCAGCGCAGGCACCCAAGGTCGCCAGGGCTCCCCACCATAACGCGCGGCCAGCGGATCGCGCGCCAAAACCACAGCGCGAATACCCAGCGTTTCGCGCATTTCCGCTTCCGTCCAACCGGCGACATGCACTGCCTCGGCTGCCGCGGCAGCGATATCGGCGGCCTTATGCGCGCGTTTGTCTTCCACGCCCCAGAGCGGCAGGCGATAGCGCAGCGCCACCGCGGCTGAAAGGCTTGCCTGCAAGGCCGCGAAACGCTCCCCCAAAAAAGGCTTGAGCGGCGAGATGCAGTCGAAATTGATCAAGCCTTCATCCGCATCATGCAGCAATTCGCGCAATTCCTCGGGCGGTGTCAGCCAATGGCGCGTGCGCTGACGGCGCAGTTGCAGCACGAAAAGCGCGTGTTGCGCGACGGAAAGTGGTTCTGGCCAAATGGAATGCCCGCCCCAGCGAAAGGTGCGCGCAAGCCCTGTCGCCAAATCCTCATCCGTCCAATCGAACGGGGTGGGGGAGAGCAAATCCAGCCGCCGCCCGGATGGCAAACGCACCCAGGCGCGTTCCGGCACGGCGGCTTTGCTTTGCGCCATTTTCAATAAGTCGCGAAAACGCGCCTGATGCCATCGTTATCCAGCCCTTTGGTCAGCGCGAGCGAGAGCAAGATGCGCGCCTTTTGTGGGGTCAGATTATCGGCACTGATAAAACCGGATTTGTCGCCGCGCTGCGTGCGGAAGGTGCGGCCTGATCCGGCGCGGCTGGAAAGCACCAGCTTCACGCCGGCGGCGACCGCAGCTTCACCCGCCTTCACCATGGCCGGCGTCACATAGCCAGGCGCGAAGCCCGCCGTGACAATCCCCTTGGCGCCGGCGGCGACAAAGGCATCAATAGCCGCGCCATCCGCGCCCGCATAGCAATAGGCGATATCAACACGCGGCAGCGCATCCATGCCCCGCACATCAAATTCCGTATCAGGCGCGATCTTGCGGATGGGCTTGCGGTACCAGGCAATCATGTCTCCATCGGCATGGCCAAGGACCCCGAAATCCGCCGTGCGGAAGGTTTGCATGCGCAGTGTCGAGGTTTTCGTGACATCGCGCGCCGCCTGAATTTCATCATTCAGCAGCACCAGCGCACCGAGCCCTCGCGCGCCTGGATCGGCGGCCACACGAATGGCATTGACGATATTCAGTGGCCCATCGCCCGAAAGCGCGGATGCCGGGCGCTGCGCACCGACCAGCACGACGGGGATGGAAATTTTTAGCGTGAGCGAAAGGAAATAGGCGGTTTCCTCAAGGCTAGCCGTGCCATGCGTGATGACAATGCCGGCAAGCCCAGGGTCTTCCGCAGCCAGCTTATGGCAAAGCCCCAGCAATTCCTTCCATTCCGGCCAGGCCAATTGCGTAGAGGGAATGGCGCGGAAGGGCACCGGCACAACATCGGCAACCAAATTGGCTTCAGGGATGCGTGCGAGCAGCCCATTCACATCCAGCATCAAGCCATTGGCGAGATAATCCAGGATATCGAGCGGGCCCGTCCCCATCGAGGAAATGGTGCCACCCGTGCCAATCACGGCAACGCGCGGCTTCATGCCGCCACCCCTGCTGCTGCTGCTGCTGCGCTTAGCCTTTCAATCACATGATCCACGGTCATGACATCTCCAAATATATTCCAAAAATTGGCGAGTGAGGCGTTATGTTCAGCATCATTCATGGCGGCATTGGCGTCAGCTACCATGATGGTGCGGAAATCCAGCATCATCGCATCCCGCGCGCTGCTTTCGCAGCACACATTCGTCACCGTACCCCCAATCAGCACGGTATCGAAACCCCGCGCCCTGAGGCGGGTCGGCAGATCGGAAGACCCCTGGATGAAGGCGCTGAAACGGTGCTTCAGCACCTTCTCATCCTCGGGTTGCACATCAAGGCTCGGCCACAGCGCATGGCCGGGGCTGCCTTCTGTCATGGCCGCGACGCGCCGCGCGCGGGAAGCTGGTGTGGCCATGCGTTGCATGACACTCCAACTTGTGTCGCAGGACGCGTCATGGGTGTTTTGTATCCAGAACACCGCGCCGCCTGCCTGGCGCAAGGCAGCCGCCAGGCGATTGATGGCCGGGACGATGTGCTCGGCCATGGGGCAGCAGGCATGGCTGATGGCCGGGTCCATGAAGCCGAGTTGCATATCAATCACCACAAAGGCGGTGCGGGCAGGGTCCAGATCATTGAAGGGATGCGCCGTGCCGCAGCGTGCTTCGACGCGGGCGATGATGTCAGGCGGGATGGCAAGCTTGTGCATGGGTTCTCCAGAGGGTTCGGGGCAAACCTGATCCAGCAATCCCCATGCCCAGCCTAATCGGCCTTGCGGTCCAGCACCGCCGTGGTCAGGCGGGATACGCAAGCGAGTTTGCCATTGGGCCGATGGATTTCCGTCTGCCAAACCTGGGTGCGGCGACCGAGATGGAGCGGGCGGCAGAGCGCGGTTACCGTTTCGCCCTCCGGCACGGCGGAGACATGGTTGGCATTCACCTCCAGCCCGACGGCATGCTGGCCTTCAGGCAGGGTCAGGGTGGTGGCAATACTGCCTAAAGTTTCAGCAAGTACGACCGAAGCACCGCCATGCAATATGCCATAAGGCTGCACATGGCGCCGATCCACCGGCATTTCCGCGCGGATAAAATCGGTGCCGACTTCCAGAATACGGATGCCAAAGGCCACGGGCAGGCTATTCGCCAGCCGGGCTTCAATGGCGTCAGGGGTCGCGGGGCGTTTCCAGATGGGCATGGTGTGGTGGCTTTCAAAATTGCCAACGAAAGGAAAGGTTCTGATAGCTGATGTAACTTGGGGAATTTTCGGAGTGATATTCCTAAAGCCCGATAAATGAGAAAAATCAATATTCAACATGCTATTTCGTCAAGAAATAGCAGGTGGCGCTTAATTGAAAGGTAGCGTGAAGCTCACTAACATAACAGTCGTGAATTGCATTCATCCCCGTGGAAGGAAAGGCGCTTGAGGGTTCTCCTCGACATATCGCGACTGGTTTTGGGGACATGGCGCGTGATGCCCACGGGCATTGATCGCGTAGAATATGCTTATGCTCGGTATTGGCTCGAAAACGACCCGGACCGCGTCACCTTTGTTATGCGCGGCCCGATTGGTTCGGTGGTGGCCGTGCCCCATAGTTTTGTTGGCGAATTCCTTCACGCCCTGGATACGCGTCGGCTCGGGGCTCCTGGATGGCAAGATTGGGCCAAACAGGCATCGCGCCTTGCCCGCACCGCGATCGCACGCTTGGGCTTGGGGCGCGGCGCGTGGGAACTGACGCGCTTATTGGGCGCATCGCATGAGAATGTTTATCTTCTTGTGTCGCATACCTGGGCTGATCGCCCAGGCCCGATTGAGGCTTTGCGGCGGAAGGGCGTAAAATTCGTCCCCCTTGTGCATGATCTCATTCCGGCAACGCATCCTGAATATGCTTCCCCCGCAGGGGCTGCGCGTCATCATCGTCGTATTGAAACCTTCGCCTCCTTGGCTGATGGCGTCATTGTCAATTCCAATGCCACTGCGCAGGAACTTTTGCCCCATTTGCCGCAAGGGGCAAATCAGCCACCCATCCTCGCCGCCCCGCTTGGCATAGACACGCCTTTGCCGGACCCCGGTTTCCCGATCCCAGCCGAACCATATTTTGTCTGCATCGGCACCATTGAACCCCGGAAGAACCATCTTCTGTTGTTGAATACCTGGCGCGTACTGGCTGAGCGCCTTGGATCAAAGGCGCCAAAGCTTCTGCTGGTCGGCCGGCGCGGCTGGGAGAATGAAAATATCTTGGATATGCTGGATCGTTGCCCTGCCCTTGTCGGCTTGGTGCGCGAATACCGAGGCTTGCCGGATAGGGGGCTGGCGCGCCTGCTTCAGGGCGCGCGGGCACTTCTTTTCCCGTCCTTCGCTGAGGGGTATGGCCTACCTCTGGCCGAAGCGCTTTCCCTCGGTGTGCCCGCCATTTGTTCGGACCTGCCGGCCTTGCGCGAGGTTGGCGGGGATGCGCCAGATTATCTGGACCCGCTTGACGGGCTTGGCTGGCGGCGCCTGATCCTGAGCTTCGCGGAGGCCGATAGCAGGATGCGAGAAGCGCAATTGCGGCGACTTGAACGCTGGACGCCCGCAACTTGGGAAAACCATTTTGCCCTATTGGACCCCTGGCTGCGCCAAATTGCTCATGCGGGGCGGGCGGCGGAATTGCCGTGGGTTGTCGCCGGGGCTGTCACTCCAGCCTCACGAGCTATGATGCCCGCGCCTGTCGTGCCGGGTTCCTGAGGCAACCAAGCCGGGCCGCTCATGGGTTGAAATGGGTGCCACGCGCGGAGCCCCACCGCCATTATCGGCGCGGCGGCCAAACAAGAATTGAGCGCGTGTCCTATAAATAAATAGAAACGAAAACACTCTGACGGCGTAACGTCACAAGAAAAGAAGCAAGGCCCGCGAAGTGATCGCGGGCCTTGCTTGTATTCAAAGCTGTTCTTCGTCGCCCCAATCGGCGCTGGCATCATTGCCGTAATCCGCCGTGGCGTCCGGCTGGGCATCACCGCCCCAAGGCGAAGATGAAGGCACCGCTTCCTGCGCGAAGCCGCCCGCAGAAGCGGCTTGCGCCGCACCGCCGCCACCCAAGGCGCCCATGAGCATATTACCGAGCATGATACCGCCGGCGACACCGGCCGCGGTGGCAAGCGCGGTGCCAAGGAAGCCACCACCCGGGCGCTGTTGCAGCGCCTGCGGGTTATGGCCGGGCGGGTAATAGGGCTGCGGGCGCGGCGGCATGGGGGCCGGGCGATTGCCGCCGAAAAGCCCACCGAGCATGCCACCCTTTTGAGCTTGGCCTTCACGGCGCGCGGATTCCACTTCCCATTCCAATTGCTGGATACGGTTATTGGCTTCGACCAGCGCCGCTTCCTGCGCAAAGGCCGATTGCGTGATGCGATAGCGTGCTTCCGGATAGCGCGTAAAAAGCTCCGTGATCAGCCGATCGGCGTCAGGGTCAATCGGCGGCAGGCTTGGCTTCTGAGCCGCACTCGCCCCCCAGGGACCAGATGGCGCGCCCTGGGCCGCCGCGTTGCCGCTCATCCGCTCAACGAAAGCGGTGATGATCCTTTTTTCCTCATCAGTCATTGTGAAATCCTTCTCCCGACATTTTCGCATTTTCAAGCCGAGTGGCATCACTTGGCGGCTCGGAAAATGCGCTCAAACAAAGGTTTAGAGCGTGCCCCGTGCACGAAGGTGAACGGGACATGATCTAATGGCGCCGGCGGATTCGTGCCCTTCCGGCTGCACGGGCAGGAATTGGCCCGGGCGGGCCGGGCTTTCAAGCCGTTTGGCCGAGGTTCATTGAACTGACATCAAGCGGCCGGGCGGTAATGGCTTTCTAAAAATCGCTGGCGCGACCCTTCTGTTCCCAATCGCCAAAGCGCGTTGGTTCCGGCCCTTTGGGGCCACCAATTTCCTTGGGCTTAGCCGGCGGGGCCTTGGCCGGCGCCGGAGGTTGCTTTTGGTCGCCTTCGACCTGGGGTTTATCCTGCATGGCAATTAGCCCTAGCATCAGTTTCAAAGATTCACGAGGGAAAAAAGGAAACGCATCATGGCCGGCTATACCCGCACCGTAATCCTGCTTGCGGCCATGACCGCGCTTTTTGGCGTGGTCGGCCAAGCCATTGGCGGGCAGCAGGGCATGATCATGGCGCTGATTTTCGCCGGCGGCATGAACCTATTTTCCTGGTGGAATAGCGACAAGATGGTGCTGCGCATGCACAATGCCCAGCCCGTCAGCCCGCAGGAAGCCCCCCGGCTTTATGAAATGACCGCGCAGCTCGCCGCCAATGCGGGCCTGCCCATGCCCGCGCTTTATGTGATCCACGAAGCCCAGCCAAATGCCTTCGCCACCGGCCGCAACCCCCAGCATGCGGCCGTTGCGGTGAATACCGGCCTGCTGGAAATGCTTTCTGAAGAAGAAGCCGCGGGCGTGATTGCGCATGAATTGGCGCATATCAAAAACCGCGACACGCTGCTCATGACGGTCACGGCGAGCGTCGCCGGCGCCATTTCGGCGCTCGCGCAATTCGGCATGATGTTCAATCGCGGTCGAGACCGGCAGGGCCAAAACCCCTTCGGCCCGATCGGCATGCTGCTGATGGTGATCCTAGCACCCATGGCCGCGGCGGTTGTGCAAATGGCCATCAGCCGGTCACGGGAATACGAGGCCGACAAGATGGGCGCCGAGATTTGCGGCCAGCCCATGGCCTTGGCGGGGGCGCTGCAAAAGCTGGAACATTACGCCCATCAGCGCGTGAACCAACGGGCTGAGGCCAATCCGGCTTCCGCGCATATGTTCATCATCAACCCGCTATCGGGGGCGCGCATGGATAATCTTTTTTCGACCCATCCGCGCACGGAAAACCGCGTCGCGGCACTGGAAAAACTGGCCTACAGCATGGGGACGCTGCCAGGCAGCGGCCCCTGGACCCAGGAACTTCCCAGCAGCAAGCCAGCCGCGCAGCGCGGCCCCTGGGGGTAAAGCTGGCGGTGGAAGCGCAGCGCGGCTAAGAACACGCCATGAAAGCCCTGCCGCGCCTGCTTCCCCTGGCCATGATCGCCCTGCTCGGGGCCGATATCGCCCCCGCCGCTGCACAATTCGCGGCGCCACAAGGCCAGCCAGGCGCGCGCCCGGCGCGCCCGCCTGCCCTGCCCGGCCTGGCCGCGCGCCGCGCGCCTGACCCCATCCCGGCGGATGACAACGCCAATCTTTCCCCAACACCGGCGCTGTTTGATGCCATCACGCGCGGGGACCTCGCGGCGGCACGCGATGCGGTCAATCGCGGCGCTGATCTGAATGGCCGCAATGCGCTTGGCCTGACGCCCACGGATTGGGCGGTGGATCAGGGGCGCAATGACATCTTGTTCTATCTGCTCT
>CALRPR020000063.1:0-20867 GCA_943370125.1 Allobosea thiooxidans | reverse complement strand
GCCCGCGCCACCGGCCAGCGTATCATTCCCCGCAGCGCCGAGAATAGAATCATTGCCGACAAGCCCATCAATACTGTCATTGCCGCCGGTGCCCGCAAGATTGTCATTGCCATTGGTGGGGCCAGAGGGTGGCGGCGCCAGTAGCGCTTCCGCGACAAGAGCCGTGGCGGTGCCATTCGTGAAGGAGACAAAGCCGCCCGAAGTGGCGCCCTGCACCCAGCCAGTATCATCGAACTGGATACCAGCACCCAGCCCACCAGTGACGCGGAGTGTATTGCTGGTATCAGACAGGTTGCGCAGCTCAAGCGCGGTAAGGCGGAGCGTATTCCAGCCGCTACCAAGGTCAATCGCTTCAATGGATTGCAGCTTGGTATCGGCGATGCTGGCCAGATTGAGCGTAAGGCCCGCGCCACTTAAGGCCAGCGTATCCGTACCACTGCCGCCATCCACGCGGAGAAAGGTAAAATCGCTCACCACCAGCCGGTCATCACCCGCACCACCTTGCAGCGCATCGGCGCCGCCAGCGCCACTCAGCGTGTCATTGCCAAGGCCGGCCACCATGACATTGGCGCTGGAGGTACCGGTCAGAACTTCAGCGCTGGCCGTGCCGGTATGGGTGACAGTGTTGGTGAAGTCGCGGCCAAAAATCACATAGCTTTCGCCGCGAACATCGTTGGAAATCCCAGTCACCCCGTCGCCGCCCGGAGCCCCGATAATCAGATCGGCAAAACCATCACCGTTGATGTCACCGGCAGAGGCTACCGAGGTTCCTGAATCGTCTTCACGTTCCCAGCCATGAATAACAAATCCGCCGTTACCGGCAGCGACAGTAGCAAGGTCAATCGCCGCACCCCAGCCCGATGCCCTGCCAAAAATCACATAGCTATCACCGGCGGCGGCCAAGGCATTGTTCGCGGAACCACCATATGGCGCCCCTATGATGAGATCGTCAAATCCATCGCCATTGATGTCGCCGGCCGAGGCCACCGAATAGCCAGCACGATCATTATATTCCTGTCCGTAAATGACAAATCCACCTGTGCCGCCGGCAATCGTTGCAAGGTCAATTGCTACCCATCCAGACGCCTTGCCGAATACAACATAGGTGTCACCAGCTAACGACTTCGCGTTGCTGGCACCATCACCAGCCCAAGCCCCAACGATGATATCGGCAAAACCATCGCCATTGATATCCCCAGCCGAAGCCACAGACCAACCGGAGCGATCATCCGCATCCTGCCCATGGATGACAAAACCACCCGAGCCGCCGGCTACCGCCGCCAAGTCTATCGTTGCACCCCAGCCAGACGCCTTGCCAAACAGGACGTGAGCATTACCAGCGAAATTTTTGGCGTTACCCGCTGCGTCGCCCCCGTAGGCCCCGATGATCAGATCATCAAAACCATCGCCATTGATATCGCCAGCCGAGGAGACCGAAGCCCCAGCGCGATCACCTGCGTCTTGACCGTAAATGACAAAACCACCCGTACCGGCCGCAATCGTCGCAAGATTTATCGTACCAAAGCCAGAAGCCTTGCCGAATACGACATAGGTATCCCCCCGATTATCATATAGGCCACCGGTGGCACCATCCCCGCGTGGGGCGCCGATAATGAGGTCCGTGAAGCCATCACCGTTGATATCACCAGCAGAGGCAACTGAGGTGCCCGAACGGTCAGAGGGACTCTGTCCATATAGAACGAAACCGCCCGTACCTGCAGCTACAGCGGTGAGATCAATTGGGGCGCCCCAGCCCGAAGCTTTGCCGAAGATCACATAGCTATCGCCACGATCATTAAAGGGAAATTGGGGGTTCTCATCAGCGCCGGGCGCCCCAATAATGAGATCAGCAAAACCATCGCCATTGATATCCCCGGCAGAGGCCACCGAACGGCCGGAACCGTCCCCTCCACTGAAAGTACCGCTCGAATCAGTGCGACCATGAATGACGAAACCGCCCGTACCTAGGGCGACAGTTGCAAGATCAATTGGCGTGCCCCAACCTGACGCCCTGCCGAAAACAATATAAGAGTCCCCCGCCTGAACCTTGGCATTCCCAGCCCCGTCCCCCTCAGGAGCCCCGATGATTAGATCATCAAAACCATCGCCATTGATATCCCCAGCCGACGCAACTGATCGACCGGAGTAGTCTGCGCTATCCTGCCCATAAATCACGAACCCGCCGGTGCCGGCGGCAATGTTCGCCAAACTTATCGGTGCAACAGTTCCTGACAAGGCTCGGCTCCTGACAAGCGAAGATTGAGGCAGATTATACGCACAAAGTTGCATGCCTCATCACACATTAGTAAGAGATTAACGGTCTGCCATTCAGGGGTCAATGCTTTCGAGGCGCCATTGCCGGAACGCTTCAATACATGGGCCGCCATGGCCCCCGCCCGCCCCACCGCAAGAAAGCCTGCCATGTCCGCAACCGCCGAACCCCGCTTCGCCGTACATACCTCCCGCCACTTTTCCACCTGGCTAGCGGGGCTGGGCGGCAGCCTTGCAGTCAGCACCTATCAGGCAGGGAAGCTTTTGCTGCTCGGCACACGCCCGGATGGCAGGCTTTCGGTGTTTGAACGCAGCCTGCCGCGCTGCATGGGCCTGCATGTCAGCGCGGATACGCTGCATGTCACCACGCTGTCGCAAATCTGGCGCTTTCGCGATCTGCTGGCCGATACACCTGGCGCGCCTCCGCCACCCGCCTATAAAGATCATGACGCGCTTTACGCGCCACGCCGCTGCTGGGTGACGGGCGATCTGGATGCGCATGATCTGGCGCTTTTGCCCGATGGGCGGCCGGTTTTCGTCAATACGCTGTTTTCCTGCCTCGCCACCGTGGATGAGGATCACAGTTTTGCGCCACTTTGGCGCCCGCGCTTCATTTCAAAGCTTGCGGCGGAAGATCGCTGCCATTTGAACGGGCTTGCGATGGATGAAGCGGGCGCGCCGCGCTACGTGACTCTGGTGGGTGCTTCCGATGTGGCGGATGGTTGGCGCGAACACCGCGCATCCGGCGGCATGGTGATTGATGTGGCGTCTAGCGAGGTTGTGGCGCAGGGGCTTTCCATGCCGCATTCGCCGCGGCTGCATAAGGGCAAGCTTTATCTGCTGAATGCAGGCAGCGGGGAATTCGGCCGCGTTGATGTGGCAAGCGGGAAGTTTGAACCGATTGCCTTCTGCCCCGGCTTTTTGCGCGGCATGGCCTTCCTTGGCGATTACGCCGTGGTTGGCCTTTCCATGCCGCGCGAAAACCGTACCTTCAGCGGGCTTGCTTTGGATGAGGCTTTGGCATCACGCGGGGCGCAGCCGCGCTGCGGCGTGATGGTGATAGATTTGGCATCAGGCGATGCGCCGCATTGGCTCCGCTTTGAAGGCTTGGTGCAGGAACTTTATGATGTGGCCGCCATTCCTGGCCGACGCGCGCCGGCCGCGATTGGCTTCATGGGTGAGGATGTGAAGCGCATGGTGAGCATTGGGGATGCACCGGGGGCTTGATTAGGCCCCCAACGCAAACCCCTCATACCCCTTCTCCGCCACCTCATCACAAATCCGCCGATACCGCGCCATGCCGCCGATATAGGGCATGAACACGCGCGGCTTGCCCGGCACATTGGCGCCCAGATACCAGGAATGCAGCGTTTTCGTGAAAAGCGTGCGGTCGGCCACTTCCTGTACCTGCACCATCCAATCATCCACCGCATCAGGCTTGGCTTCAATGCGCGTCTGGCCGGCGGCGCGCATATCCGCGATGCAGCGGGTGATCCATTCCACATGCTGTTCAATCGCCACCGGCATATTGGTCAGCACTGAAGGGCTGCCAGGCCCGGTGATGGTGAACAGATTGGGGAAGCCCACCACTTGCAGCCCCAGATAGCTGCGCGGGCCTTCACGCCACACATCACGCAAGCCCAAACCATCGCGCCCGGCAATGTTTAAATTGAATAGCGGCCCGGTCATGGCATCAAAGCCTGTCGCGAAGACAATGATATCCAAAGGATATTCGCCCTTGCTGGTCTTCACGCCGGCGGCGGTGATGCGTTCAATCGGCTCGGCACGCAAATTCACCAAAGCCACATTGTCGCGGTTATAGGTTTCGAAATAGCCGGTATCAATCGGCGGGCGCTTGGTGCCGAAGCCGTGATCAATATCGGCAAGGATCGCGGCCTTGGCAGGGTCCTTCACAATCTGGCCGATCTTTTTCTGCAGGAAGGCGGAGACAATCTCATTCGCTTCCTCATTCGTCAGCACATCGCGGAATTCGGCGCGCAGCCGAAGCCCACCCTTTTCCCAGGCTTTTTCGAAAATCTCATTCCGTTCTTCATCGGAAACATCAAAGACGGAACGATCCGCAATGCGCCAAGGATGGCCATTGACGGTGGAGCGCATCACATCGCGAATTTCGGCGAAATTCTCCCGCACATATTTCTTGAAATCATCGGTCAGCGGCGCATTGCGCGCGGGGATCGAATAATTCGCCGTGCGCTGAAACACGGTCAGGTGCTTGGCGGTGGCTGCAATCACCGGAATGGCCTGAATGCCGGTGGACCCCGTGCCAATCACGCCAACGCGCTTGCCAGCAAAATCCACGCCTTCATGCGGCCATTCGCCAGTGTGGTACCACTTGCCCTGAAAATCCGCGATTCCATCAATCTTCGGCAGATTGGCGGAAGAAAGGCAGCCCACCGCCGTGATCAAATAGCGCGCCGCATATTCCGCGCCCTGTTCCGTGCGCACGCGCCAAAGATTGGCAGCCTCATCATACCGCGCCGCCACCACGCGCGCGCCGAAGGTAATGTCGCGCTTCAGGTCAAGCTTATCCGCAGCATAATTCAGATAGCGCAGGATTTCCGGCTGGCTCGGGTAGCGTTCGGACCATTCCCAGCCCTGCACCAACTCATCCGAGAAATGATAGCAATAGCTATGGCTTTCGGAATCACACCGCGCCCCGGGATAGCGGTTCCAATACCAGGTACCGCCCACGCCATCGCCCGCTTCCAGCACATGGGCGGAAAGCCCGAGGCGATCCCGCAGGGAATGGAGCTGATACATGCCGGCGAAACCCGCGCCAATGATCAGCGCGTCATAGAGCTTCGCCTCGGTCGAGGTGGCGGCTAGGGGGCTTACGGCGTCAAGCATGGCGATTTCTTCATGTTGGCTGGTTGGACCGATAAGCTAACCCGCGCCGGCCCCTTACGCCAAGCGGGGGCAAATCCTTGCCATTTCCGCCCCACCGCCCACATAGGGGTGCGAAGGCGCCCTTAAGCCCTCTGCCAATCGGCGTTGCCTCGACTTTGGGAAAGACCCTCACCGTGAATATTCAAATGCCTCCCGCTAGCCTCACCACCGCCAATGCCACCTTGGAACCGCGCCCCTCCCGCACGGAAGCCGAAGCCGCGGTGCGCACCCTGCTGCGCTGGGCCGGTGATGACCCGAACCGCGAAGGCCTGGTGGACACCCCCGCGCGCGTCGCCCGCGCCTATGAGGAATTCTTCGCCGGCTATGAAACGGACCCGGTGGATTTGCTCGCGCGGTCCTTCGAAGAAACCGATGGCTATGATGAAATGGTGATCCTGCGCGACATCCGCATGGAAAGCCATTGCGAACACCACATGGTGCCAATCATTGGCCGCGCGCATATCGCCTATCTGCCGCAGGGCCGCGTGGTGGGCATCAGCAAGCTGGCGCGCGTTTTGGAAGTTTATGCCAAGCGCCTGCAAATCCAGGAAAAGCTGACGGCACAGGTGGCGAATACCATCGAACAGGTGCTGCAGCCAAAGGGTGTGGCCGTGGTGATTGAAGCCGCCCATCAATGCATGACCACGCGCGGCGTCCATAAGCCGGGGGTCACCATGGTGACCAGCCGCATGCTGGGCGCCTTCCGGGATGATGCCAGCACGCGCCGCGAATTCCTGGCCATTATCGGCGGCCAGCGTTCCAATGTGATTGAAGGCTGAAGCGTAACCGTTTTAGTGCGGGTCCTGTTCACATTCGTTCGCTGGACCCGCACCAACTATTTGTTTTAGCACGTTTTCCGATCCGCCAAGCGACGCCAACGTAAAACATGCCTGACGCATGAGTCCGGCTGCTCAATGATGAGATCGTGACTTTGCAGCACCCGGGTTGCCAGCTTTGGGCATAGCAGCAGATTTTGTGCATTTTCTCGACAGCGTAGCGGAAAGTCATTATAAAGTATCGGCTGCTTTTTAAGAATGAGCGCGTATCCGGGGGTTGAGGACCCGCCGGACAGGCTTTCCGTTTGAAAGACTGTGGCCTGCGGATGGTTAGGCGGCAGCGGTCTTGGCATTGAGGCAAGGATTAGAGGCAGCAGAGTAGGAGCGTAGAATGTACGTCGGCCAAAAATGACTCTGGGAATGCGCCGCAAGCCGCCCCCTTCGCCTGTTTACGCCATTTTGGGCGAGATGAAGGGCGCCTTGGCCTTGCTTTTTGCCGTTGGCTTCATTGTCAATCTGCTGCAGCTGACCGGCTCCGTTTACATGATGCAGGTCTATGATCGGGTTCTTGCAAGCCAGAGCGAAGCGACCCTTTTGGCGTTGACGCTGATTTCGCTGTTTCTGATCGCGATCTATGGCCTTCTGGAAGGATGCCGCAGCTTTGCCCTAATCGGACTTGGGCGACTGATTGACCAGCGCCTCTCGTCGCGCGTTTTTGAAGCGTTGTTTGTCCAAGGAAGCCTGCGCGGCAGTGACCGGGTGGGGGTCCAGCCATTACGTGACCTGGAACAGGTCCGGTCCTTCATTTCGACGGCGGGGCTTACTACCTCGCTCGATGCGCCTTGGATTCCGGTTTTTTTGGTTATTCTCTACATAGTGCACCCGTTCTTCGCCTTCTTTGGCACGGTTGCTGTGTTTATTGTGATTGGAAGCGCCTTGGCGCAGGCTTTTCTCTCCACAAAAAAACTGGCCGAAGCGTCCAATAATAACGTGCAGGCCTATGCCTTCGTGGAGGCCAGCATCCGCAATGCCGAAACCGCGGAAGCCATGGGTATGCGGCAAGGGGTTTGGCAGCGCTGGCAGCAGCGGCATCTGGCGATGCTGAACCAGCAACAAACCGCTAGCCAAATTGCCGGTAGCTTTTCGGCTGTAATCAAATTTCTGCAGTTATCGCTGACGGGCGTTTTGACCTTGGGGCTTGGTGCATTGTTGGTCATTGAACAGGCCATCACGCCGGGTGCAATGATCGTCGCAACCTTCATTCTCGGCCGGGCCTTGGCCCCCAGTATGCAAGTGGTGGCACTTTGGCAGCAGGCGATGAATGCGCGGGCGGCCCATCGGCGGCTTTATGAGTTTCTGGCGGCCGCACCCGCGGAAAAACAGAGTATGCCGCTGCCTGTACCCCATGGGGCCCTGGCGGTTGAAAACCTGGTTCTGGCCGTGCCCGGAACCGACGCGGTAGTGCTGCGTGGCGTGAGCTTTGCTTTGCAGCCGGGTGAATCACTCGCCGTGATTGGGCCGAGTGCGGCGGGCAAAAGTAGCCTCGCGCGAGGGCTTTTGGGGATTTGGCCACCACGCGCGGGGGCGGTGCGGCTGGACGGCGCCGATATGGCACGCATGCCACGTGATCAGGTGGGGCAGTATCTGGGTTATCTGCCGCAGGATGTGGAATTGTTTGAAGGGACCGTGGCTGAAAACATTGCGCGCCTGGGTACCGTTGATTCAGAAAAGGTGGTTGCTGCGGCCAGGGATGCCGGGCTGCATGATCTGATCCTGCATCTGCCTGAGGGCTACGACACGCCCCTTGGCCCAGGCGGGCGGGGGCTTTCGCCCGGACAGCGCCAGCGCATCGGCCTTGCGCGTGCGCTTTACGGTGCACCGAAGTTGGTGGTTCTGGATGAACCCAATTCAAACCTGGATAGTGATGGGGAAGCAGCACTGGCCGCGGCCCTGGGGCGGCTGCGGCAGGCGGGTGTCACCACCGTCATCATCACGCATCGCGCCAATATCCTGGCAGCTGTGGACAAGATATTGTTGATGCGGGCCGGGGGTGTGGAAGCCTTTGGTCGGCGCGATGAAATCCTGCCCCGCCTTACGCGCCCAGCCCAGCCGCCGCGCCCTGTCGCGGCCATCACCAAGAACTGAGGGGTTGGGGGCATGGATCAAACGAAACCCGCACTTGATGTAGCTTCCACACCATCCAATGCGCCCATCTGGCGGCCCTTGCGCCTGGCGCTTTTCATCATTCTCTTTGGTGTTGGCGGCGTTTTCGGCTGGGGCGCCTTCGCCATGATTGATAGCGCCGTGGTCGCCCCGGGAACGCTGATGGTGGAAGGCAATCGCCGTAATGTGCAGCATCTGGAAGGCGGAATTGTCGGAGAAGTGCTGGTGCGTGAAGGTGCTATTGTTGCTGCCGGGCAATCCCTGATTCGCCTGGATGACACGCGTGTGCGCGCCGGGCTGAATGTGGTGCTGGATGAATCGGACCGCACCCGTGCGCGCATCGCGGTGCTGACGGCGGAGCGGGAGGAAGCGCCCGCACCCGTCTTCCCGCCGGAATTGGCGGCGCGCCGCACAGACCCCAAGGTTGCGGAAATCCTGGCGGTACAGGGGCAAGAATTCATCGCGCGGCGCAATTCGCTCCAAGGTCAAACGGAAATCCTGACCCAGCGCGCGCTTCAGCTGCAAAAGCAGATTGACGGGCTGAATGTGCGCATTGAATCGAATGACCGGCAGCTTGTGCTTGTTCGCCAGGAAATCATGGGCGTAGAAGGGTTGGTGCGGATGGGGCTGGAACGCCTGCCCCGGCTGCTTTCTCTCCAACGCGAAGAAGCGCGCCTGATCGGCGAAAGGGGTGAGGCGATTGAGAATGTCGCGCGCACCCAGCAGGCGGTGGGTGAAGCGGAAATGCAGCGCGCCCAATTGCTGCGCGCTCGGCAGGAAGAAAACGCCAAGGAATTGCGCGAATTGCAGGGCCGGCTTTTGGAATTGCGCGAACGGGAAATTAGCGCCAATGACCAATTAATGCGCCTTACGATAGACGCGCCCGAAGCCGGCATGGTGATGGATTTGCGCTATACCACACGCGGCGGCGTGATCGCGCCTGGCTCCCAGGTTGCCTCCATCGTGCCGCAGGAAGAAAGGCTGGTGGTGGAAGCGCAGATCACGCCGGTTGATGTTGATACGGTGCGTATCGGCATGCCGGCTTCCATCCGGCTTTCCCATGCGGCAGCGCGCACTACGCCCATTCTGGAAGGTTCGGTGGAACGGATTTCCCCGGACCGCATGACAGACCAACGCACTGGCATGCCGTATTTCATCGCGCGTATTGCCTTCGCGCCTGAGGAATTGACTAAGCATGAACATTTGCGCCTGCAACCTGGCATGCAGGCGGAGGTACTGATCCGGCGCGGGGAGAGGTCCTTTGCCTCCTACCTGGCGCGGCCGCTGTCGGATCGCTTCGCCAAATCCATCCGAGAGTTCTAGAGCAGCGTTCGTTATGCCGGAACCGCTTTGCGGTTCCGCAAACGAACATAAGCTGCTCTAGATCCTACGCTTTCTAGAGCAAGAAACTCGATCTGATGATTCCATCAGATCGAATATTGCTCTAGACTGGCAAGTGGCGCGGCATCGGAGCGCCAGTTCAGGAGGGTTACTATGATGTTTCGTCGTTTTCTGGGTGCTTTGGCGCTCTGCCTTCTGGGCCTTTCCGCCGCGCCCGCGCTGGCGCAGCAGGGCGATCCCTCCTTCAATCTGGTCAATCGGTCCGGTCGGTTGATTTTTGAGGTTTATGCATCGCTCTCCACGGATCAGGATTGGGGGAGTGATCGGCTTGGTGACAAGGCGCTGCCTACTGGGCGGGCTTTCACGCTACGCCTGCCGCAAGGCCCCTGCATGTGGGATCTGCGCGTGGTTTATGAACGTGCAGGCGGCCCCGCCGAGGATAAGCGCAACCTCAACCTATGTGCCGTGTCGGAAGTGGTGTTTGACGGGCGACAAACGGCCCAAGGGCCTGCGCCGCAGCAACGCCCACAGCCCCAAGCACCCCAGCGCGGCGCGCCCACCGGCCCCACCGGCAATCCTTCCTTCAACCTGGTCAATCAATCGCGCGTGACGGTGATGGAAGCCTATGTGTCGCTTTCGACCGAGCAGGAATGGGGGCCGGATCGGCTGGGCAATGACACGGTGCCGGCGGGGCGCAATTTCGCCATTCGCCTGCCGGAAGGCCCTTGCCTGCATGATGTGCGCTTTGTCTATGAAAACGGTCAGTCGGATGAACGGCGCGGCGTGAACCTGTGCGACGTCACTAATCTGGTCCTGCCCTTGCAGCGCCAGTAAAACGGGCCTGCCTAGCTTGGCAGGCTCACATCCAGGTTAAGGGCGGCATCGCAGCACGCGGTGGCCCCTGGTGGCAGCACCAGCGTGCATTCGCGTTCTTCAATGAGCGCCGGGCCGGCCACACTTTCGCCCGGGCGAAGCGCCAAGCGGTTCAGCACCGGGGTTTCAACATATGCCCCGCCAAACCAGGCGCGGCGCGCGCCGCGCTGCAGCGCACCTTCGGCGGCAGCGCCTTGCTGCGTAAGGTCCACCACAGGGCGCGGCCCCGCGACAATCACCTGCCAGGATACGCATTCGACCGGCAGCGCGGGTTCGGTGCGGCCGTAAAGCGCCAGATAGGTGGCTTCGAATTTCGCCCGTAGTGCTGCCTCATCGCCACGCGTGATGGCGTCTTCCGGGATTTCCGCTTCCACCTGAAACCCCTGCCCGGCATAGCGCATGGCGCCCAGGATGCGCGCTGAGGCCGCTTCTGGCGCGACACCTGCCGCTGCCGCCATGGCTTTGCCTTGGGTGGTCATGGTGCCGGTGATCTCTCGCAGCTTAGCGAAATCCAAGCCGGCCAGCGGGGCGACCCAGCCTTGTACGAAGGCAAAGGAAATCGGCGCAGCCAGAAATCCAAAAGCAGAAGCCACCCCCGCGCCCAAGGGCACAATGATGCGACGAAGGCCAAGCTTCATGCCGATATGGCAGGCATGCACCGGCCCGGCACCGCCGATCGGCACCATGGCATAGGCATCAATGCGCTTGGCTTTTTCCAAGGCGTGGATCGCTGCCGCCTGCGCCATATTGCCATTGACGGTTTCATGAATGGCCCAGGCCGCTTCCGGCACAGAAAGACCGAGTGGCTTGCCGATATGTTCGGCCAAAGCCGCTTCCGCCGCCGCGACATCCAGCTTCATCGCGCCACCCAGGAAGCTCTCAGCGCCCAGATAACCCAGCACCAAATCCGCATCCGTGACAGTGGGGCGTGCGCCACCCAACCCATAGCAGGCGGGGCCGGGATCGGAGCTCGCACTTTCCGGCCCCACACGCACCAGGCCGAGTTGATCCACCCGCGCAATGGAACCGCCGCCGGCGCCGATTTCGATCATGTCAATGACCGGCACTTTGAGCGGTAGGCCACTACCCTTGCGGAAGCGATCCACGCGCGCGACTTCGAAATCAAGGCTGCGCTGCGCTTCGCCATTGTCAATCAACGCAGCCTTGGCGGTGGTGCCGCCCATATCGAAGCAAAGGATATCGCGCGCGCCGGCTGCGGCACCGTAAATGCCGGTGGCTTCCACGCCGCCAGCGGGGCCGGATTGCACCAGGCGGATCGGGTGACGCGCGGCGGTTTCTTCGGCGACGGTGCCGCCATCAGACAGCATCAGGAAAAGCGGGCCGGTCAGGCCAAAGCCGCGCAAGCCATCGCTCAAGCGCCGCAGATAGCGTTCAAACACCGGCTGCACATAGGCGTTGCAGACAGTGGTGGAAGCGCGTTCATATTCACCGATTTCCGGTACGACTTCGGAAGAAAGACATACGGTCAATTCGGGCGCTTCTTCTGTTAGAATCTCGCGCATGCGCACTTCATGCGCGGGATTGCGGAAGGCATGCAGAAAACAGACAGCAACTGCCTTGGCCCCGGCAGCGCGCAACGCCCGCACCGCTTCGCGCGCGCTGGCTTCATCAAGTGCTTCGCGTACTGATCCATCAGGCAGCAGCCGTTCAGCCACCCCAAGCCGGCGATGGCGCGGCACCAGCGGTTCCGGCACGCGCATGAAAAGATCATAGGTATCGTGGCGGAGTTCCGTGCCGATTTCCAGAATATCGCGAAAGCCTTTGGTGGTGATCAGGCCCGTGGGCACGCCGCGCCGTTCGATCAGCGCATTGGCGACCAGCGTGGTACCGTGAATGACATGGCGCACTTCATCCGCCCGCGCACCGGTGCGCGCAAGCAAATCACGCACGCCTTCCAGCACCGCTTCTTCCGGAGCATGAGGCGTGGTGAGAACCTTGCCATTGAAAATCCGCCCATCACGCGAATCGAGCATGACCAAATCGGTGAAGGTGCCTCCGATATCAACACCAATGCGCCAGGGTGCGGGGTTCATGGCGTCACATAGCCTTCCTTGATATCACGGGCGATCGCGGCAGGGTCGCGTTCTGCCACTGGTCCCATGCCGCCACCACCTGGTGTTTCATAGGTAATGATATCGCCTGGTTGCAGCACGATGCGCGCCTTGGCGGCGACAGGCTTGCCATTCACTAAGTCACGCCCGCCGCGCCCGGCTTCGCCGCCCAATACGCCGCGTGGCGGGTGCTGCACGCGTTCATGGCGATAGGTGGCTGTCACGGGCTTCTCGCCGACTACTTCGAAGGAAAGCCGTTGTGACAGCCCGCCGCGCATGCGCCCGGCGCCGCCGGAATTGGGGATGAGTTCTTTTTCTGTCATCAGCATGGGGACAGCGTTTTCAAACTGCTCCACCGCTTGTGTCGCGACATTGGATGGGAAGGAAAGGCAGGCCGCGCCATCATGCTGGGGTGCGGCGCCATGGCCGCCATTCATGAAAAACATGCGCACATAGCGGCGGCCTTCGGCATTCTCCCCAGTGAAATAAACATTCCAAAGCGGGCTGCCGCTTTCTGCAATCACGCGATCCGGAATGAGTTTTGCGAGTGCCGCCAGCACCAGCATGGGCAAATAATGGCCCGTGAGATGCCGCCCCCACACCGGCGCGGGGCGGCGTGGATTCACGATGGAACCCTCTGGCGCAATGAAGGTAATGGGCCGGAAGGACCCATCATTATTCGGCGTGGCGGGATCAAACGCGCATTTCACCGCGTAATTGGAATAGGCACGGGTGAAGTTCAGCGGCGCATTCACCGGCCGCGCAATCTGCCCATCCGTGCCGGTGAAATCCAGGATCAGGTCACTGCCCTTGATGGTGAGTTTCAGGCGAATGGTGACGGGGTGTTCAAAGCCATCGGCGGTGACTTCATCTTCCACCACGCCATCCGGGGCGGCGGCAATCGCATCGCGCATGGCGCGTTCGGAACGGGTGAAGATTTCAGCGGCCAGCGCATCCAGATCATCAATGCCTTCCTCGGCCATGATGCGCGCCAGGCGCTTTTCTGCCTGTTCATAGGCCGCGAATTGCGCGCGAATATCGCCGAGTGTTTCATCCGGCTGGCGCAGATTGGCTTCCATGAAGGCAATCACATCCTCATTTTCTACGCCACCCTTCAGGATGCGGGTGATGGGGATGGTCAGGCCCTCTTCCCAAGAATCGCGCGCATCCACGGAAGGCGCGCCACCGATATCGGTGGAATGGAAGGTGCTGCCCAGCCAGGAAATCACGCGGCCCTTGGCGAAGACAGGCTTGATCATGGTGATGTCGTTCAAGTGGCCAGTGCCGTAATAGCCATCATTGGAAATCAGAACATCACCGGGTGCAAGGCGTTCAACCGGGTAGCGTTGCAGCATGATTGCCAAGGTACGCGGCATGGTGCCAACGAAGGATGGGACGGAACGCGAGGATTGCGCAAATTGTCGCCCGCTGCTGTCCATCAGCCCAATCGCCATATCCCAATTGTCACGCACGACGGATGAGAAGGAGGTGCGGACAAAACTCTGCGCCGTTTCATCCATGAGCCCGGCAATGCGCTGCCAGGCGGTGCCAAGCCGAAGGGCGGAAAAGCTGGACATCGCGTATTCTCCTTTAGCCGCGCATGGCTTGTAGCTGCGCGGTGTAGCCGGCGGGGTCCACCGTCACGTCAATCAGGCTTGGGCCTTTATGGGCGAAAGCGGCATCGAGTGCGGCGATGTAGTCAGCCTCGGTCGCGGCAGCGAAACCTTTGGCGCCGAAGCCTTCTGCTATGGCGGCGAAATCCGGCCGTGCCCAGCGCACACCCTCGGGCGGCAATTGCCGCTGCTGCTGCTTGATATCAATCAGGGAAAGCGCGCCATCATTGAAGACAATGGTGATGCAGGGCGCGCCGGCTTCAGCGGCGGTGGCGAGTTCCGCCACACACATCATCAAGCCGCCATCGCCGGTAAAGGCAATGGCGCCATCAGCAGGATTTTCCAACGCCGCAGCCAGCGCGGCGGGGAGCGCAAAACCCATGGAGGCAAGACCGTTTGAAATCAGCACATCGCGGGGAGCCGCGCATTCCCAGAAGGCGGTGGCCGAGAACATATGCGCGCCCGCATCCACGCTGATTCGTGGGGTGCGCCCGGCACGCCGCGCCGCTTCCTGCGCCAGACTCACAATACGCGGCGGCGCCACGCCGCCTGTACCTTGCCAAGCAAGTGCGGCGCGCATGGTATCGCGATGAGTAGCAATTTCCTCAGCCTTCCAGGCACTACGCGCCGCGCTTTGCGTCAGCGCGGCGAAGGCAGGCGCCAGCGTGCCATGCAGTGATGCGGTGGGCGTGACGTAATGCACGGGATGTGCGCGCAAGCCGATATCCAAGACTGGCGCCGTATAGCGCCAAGGTTGCAGGATCAGTTCCACCGGATCGAGGCCCGCCAGGATGATCAAATCCGCATCCTGCACGCAGGGTTCTTCCAGTGATCCGCCAGTGAAAATACCTATAAAATGCGGATCGGCATCGGCGATCACGCCTTTGGCTTTATAAGTGACCAGCGCGGGGCAGCCGAGTGCTGCCACCAAAGCGCGTAGTGGTTCGGCTGCCGTTACGGCTTCGACACCTGCCAGAATCACGGGTTTGCGCGCCGCCACCAGCATGGCGCGTGCTGTCGCCAGCGCATCGGCATCAAGCGGGGTGGCGGTGTTTGACGGTGAAGGCAGCAATTCGCCCGCCGGGCGGCGCGCGGCCTCGCTAGTCAAATCCAGATGCACCGGGCCGATGGGCGCTTGCATGGCAAGATCAAGAAGCGCTTCGATCTCAGCGGCTGGGCTGTCGCTGCGCGCTTGCGTATAGCCCTTCACCAATTCGGCGCTGACGTTCCGCTGATCAAACACCTGATGCGTGATGTAGCTGAGTTGCTTTTCGGTGAAGCCATCGGTCAGCAGCAGCACCGGCGCGCGTTCCAGCGCGGCGCAGGCAATGCCATTCAGCGCATTCATCAGCCCCGGGCCCTTGGTGGTCAGCACTACGCCGGGTGCGCCGGTCACTTCCGCATCCGCCACCGCCATCATCGCTGCATTGCCCTCATGCCGCGCGAGGATGAAGCGAATGCCAAAACGCTCAGCCGCCGCGATGATATCCAGTGAAGAACCACCGCCCGGCACGCCATAAATGCGCTTGGTGCCGCGCCGCGCCAGCGCCGCCAGCAAATACTCAGCGGTATTCATGCACGCGCCCGATCCGGCCAGAAGCGCACACCGGCCCGCGCGAGGCCTCCGCCAAGGCCAATCGCCGTACCATCCGCGCGCCAGCAAGCCGCCCCTTCCATGCTGCCATCGGCCTGGAAGGCAATGGCATTCATGCCACCACCGACATGCGGCATGGGCGAAACCTGATGCCCGCGAGCCTTGAGTGCTGCAAGTACTGCCGCATCAAAGTTGGGTTCCACTTCCACCGCGGCACCTTGAGTCCAAAGCCGCGGCGCTTCCACCGCTTCCTGCAGCGACATGCCGTGATCCACCAGATTGAGGAAACCCTGCATGACCGAACCGAAAATCCGCAAACCGCCCGGCATGCCAAGCGCATAGGCCGGCTTGCCATCCTTTAGCGCAATCAGCGGCGCCTGGGATGTGGTGATGCGCTTGCCGGGCGCGATAGACAAAGCCTTGCCGGGGCGCGGATCAAACAGCGCCATGTAGTTGTTCGGGATCAGCCCCGTGCCCGGCACCAGGAAGCGCGCACCAAAAAGCGAATTGATAGTCTGGGTGGAGCAAACAATATTGCCCTGATCATCCGCCACCGTGACATGGGTGGTATTGGCGCTCTCGCCAGGGCTCACACCCGGTCCCCAGGCTTGCGCGCGCGCTATATCAACTGCGCCGCGGCGTTCATCGCCATAGGCGCGCGAAATCAGCCGCGCCACGGGTACATCCACAAAAGCAGGATCAGCGGTGGCGGCGGCGCGATCAGCGAAGGCAATCTTCAACGCCTCGGCCAGCAAGTGCAGCGTATCGGCGCTGCCAAAGCCCAGGCTGCGCAGATCGAAGCCCTCCAGGATGTTCAGCATTTGCAGCACATGCACCCCGGAAGATGCGGGCGGAGGTGGCAGCAGCACCTCATAGCCACGATAGGGGCCACGCAAAGGTGCCCGTTCAATCGTCGTGAAATCTGCAATATCGGCGGCGGAGACAATGCCGCCCGCCTTCCTGATGCCATCAGCAATGGTGGTACCCAAGACGCCCTTCAGCACGCCAGGCCCTTCGCGGCCGATCAGCGCGAGGGTTTCAGCATAGTCAGCCTGGATCAGCCGCGCGCCTGGCTTGATCGGCGCGCCACCCGGTAGCAGCAGCGCGGCAATGGCGGGGTCGCGCGCCAGATCATGCGCGGCTTCATTGATGCATTCCGCCAAATAGGGCGTGACGCCAAAACCGCGCGCCGCATGGCGAATGGCCGGCGCCATCACATCGGCCAGCGGCATGCTGCCGAAGCGCGCCAGCGTTTCGCACCAGGCGCGCAAATTGCCCGGCACGGCGACAGAAAGCGGGCCGACGATATTGGCGCGGCCCGTCGCTTCAAAATTCATCGCATTGGCGGGCTCAGCGGGTGTGAACATATCGGCACGCGCGGCGGCCGGCGCGGTGGACAGCCCATCAATCACGGTGTGACGCCCATCGGGTAGGCGCAGATGCGCCATGCCGCCACCCAGAATGCCCACCATCATGGGCTCCACCACCGTCAGCGTGAACAGCGCGGCGATGGCGCCATCCACCGCATTGCCACCGGCGGCGAGCATCTCGGCTCCCGCAGCGGAGGCGAGCGGATGGTTCGTCACCACCATGCCGCGCGTGCCCGTGGATGGGCGTTTTTCGCAGGTAAAACGCGAACCAGCGCGTGAACGCCAATTATCTTGCATAAATGTTTCCTTCATTGCCGAACACGCATCATAAAAAGCGCCACGACGGCCGCAACGCCAAGCAGCGCTGTCAGCCATAGTGAAGCCGCGCCGAAATCATCCAGCAGCAGCCCGAACAATAACGGTGCAAAAGCCTGCGAAGCCCGCGCTGGCGCGGTGATGAAGCCTTGGCGCTGGCCATAGCCAACCGGCCCGAATAGCGCGAGCGGCAGTGTACCGCGCGTGATGGTCAGCAACCCATTCCCCGCGCCATGAATAATCACAAAAAGCGCTGCGAAGGGCGCACCAAGGGCCATCAGCACCGCCACTGCCACAGGATGCGCGCCGGCGGCGATGCGTGCGGAGAAAAGCGGGTTCATCTTGCGCATCATGGTGAATTCCACCACGCGCGCCGCCACCTGCGCCGGGCCCATCAACGCGCCAGCTGCAATCGCGACGGCTACGGATGTCCCGGCAGATTGCAGCAAGCCCGGCAAATGCGCGGCAAGCGCGGTGGAACTAAAACTCGCGGTCGCCAGCACGAAAGCGAGCAGGATCATGTCGCGTTTGCGGTCCCGCGATTCCTCGGCGGATAGCGGCGGCGCGGCTTCCTTGGGTGGTGGCGGCGGTGCCTTCGGGATCAGAAAAAGATTGAGCGGCAAGCAGATGAACAGATGCAAGGCCACCCAGCCGAGGCAGGCGCCGCGCCAGCCCCATTCGGCTTCCATCAGCGCGGAAAGCGGCCAGCCGACCGTGCTGGCAAAGCCCGCAATCAGCGTAATGCCGGTGATGCTGTTGCGCGCATCCTTGCCGTAAAGCCCGGCAAGGGTCGCGAAAGCCGCATCATAAAGCCCCATCGCCATGGCAATGCCAATGATGAACCAGCTTAGGATCAGCAGCGGCAGGCCATTGGCGAAGGCCATGATCAGCAGGCCAAGAAGGAAAATCACGTTCGAAATCGCCAGCACATCGCGCCCGCCGCGCTGATCAATCGCGCGGCCCGCCGCGGGGCCAAGCAGCGCGGTCAGCAAAAGTGAGCCCGAAAATACGCCAAAGACCAGGGCGCGTGACAGGCCCAGATCCTCGGCGATTGGTGCGGCCAGGATAGCCGGCAGATAATAGGAAGACGCCCAGGCCAGGGTCTGGGTGGTGCCAAGCACTGTCACCACCCTGGCCTTGGAAGCTTTTGTGCTCACGGAAAAAAGCCGGGTTGCGATTTCAATCCGTGATGGCGCGGCCACGCGCTGCGGCGTAGCGCTCCGCGAAACGGCCCTTCACTTCCGGGTTAATGATGCGCGGCGGCATTTTGGCGGCGGCACAGGCAGAAAAGGCCTCGGCTGCGATACGTGTGATCATGGACCGGCTTTCATGCGTGACCCCCGCCGTGTGCTGCGTGCAGATCACGGCCGGGTGCCACAACAACGGGTGTTCCTTGGGCGGCGGTTCCTGTTCCCAGACATCCAAGCCGGCCGAGGCCAATTGGCCCGATTCCAGCGCTGCCAGCACAGCGTTCTCATCATGGATGGAACCGCGCGCGGTGGTGACCAGAATGGCGCCCTTCTTCATGCCGGCCAGCGCCTTCGCATCAATAATGGCGCGGCTTTGTGGCGTGAGCGGGCAATGCACGCTGACGATATCGGACTGCGCCAGCAATTCGGCCAATTCAACCTTTTCCGCGCCGCGCTTAGCCACAGTTTCGGCATCCACATAAGGGTCATACGCCAGCACGCGGCAATTGAAGGCGGCCTTCACAATGGCGGTGGTGCGCGCCCCGACATTACCAATGCCAATCACGCCAACCGTCTTGTCGAGCAGATTATTGCCCATAAACACTTCGCGGCGCTTGGCTTCGCCCGCGCGCATGGCGGCATGGGTCTGCGGCATTTTCTTGATGAGTGCCAGCATCATGCCAACGGCGTGTTCCGCCACGGCTTCGGCATTGCCGCCGGCCTGGTTCACCAAAAGCACGCCGGCCTTGGTGCAGGAATCCGGGTTGATCGTGTCATAGCCGGCGCCCTGGGATGCCACCATCAGCAGATTGGGCAGGCGCTGCAACAGCGCATCATTCACGTGAAACGCCTTGGGCAATTCATCGCGCGATGCGCGCACATAATAGCCATCACAGGTCGCAAGTTCCGCGAGCGCGGCTTCTTCCCCATTTTCCAGGGAAAGCCGGACCACCTCCAGGGCCGGATCGGCGGTGGCGGTTTCCAGAAAGCTTGGATGCGGCACGCGTTCCAGATAGGCGACGCGGAATGGCTTATTGACTGCGGACAAGATTATTTCCCCCTTGCTCAAGGCCGGGGATGCTAGACTTGGTTTTGCCGGGGCGCCAGACCGGGGCTTAGCGCCTAACCGTCAATAGATAAGCCACAATATCATCCAGTTCCTCCCGGCTTAGCCGGTAATCCGGCATATTCGCATGCGGTGTGCGCAAATAGGCGCGCAGCGACATGGAAGTTGTGGAAGGCAGCGCGGCAATGGCGGCGAAGCTTGGCGCGATATCCGTGGCCGGTCCCGGCCCACCAGGCGCGATGCTATGGCAATTGGCGCACCAGGTGGTGGCCAGGCGCTGGCCGGCAATCGGGTCCCCGGGTTCCATCTGCGCCAGCGCCGTACCCGGCAGCAATGCCAGCAAGCATATGATCAGCCAATGGCGCATTTTGATCCTCCTGCTTCGGGGGAGCCCTGCCTTGCCTCAGGCGAGGTAATTGCCCCCGTTGATGTGATAAACCTGACCCGTGATCCAGGCGGCTTGATCAGACGCAAGATATGCCATCAATCCGGCGATTTCTTCGGGCCGCCCCATCCGCCCCAGCGGGATTTGCTGGGCCATGACCGCAAGCTCCGCTTCGCTATTGCCGTAGCGCGGCTGCGCCGTATCGGTCAGGCCCGGCGCGATGGCGTTCACGCGAATGCCGTGGGCCGCCAGGGATAGGGCCATGGAGCGCGTCATGCCGATAATGCCGGCCTTGGTCGCGGTATAATGCACCCCAAGCGGCGCCCCCCGGACTGAGGAGGAGGAGAGGTTGATGATCACCCCCTTGATCCCTGCCGCTACCATGGCGCGCGCGGCAGCCTGGGCGCAAAAGGCGCTGCCCTTCAGATTGACGGCAATCACCCGGTCCCATTCGGCTTCCGTCATGTCCAGGAATTCAACGCGCGGGAAGATGCCGGCATTATTCACCAGCACATCAATGCGCCCGAGTGCGGCGATGGTCTGTTCGACCAGGGCGGCAGCGCCGGCGGCAGTGCCGACATCGCCCCGGATCAGCGCGGCTTTGCGGCCTGAAGCGCGGATTTCTGCTGCCAGGGCTTCGGCCTGGGCTTGGTTATCCAGCCAATTGATCGCGACATCATGCCCCGCTGCCGCCAGGGCGCGCGCGGCCGCGGCCCCAATGCCCTGCTGCGCGCCCGTTACCAGCGCAACCCTTGTTTCGCTTGCCATGGTCTGAACCCCTCGATTTCAATGGGCAGGCTAGGCGCAAAAAGCCGGCTTGTCTTGAGGGCTTGCCCCGGCGCCCGCCCGGTGGCACCCCTTGTCAGAGAGGGAGGCGGCGCAGTGGATATTGCTGGAATGTTCTCGTTGCAGGGGCGCGTGGCGCTGGTGA
>CALRPR020000062.1:0-21089 GCA_943370125.1 Allobosea thiooxidans | reverse complement strand
AGGGCTGCGTTTTTCAGGCCCAGCCGGGGCGCCGCAGCGCTTGCCCGACATCGCGCCATGGGCGCGTTGGCGGGCGGAGCAGCGCTGAGGCTGTGCGCGTTGGGGAATGGCTTTCAGCAACCACACCCAACCGGGGTGCCTGCACGGCCTTCTGAGCCCGCTGTCTGGTAGCCGTCGCGCTTCCACCAATCCAAGCCGCCGATCAACTCGCGCACCTGAAAGCCCAGCGTCAGCAATTTCAAGGCGGTCTTGGTTGAAGCGTTGCAGCCAATGCCATCGCAATAGCAGACATAGGTTTTTAACTTGTCCAAGGCCTCGGTGCTGAAGGTGCAAATTCCCCGATGCGGCAGGTTAATGGCGCCGGGGATATGTTCCTTCGCAAAGGCGGCTTCGGATCGGCCATCCACCACCACGAAGGGTTCACCATTGCTGATTGCAACATGCAGGTCCCAGGAATCCATTTCATAAGCCAGCTTGCTTTGGTAATGGCGCAGTTGATCCAGGTTCATGACACCCCCTTACTCCGCCGCAATCGCCGCGGCTTCACTCATCGGCGCGGGCAAGTATTGCGCATATTCCTTCGGCACCACATGCCAGAAGCGTCCGCGTTCCGTCGCCCATTCATTCAATAGGCGCGCGGCAAAGCGGCTGCCGGTTTCCGCCACATGCCGGGCGATCAGATCGCGCAAAGCTTCTTCCCAATACGGATGCGCAAGCCGCGACCAGAGCAGGGTTTCCGGATTGATGCGCTTTTCGAAAGTGCCATCTGCATCATAGATAAAGGCCTGGCCACCGGTGAAACCAGCGCCGTAATTATCGCCAACCGCGCCCAGGATCACCACCGTGCCACCGGTCATATACTCACACCCATTGGCGCCGCAGCCTTCCACCACGGCAGTGGCGCCGGAATTGCGCACCGCGAAACGCTCACCCGCCTGGCCAGCAGCGAACAGCTCCCCAGCCGTGGCGCCGTAAAGGACCGTATTGCCAATGATGGTGTTTTCATTCCAGATCAGGCTGGATGAAGGCGCGGGGCGGACCACAATGGAGGCGCCCGATAGCCCCTTGCCGACATAATCATTGGCATCGCCAAAAACTTCCAGTTTCAAGCCGCGCACGCCAAAGGCACCAAGTGATTGGCCAGCACTGCCACGCAGCCGCACGGTCAAATGCCCGGCTTGCAGCCCTGTCATGCCGAATTGCCGAACGATGCGGGAAGACACCTTGGTGCCGATGGCGCGATGCGTGTTGCGGATATTGTATTGCAGCTGCATCTTTTCGCCATGGCGGAACAGCGCATCCGCATCGCGAATCATTTCGGCATCCAAAGTCTCCGGCACCTCATTGCGGCCTTCCAAGGTGCAGTAGGATGCGTGAGGGCCGGCATCCGCCTGCACCAGCAACGGGTTGAGATCTAGGTCATCCAAATCCTCAGACCCGCGGCTGACTTGTTGCAGCAGATCGGTGCGGCCGATCACATCGGTCAGCTTGCGCATGCCGAGGCTTGCAAGAATTTCCCGCACCTCTTCGGCGATGAAGGAGAAAAGATTGATCACCTTCTCTGGGCTGCCGGCGAATTTCGCGCGCAGCGCCTCGTCCTGCGTGCAGACGCCAACTGGGCAGGTATTGGAATGACATTGCCGCACCATGATGCAACCCATCGCCACCAAGGATGCCGTGCCAATGCCGAATTCCTCGGCGCCCAGCATGGCAGCAATCAACACATCGCGCCCGGTCTTGATGCCGCCATCCGTCCGCAGTTTTACACGGTGGCGCAGCCGATTGAGCAACAATACCTGATGCGTCTCAGACAGCCCCATTTCCCAGGGCAGGCCAGCATACTTGATGGAAGACTGCGGCGAAGCGCCGGTGCCCCCGGAATGGCCGGAAATCAGAATCGCATCGGCTTTTGCCTTCGCGACGCCGGCAGCAATGGTGCCAATGCCCGAACGGCTGACAAGCTTCACACACACCGTCGCATCCGGGTTGATCTGCTTCAGATCGTAAATCAACTGCGCCAGATCCTCGATTGAATAGATATCATGATGCGGCGGCGGGCTGATCAGCATTACGCCCGGTGTGGAATGCCTGAGCTTGGCAATCAGCCCCGTGACTTTGAAGCCGGGTAATTGCCCACCCTCACCAGGCTTCGCCCCTTGCGCGACCTTGATTTCAATCTCTCGGCAATTGTTCAGATATTCCGCCGTCACGCCAAAACGACCAGAGGCGATCTGCTTGATCGCGGAATTGGCATTATCGCCATTGGCGCGCGGCTTGGCGCGGGCGGGGTCTTCACCGCCTTCGCCGGAATCGCTGCGCGCGCCAATGCGGTTCATGGCGATGGAAAGTGTTTCATGCGCTTCAGGGCTGAGGGCGCCAAGCGAAATGCCTGGTGCCAGCAAGCGCTTGCGGATTTCCGTGATGCTTTCCACTTCTTCCAGCGCAATCGGCGTGCGGCCTTCCAGCCGGAAATCGAGCAAATCACGCAGCGCCACGGGTGGCAGGCGCCGCACCGCATCGGAATAGCGCTTGAAGGTCTGATAGCTTTCGGTCTCTACCGCGCTTTGCAGGGTGTGGATCAGCGTACCGTCGAAGGCATGCGCCTCGCCACGCCGGCGCAGCTTGTAAAGCCCGCCAATCGGTAGCGTCACCGCGCCTTCAGCCCAGGCTTTGCTGTGCAAGGCAAGCACACGCCGCGCAATCCCTGAAAGCCCGATGCCCGAAATGCGCGAAGGCGTGCCGGGGAAAAACTCAGCCACCAGCGCACGGGAAAGCCCGATGGCTTCGAAATTCATGCCGCCACGATAGGAAGACAAAACGCCAATCCCCATCTTGGACATGACCTTCAACAGGCCCTTATCCACCGCCTTCTTGTAGCGCCCCACCGCTTCACGCAAAGACATGGCGCCGAACAAGCCGCGCCGATGGCGATCCGCGATGCTTTCCTGCGCCAGATAGGCATTGACTGTGGTGGCACCCGCACCAATCAGCACCGCGACATAATGCACATCAAGGCTTTCCGCGACGCGGACATTGAGCGATGTGAAGGTACGCAGCCCATTCTTCACCAAATGCGTCTGCACCGCACCCACCGAAAGAATCATCGGGATCACGGCGCGTTCGGCGCATTGCGCTTCATCCGTCAGGATCACATGGGCGCAGCCGGAACGTACACCTTCTTCAGCTTCGCGGCGGATGCGTTCGATATGCCGGCGCAGCCCTGCCTCACCTTCCGAAACAGGAAAGGTGCAATCCACCACGCAGGCCGTTGTGCCCATATAGGCGCGCATGGCATCGAATTCGGCATTGGACAGCACCGGGCTATCCAGCATCAGCATGTCACACTGCGTCGGGTCCTCATCAAGGATGTTCCCAAGATTGCCGAGCCTGGTCTTCAACGTCATCACCCGCGTCTCACGCAGGCTGTCAATCGGCGGATTGGTCACCTGGCTGAAAGCTTGGCGGAAATAATGATGCAGGCCGCGATAATGCTCAGACAGCACGGCGATGGGTGTATCATCACCCATGGACCCCACAGCCTCATTGGCGTCTTCCACCATGGGGTGCAGGATGGATTCCAATTCTTCCAAAGTATAGCCAACGGAAAGCTGACGGCGGCGCAAATCTTCACCGGTCAGATTGGCGCGTTCATCGGCTTCCGCCTTCACAATTTCATCAATGCGCGTGGTGCGTTCGGTCCATTGGCCGAAGGGCTTGCGGCCTGAAATCAGATCCTTCAGCGCCGTGTCTTCGAAAAACCGCCCCTCATCTAGATCAACGCCGATGGATTGGCCGGGACCAACACGGCCCTTTTGGATGATGCGGTCTTCGGCCAGCTTCACCATGCCGGTTTCAGACCCCACAATCAGCATGCCATCTGAAGTGACGCTGTAGCGCAAAGGGCGTAAGCCATTGCGATCCAGCCCCGCCACCACCCAGCGCCCATCGGTCGCACAAATCGCCGCCGGACCATCCCAGGGTTCCATGACGGCGTTGCAGTAAAGAACCAGGTCACGATGGGCCTGCGGCATGGTGGCGTTATTGCCAAGACTTTCGGGGATCAGCAGCGCCTTGGCCATGGGCGCATCACGCCCGGCGCGTACCAGCAATTCAAACACGTTATCGAGTGTCGCGGTATCAGAACCACCCGCCTGCACCACGGGCTTCAAATCATCCATGAAAGGCTCAAGCAAAGGATGCGATAGTCGCGTCTCGTGCGACTTCATCCAATTCACATTGCCATGCAGCGTATTGATTTCGCCATTATGCGCGAGTGTCCGGAAGGGCTGAGCGAGCCGCCAGGTGGGGAAAGTATTGGTGGAATAGCGCTGATGATAAATCGCGAAGCGGCTGACGAAACGCTCATCCAGCAAATCCGGATAGAATTCGGTCAGTGCTTCCGCGAGGAACATACCCTTATAGATGATGGACCGCGCAGAGAGTGAGCACAGATAAAGCTCCGCAATCTGCGCCGCGATAGCCTGCTTTTCGATTCGCCGACGGATCACATACATATCGCGTTCAATGGTCGCGATGTCGCGCTGTTCCGGGTCATGGATCAGGATTTGCTCAATCTCGGGCCGCGTAGCATTGGCCTTTTCGCCGATGCAGGCGACATTGATGGGTACTTGCCGCCAGCCATAAATGGCATAGCCGGCATTGAGGATTTCGGTTTCCACAATCTGCCGGCAGCGTTCCTGCGCGCCGAGGTCGGATTTTGGCAAAAACACTTGGCCCACGGCGATACGCCCGGGACGCAGCCTATCACCGCCGCGTTCCACCACCGCCGCGAAGAAATCCTGCGGGATTTCGATATGAATGCCAGCGCCATCGCCGGTTTTGCCATCAGCATCCACGGCGCCGCGATGCCAAACGGCGCGCAATGCGTCAATGCCGGCCTGCACCACTTCGCGCCGCGGCTTGCCATCAAGCGCTGCCACCAGGCCAACACCGCAGGCATCATGTTCGGTCAGGTCAAGATGCGCCTCACGCGCAAGGCGCGCAGTTTCGGCGCGCATAACGGCGATGTCTTGTTCGATGTCGTTCATCTTGATCACTCCGCCGCTACTGCAATACTTGATTTGCCGGCTTCAACAAAAGCCGCAATCTGTTCCGCTACATCGCGGCCATCGCGAATGCCCCAAACCACCAAAGACGCACCGCGCACGATATCGCCAGCAGCGAATACGCCAGGCAGAGCGGTCATCATGCTGCGATGATCCACTTTCAGCGTGCCCCAGCGCGTGACGGAAAGCGCGGCTTCTTCAAACATCATCGGCAAATCTTCCGGATCAAAGCCCAGCGCCTTGATCACCAGATCAGCCTTCAGGGTGAAATCACTGCCGGCGATGGGTTCCACCTGCTGGCGCCCTGTCGCATCCGGCAGGCCGAGATGCATCCGTACCGCGCGCACGGCTTCAACCTCTGCCTTGCCTTCAAAAGCCTCCGGCGCGGCCAGCCATTCAAAGCGCACGCCTTCTTCTTCGGCATTGTACACTTCGCGCATGGAACCCGGCATATTCGCCTTGTCGCGACGATAAAGGCAGGTGACGGAAGCCGCACCCTGGCGCGTTGCGGTGCGCACGCAATCCATCGCGGTATCGCCACCACCAATCACCACCACATGCCGGCCTTCGGCATTCAGCGCACCGGACTCAAATTCCGGTACGGCATCGCCCAAGCCCTTGCGGTTGGACGCAATCAGATAATCCAGCGCCGCCACCACGCCGGGCAGATCAGCGCCGGGTGCTGCAATATCGCGCGCCTTATAGACACCGGTTGCAATGAGCACCGCGGCATGTTTGCGGCGCAGCTCGCCTAGGGAGATATCGCGCCCCACCGCGCAATTCAGCCGGAATTCGATGCCGCCTTCGGCATATTGGTGCCAGCGCCGCACCACCAGATCCTTTTCCAGCTTGAAATTCGGGATGCCGTAAATCATCAGCCCGCCGGCGCGGTCATGCCGGTCATAAATCGTCACTTGAAAGCCCAGCACACGCAGCCGTTCCGCCGCCGCCATGCCAGCCGGGCCCGCGCCGATGATGCCGATGCTCTCCGGCCTTTCGCGCACGGGCTTCGGCGGCTTCACCCAGCCATTCTCCCACGCCGTATCGGTGATGTATTTTTCGACGGCGCCAATGGTGACCGCGTCAAACCCCTTTTCGATCACGCAATTGCCTTCGCACAGGCGATCCTGCGGGCAGACACGGCCGCAAATCTCCGGGAAGTTGTTGGTAGCCGAGGCGATCTCATAGGCTTCTTCAAGCCGCCCCTCGGCAGTCAGCTTCAGCCAATCCGGGATGTTGTTATTGAGCGGGCAATGCACCTGGCAGAAGGGCACGCCGCATTGCGAACAGCGGGATGCCTGTTCTGAGGCCGCTTCCGCGACGAAGGGGCGATAGACCTCGGCCCAATCAGCGCGGCGGTCGGTCGCTTCCCGCTTATCCGGCTGGTGCTGCGCCAGGCGGACGAATTGCAGCATTTTCTCGGCCATTGGGGGGAGTCCTTGGTCGTGGTTGAACCCAGAACCGCCCCATAACCAAAGCTAATCCCCAAAGCGAGTCTTTTTTGTGCGATAAGGACAGAATTTATGACCTAAATTAGTCCAGTTCTTACCCCATGCTTTTCTTTCAACCTACTATGCCCCTAAAATAAGTCCGATTCGGTCTTTATGCTGTCGCTTCCCGCTGCCCACCTTGGCGGAACCGCGCCAGATAGGCCGGCACAATCGCCTCCACCGCCTTGGGTTCAATCCCAAGTGCCTGAAATCCAAAAGCATTGGGGGAAACCACATTATCCTTGCCCAGCAGGATCAGCTGATCGCGCGTGATCGGCGGGGTGGGCAGAAATTCCCCAAGCCGCGCTTGCAGCCGCACGAAGCCCTCCGGCAGGGCGATCATTGGCCGGCGCCGGCCCGTGACATCCAGGATGTAGCGCAGCACTTGGCGCATGCTCATCACGCGCGGGCCACCCAATTCGAAGACCTTGCCGGCTGCGGAGGGGTCCGCGAGCGCCGCCATCGCGGCATCCGCCACATCGCCCACATAAACCGGCTGAAACCGCGTCTCGCCCGCCACCACCGGCATGAAGGGCAGCATGGCGGCAAGCCCGGCGAAGCGGTTGAAGAATTGATCATCCGGCCCAAACACCACGGAAGGCCTCAGGATAATGGCACCGGGAAAAGCCGCCAGCACTGCCGCTTCCCCCGCCGCTTTGGTTTGCGCGTAAAGGCTGGGGCTGGATGCATCCGCACCGATCGCGGAAAGATGCAGGAATTGCCTGGCCCCCGCCGCCGCGGCCAGCCGCGCCACGCGCCCAGCCCCTTCGGCCTGGATGCGCTGGAAATCACCCGCGCGGCTTTCGAACAAAATGCCGACCAGGTTGATGACGATATCCGCCCCGGCCACCGCCCGCGCTGATGAAGCCTCATCCGTGACAGAGGCCGCAACGGGCGTGATCTGCCCCACGCCGCCCATGGTGCAAAGTCGCGCGGCGCGTTCCGTGTCGCGCCCTGCAATCCGGATGCTATGGCCGGCTGCTGCCAGGCGCTGCACGATATGGCGGCCAATAAAGCCGCCGCCGCCAAAAACTGTCACAAGCATGGCCCAAATCCCTGACTTCTTCAGCCCGATATGGGGGGGCCTCAGCGCAGCGGGAAGGGCGGGCGATCAGGCGAACAGGATGCCTACCGCCAGACCGATCAGCATATTCAACAGGATCGAGGCCAATACCGCCGCAAAGCCCAGCATCCGCGCCTTCACCGTCTCCACCGGAAACAGCCGCTGCGCGCCATCATAAAACAGGAACAACGTGTAAAGCGCCCCCACCAACGCGAGCAGCCCGCCAATAGAAGGCACCATCAACGCCAAGCCACCCACCCAAGCGCCGGTGGGCGCGAAGGCAGCAAGCTTCATCCCCGCATTGCCATCCGGCGCGGCGCCAAAGCGCGCGGCCAAGGGCGGCATGATCTTGCCCATGATCAGCACACTCACCACCGCAATGACGTAGCTGATCAGCAATTCGGGAACATTGGGCAGGTTCCCACCGAGGAAAGTGCCAATCGCGCTGGCGATGGAAGGAATCGCGGCCAAGGGCAGCACATAGCCTGTCAAAACCCCGGAAAGCATCATGGGCTCCGCCGCTATCGAATCCCAGGTTTTGCCTGGTTCCAACAAAAGGCCCTTCGCCTTGGCGATGGTATTCATGCCGCTGCCCTCCGCATTCGTGTGGGGGATATTGCGCTGGCCTTTGCCGCGCGGGCAAGTCATGGGTGGTGGCAGGCGGGCGCCGCTTCTGTCAGTTTCACCCCATGGCCGATTCGCTTCCCCGCTGGCGCGACAAGCGCTTCCTTGTGCTTCTGGCGCTTGGTTTTGCGGCCGGCGTGCCGCTGCCGCTTTCGGCCTTCACGCTCAGGCAATGGCTGGCGGAATCCAACCTTTCACTTGCCGCCATCGGCTTCACGGCGCTGATTGGGCTTTCCTATTCGCTGAAATTCCTCTGGTCCCCGCTGATAGACCATAGCCCGCCGCCGTTTTTCCGAGGGCTGGGGCGCCGGCGCGGCTGGCTGCTTTCCATCCAAATCCCGCTGATCGGCGCCATTATCGCGCTCGGCCAGACCAATCCGGCGCTGGATGTGAGCCTGACGGTGACGGTGGCTGTCCTGGTCGCGTTCCTGTCCGCCAGCCAGGATATTGTGATTGATGCCTTCCGTATCGAAAGCCTGGACGAAGCGGACCAGGGCTATGGCCTGGCCTGTTATGTCTGGGGCTATCGCGGCGCCTTGCTGGCGGCGACTGCGGGCGCCTTGACCATGGTGGAATTCGCCGGCTGGGCCTTCGCCTTTGCTGGCTGCGCGGCGATGGTCGGGCTTGGCGTTATTGCCGTGTTTTTCGCCGCCGAACCTGCGCGTCAGGGGGGTGCTGCGCCGCAAGGCTGGGTGGCGCGGTTGCGCTATGCGGTGATTGATCCCTTCGCGGATTTCATGCGCAGGCGCTATTGGTTCGCGATCCTGGCCTTCATCGCTCTGTTCAAGCTGGGCGAGGCTTTGGCCGGCATCATGACCGCGCCCTTTTATCGCCAGCTTGGATTTACGCGCCTGGAAGTGGCGAGTGTTTCTTCTGTCTTTGGACTTGTCGCGACACTTGCCGGCGCTTTGGCCGGCGGCTGGCTGGTGGCAAAGCTTGGCACCGGGCGCGCTTTGATCCTGACCGGGATCACGCAAATGCTCTCCAACCTCATGTATGTTGCGCTGGCCTTTGCGGGGCATGATATCCGCATGCTGTTCGCGCAGGTGGGGGTGGAGAATTTTACTGATGGCCTCGCGGATGCGGCGTTTCTTTCCTACCTGGGCATGCTGACCAGCCGCAGCTTCACCGCCACGCAATATGCGCTGCTGTCATCACTGGCGGCGGTGCCCTTGCGCACTTTGGGAGCGACATCCGGCATGCTGGCAGAAGGCCTGGGCTGGCCGTGGTTTTTTGTGCTGACCACCTTCGCCGCGCTGCCGGCCATGGCTATCATGCTTTGGCTATTGCGTCGCTTGCCGCCCACATCCGAAAGAACCGCGACATGACCAGCCCCTTCCTACCCGTTGACCAGGCCGTTCAGGGTTGATCCCCCCACCCGCCGGGCGTATGGCGCGAGGCATTGCTTGCACGGATTCCCGCCATGACTGATGTAATTGCGCCGCGCCGCGCGCTGCTTTCTGTTTCCGACAAAACCGGGCTGATTGAATTTGGCCGTTTCCTGGCGGCGCGCGGGGTGGAGATTCTCTCCACCGGCGGCACTGCCAAGGCGCTGCGCGATGCCGGCGTGCCCGTGAAGGATGTGTCAGACCATACTGGCTTTCCCGAGATTCTGGATGGGCGCGTGAAAACGCTCGTGCCGCAGGTGCATGGCGGCATTCTGGGTCGGCGCGATCTGGCGGAGCATCTGGCGCAAATGGCAGCGCATGGGATTGCGCCGATTGATCTGGTGGCGGTCAATCTCTACCCGTTTGAGGCAACAGTCGCGAAGGGTGCCGCTTTCGATGATTGCATCGAAAACATAGATATCGGCGGGCCGGCCATGATCCGCAGTGCTGCCAAGAATCACGCCCATGTCGCGGTGCTGACAGAACCCGCGCATTTTGCCGAAGTGCAGGCGGAAATCGCGGAAACCGGTGGCACCAGGCTTGCCACGCGTCGGCGCCTGGCGGCCGCGGCCTATGCGCGCACGGCTGCCTATGACGCGGCGATTTCGGGCTGGTTCGCAGGGCAGGAAGGGCAGGCGTTTCCTGAGCGTTTGAGCTTCACGGGTTCGCTGCGCCAGACTTTGCGCTATGGCGAAAACCCACATCAATCGGCGGCGTTTTACCTGGATGGCAGTGCGCGCCCTGGCATTGCCACCGCGCGGCAGATTCAGGGCAAGGAGCTTTCCTACAATAACCTGAACGATACGGATGCGGCGTTTGAAGCGCTGGCGGAATTCGACGACCCAGCGATTGTGATTGTGAAGCACGCCAATCCTTGTGGCATCGCGGTGGCCAGCGATTTGGCCAGCGCTTGGGATCGCGCGTTGTTGTGCGATCCGGTTTCAGCCTTTGGCGGCATTGTCGCGGTTAATCGCAGGCTGGATGCGGCGGCGGCGGAACGTATCACCGCGATTTTCACTGAAGTGGTGATTGCGCCAGATGCGGATGGAGCGGCGCTCGCTGTATTCGCCAAAAAGAAGAATCTGCGCCTGCTGCTGACGGGCGGCCTGCCTGATCCTGCCGCGCCGGGGATGATGTTCCGTTCCGTGGCCGGCGGCTTTCTGGCGCAATCGCGCGATGCCGGGCGCGTGACGGAAGCCACGCTGAAATGCGTGACCAAGCGCGCGCCAAGTGCCGCCGAGATGGCTGACCTGCTTTTCGCCTTTCGTGTCTGCAAGCATGTGAAATCCAACGCCATTGTCTATGCCAAGGGCCTGGCCACGGTTGGCATTGGCGCGGGGCAGATGAACCGCGCGGAGAGCAGCCGCATCGCCGCCTGGAAAAGTGAGGCTGCGGCCAAGGCGGCGGGGCTGGCTGAACCCTTAGCCAAAGGGTCCGTGGTGGCATCGGATGCGTTTTTCCCCTTTGCCGATGGGCTGGAAATCGCAGCCTCGGCCGGTGCTACTGCCATCATTCAGCCAGGTGGTTCGATCCGCGACAATGAGGTGATTGAGGCTGCCGATACGGCTGGGCTTGCCATGGTGTTCACTGGCATGCGGCATTTCAGGCATTGAAGCTGATATACTGATCGCATGCAGAATTGGACCTTACCAAGCTGGCTACCACCCGATGCGGTCTTGCCGCTCGCCATTCTTTTGGCGGCGCTGCTGATTGCCCTGGTGCTGATCCTGCGCCGCCCGGCGCCTGATCCACTCGCCGGCATGGTGCTTGGGCAGCTTTCCGCTTTGGCTGCCGCGCAGGAACGCCAGGCTGAGCGCGTCGTCTCCCTGGAAGGTGATATCGCTGATCGCGTCAATAGCGTGGTGATGGACCAAACCCGCGTGCTGAATGGCGCCGTGCAGGAACAAATCGCGCGCATCGCCGCACAGGAAGCCGCGGTGGCAGATAGGCTGGCGCAATCTGAACGCATATTGACGGAAGCGATAAAAAGCCAGAATGAAACGCTTTCTGTTGCGCTCAATAGTCAAACCGAACGCATGACCACCAGCCTGGGCGTGACTTCAAGCGAAATCAAGGAAAGGCTTGCGGTGATTGATGCCGCGCGCAGCAATATCGAAGCGCTGGGTTCCCAGGTGAATACGCTGACCGGTATTCTGGGCAATAAGCAGGCGCGTGGCGCCTTTGGCGAAAGCCAAATGGAACAGATAATCGCGGATCGGCTGCCGTCTGATGCCTTTACGCTGCAAGCCACCCTTTCGAATGGCAAGCGCGCGGATTGCCTGATCCATCTGCCAAACCCTCCGGGCCCGATTGCGATTGATTCCAAATTTCCGCTGGAATCCTGGCTTGCCTTGCGGGAAGCAACCGATGATACGGCGCGCAACCAGCGCCTGCGGCAATTCTCGGCCGATGTGCAGAAGCACATCAAGGATGTTGCGGAACGCTACATCATCCCCGGGGAGACCGCCGAAGGCGCGCTGATTTTTGTGCCGTCTGAGGCGATTTATGCCGAATTGCATACCTCCCTTGTGTCGCTTGTTTCAGATGCCACGCGGCGTGGGGTTTATATTGTTTCTCCCACCACCTTATGGGCGGTGCTTGGCACCATGCGTGCCTTGATGCGTGATGTGCGTCTGCGTACCGAAGCCGGGCGCATCCGGCGAGAGGTGGACCGGATGCTGGCCGATGTTGGCCGACTGGAAGAACGTACTGACGGCCTGCGCAAGCATTTCGGTCAGGCACAAAAGGATATAGACCAGATCGAGATATCGGTCGCTGCTATCAAGCGCGGCGGCCAACGCATCGCCGATTTGGAATTGGACGACCCACCCACGCCCATCCTGCCAACATGACCGCGCTGCAAGCCCAATCAGGCTTTGGCTTGCTGGCGCTTTGCGTATTGGCCTGGGCTTTGGGTGGGCTCAAGCGAGGCGTCTCGGCCCGCGTGGTGCTGATGGGCCTGGCGCTGCAAATCCTTTTGGGCGCGGCGCTTTTGCATATTGCGCCACTGCGCGCAGGCTTTTCCTATTTGGGTGATGCGGTGAATGCGCTGGCCGTCGCAACCCAAGCCGGCACATCCTTGGTCTTTGGCTATTTGGGCGGCGGCGCTTTGCCGTTTCAGGAACTCCGCCCCGGCGCTTCCTTCATCCTGTTCTTCCAGGCTTTGCCCTTGGTGCTGGTGGTCGGCGCGCTTTCCGCGCTATTCTACCATTGGGGCATTCTGCCCGCGATTGTGCGCGTGATGGCGGCGGTGCTGCAGCGGCTTTTCGGCATTGGCGGCGCGGCGGGATTTGGTGTTGCGGCGAATGTCTTTGTCGGCATGGTGGAAGCGCCACTCATGATCCGCGCCTGGCTTTCGCGTATGACGCGTGCTGAGCTTTTCGTGGTGATGACGGCGGGGCTTGCCACCATCAGCGGCAATACGCTGGTGGTCTATGCGCTGATGATCGCGCCCGTAGTGCCCGATGCGGCAGGGCAATTACTGACCGCGAGCCTGATTTCCGCCCCGGCTGCGATCCTGGCCGCGCTGCTGATGCTTCCAGCGCAAGCTGGTGACGGCGTAGCGGATCATGACAGCGGCCAGCCCGTGAAGCTTTATGATAGCAGCATGGATGCGCTGGTGCGCGGCACGCAGGATGGGCTTTCGCTGCTGCTCGGCATCATGGCGTCCTTGATTGTTTTTGTCGCCTTGGTTGCTTTGGTGAATATGGTGTTGGAACCCGCAACGGGCTTCACCTTGCAACGCCTGCTTGGCCTGCTGCTTTGGCCCGTCGCCTGGGCCATGGGCGTACCGGCGGCGGAAGCGGCCAGCGTTGCATCTTCGCTTGGCGTGAAGATCGTGGTGAATGAATTTGTGTCCTACCTTGAACTCGCGCAATCCGGCGGGGCGGGGCTTTCGGAACGGTCGCGGTTGATCCTGACCTATGCGCTATGTGGTTTCACCAATTTCGGATCGATTGGGATTATGGTGGCGGGCATGGCCGGCATGTGCCCGGAACGGCGCGCAGTTATTTTGCGGCTGGGCATGCCATCGCTGGTTTCGGCTTCCATCGCCTGCTGCATGACCGGCGCTGTGGTCGGGCTACTGACGCCCTGAAAATACATCCTAGCCCTGCAGAGCATAACGCGGCAGGATATTAGCGAAGGAGCCCACGCCATGTCCCATATCGTCCATCGCAACCTATTGAAGGACCCGCCCATTGCCGTCTCCGGTCAGGGGATCTGGCTGCGCGATTCAACCGGGCATGACGTGATTGATGGCTCCGGCGGCGCCGCGGTGGCCTGCCTTGGGCATGGCCATCCGCATGTGGTTTCCGCCATGAAGGCGCAGATTGATCGCCTCTGCTACGCGCATACCGCCCTGTTCAGTGCCGGCAGTGCTGAGAAGCTGGCTGAAGTGCTGGTTGGCCATAAGCCAGGTGGGTTGACCCATGCGTATTTTGTTTCCTCAGGCAGTGAGGGGATGGAAGCGGCGCTCAAAATCGCGCGGCAATATTTTCTGGAAGCGGGCGAACCACAACGCACGCGCTTCATCGCGCGCCGCCAATCCTATCATGGCAATACGCTGGGCGCGCTTGCGGCGAGCGGCAATATCGCGCGGCGCGCGCCTTATGCGCCGATCCTGTCTGACGCTTTCAGCCATGTCTCGCCCTGCTTCGCCTATCGCGATCGGCGTGATGATGAGACGGATGCTGAGTACGTCGCACGCCTGGCGGCGGAGCTTGAGGCGGAATTCCAGCGCCTTGGCCCACGCAATGTGATTGCCTTCTGCGCTGAAACCGTGGTGGGTGCCACGCTTGGTTGCGCCACTGCGCTGCCGGGTTATTTCCAAGCGATGCGCGCGATATGTGATCGCCATGGCGCTTTGCTGATTTTGGATGAGGTCATGTCCGGCATGGGCCGCACCGGCACCTTGCATGCCTGGGAACAGGAAGGTGTTTCACCGGATATTCAGGTGATCGCGAAGGGGCTTGGTGGTGGCTATCAGCCGATTGGCGGCATTCTGGTGCATGGGCGTGTGGTGGAAACATTGAAGCGCGGCACTGGCACTTTCAAGCATGGCCATACCTATCAGGCCCATCCCGTGGCCTGTGCCGCGGCTTTGGCGGTGCAGGAAGTGATTGCGGAAGAAAACCTGCTGGCCAATACGCGCGCCATGGGGGCGTTATTGGAACGCGGTTTGGTGGAACGGCTCGGCAATCATCGCCATGTCGGAGATATCCGTGGCCGCGGCCTGTTCTGGGCAGTGGAATTCGTCCAAGACCGCGCGAGCAAAGCCACTTTCGATCCCGCGCTGGCTATCAATGAACGCATCAAGCATGCGGCCTTCGCGCATGGGCTGGCGTGCTACCCGATGGGTGGCACGATTGACGGCAAGCATGGCGATCACGTGATTCTTTCACCGCCTTACATCGTGAATGCGCAGGATGTGGAGATGATCGTGGAGCGCTTTGGCGCTGCGGTGGATGAGGTGTTCGCGAGCCTACCTAAATCGTGAGATGCTGCGCGCGCAGCGCTGGATCAGTATCCAGCGCTGCCATGCTGCCATCATAACGGATTTCTCCGCGTTCAATTACATAGGCACGATCCGCTACAGCCGCCGCGAAATCGAAATTCTGTTCTGAGAGCAATACGGCGATGCCCGCGCGCTTCATGCGCAGCACCGCATCGGCCATCAATTCCAGAATGACGGGTGCCAAGCCTTCGGATGGTTCATCCAGCAGCACGGCTTCTGGATTGCCCATGAGTGTGCGCGCAATCGCCAGCATTTGCTGTTCCCCGCCGGACATGGCGGCAGCGCGGCGATGGCGCATGGAAGCGAGGTTTGGAAAAACCTCAAACAAGCGCTCGGGAGTCCAGGCATCGCGCCCTTCTGCCGGGCGGCGGCCAACTTCCAGATTCTCGGCCACCGTCAAATCAGTGAAAATGCGCCGATCTTCCGGCACATACCCCAAGCCAAGCCGCGCAATGCGAAAGGCCGCCAGCCCGGCAATATCACGCCCGGCAAAGCGCACACGCCCGGCGCGCGGTGGCACCAGGCCCATAATGGCTTTGAGCGTGGTGGATTTGCCCGCGCCATTGCGGCCCATAAGTGCGGCAACCTCTCCGCGTGCAAGGCGCAAGGAAACGCCAAACAGAATCTCCGCCGGGCCATAGCCGGCGCGCAGGCCTTCAACTTCAAGCATCGTCTCAGCCATGCGCCGCTGCCCTGGCGCGCAAGGCAGCACGCAAGCCCGAGGTGCCGAGGTAAACGCGCTGCACTTCGGGATTGGCGCGCACTTCTTCCGGCGTGCCGGCGGCGATGATCTCGCCCCGCACCAGCACAAGGATGCGATCCGCATGGGCGAACACCGCATCCATATCATGTTCTGTGAACAGCACGCCGATGGAAGAACGCCGCGCAATGCCTGCCACCAGGCGCATCAGCGCGGCGCGTTCAGCCGGCGCCATGCCGGCGGTGGGTTCATCCATCAGCAGCAGGCGCGGCGCGCCGGAAAGCGCGATTGCCAATTCCACGCGCTTCACATCACCGTAAGCCAGCGCCCCCATGGGCCGGTCCGCCACCTTCGCCATGCCAACTTGATCAAGCAGGGCAAGCGCCTCATCACGGAATAGCGCGCTGCTGCGTGCCAGCATATCGCGCGTGCGGCCGGCATGGGCAATCAGCGCCATTTGCATATTTTCCATTACTGACATGGAAAGAAAAGTCTGCGCCACCTGGAAGCTACGCCCGACGCCAAGCCTACAAATAGCGCGCGGCGGCAGGCCGGTGATGTCCTGCCCCGCCAGCAACACGCGCCCACTATCGGGGCGCAATTGCCCGCCCACCATGTTGAAGCTGGTAGATTTGCCCGCGCCATTCGGACCGATCATCGCGAGGATTTCCCCCGCCGCTAGCGAGAAACTAACATTGCGCGCCGCCACCACGCCGCCAAAATTCTTGTTCAGATTCTCCACAACCAGAAGCGTCATAGCGCGCCACCGGAAAACCGCGCGCGCAGCGCTGCATAAGCCCCGCCAAGCCCGCGCGGAAAAATCAGCACCAGTGCAATGATGGAAGCCCCCAGCAAAAAGCGCCAATGATCCGTGAGCGGCATGAAGACATCCTTGATGCTGTGAAAAGCCGCCGCCCCCAGCACCGGCCCCATCACGGTTTGCATGCCGCCCAGCAGAATCATCGCGAGAAAATCCACTGATAAGGGAATTCCAAGCAATGTCGGATCAATCGAACCTTTCGAAAACGCGTATAACCCACCCGCCAACCCTGCCGCCGCACCGGCGATGGTGAAGCCAAGCCAGCGATGGCTCTGCACATCAATCCCAATCGCCTCAGCACGCTGCGCGGAATCTCGCGCGGCGCGCAGGCTCGCGCCAAAGGGTGCATAGATCACATGGCGGAGCGCGAGAATGCCCGCCATTGCCGCGACCAGCACAATGTAATGATAGGCGCTGCGTGATGCGGCCCAGGCCGAAGGCCAAACACCGACAATGCCGTTATCGCCGCCCGTGACCTCCACCCATTGAAAGCAAACCGCATAGGCAATTTGCGCGAAGGCAAGGGTCAGCATCGCAAGGTATATGCCCTGCAAGCGCACAATGAAAAACCCGAATAGCGCCGCGAAAAACCCGCCCGCCAATGGGGCTGCAATCAGCGCCGGTTCCATTGGCATGCCGAGCTTCGTCACCAGAAGCCCGCTGGCATAAGCGCCAAGGCCGAAATAGGCGGCATGGCCGAAGCTCACGATTCCGCCATTGCCGACCAGGAAATTCAGCGAAAAGGCGGCAAGGGCGAAGATCAGCACCTCGGTCGCGACCTTGATCGTATAGGTATCGCCAAAGATTGGCACGGAAGCCGCCGCCAGCGCCGCCAGCAGCAAAAGCAATTTCTCTGCCATCGCAAAGCCGCGCGGCTGCATGATGCCCTCAGGCAAAGCGGTATGACCCGCAGCGCTTTCCGGCCGGCCGAGCAAGCCCCAGGGCTTCACCACCAGCACGAGTGCCATCAGCAGGAACACCAGCACCAGCGTGATTTTCGGGAAAATCAGCACACCGAAAGCCTGCAATTGCCCGATCAACAGCGCGGCGAGAAAAGCACCTCCGATGGAGCCCATGCCGCCAATCACCGTCACCACAAAGGCTTCAGTGATGATGGAAAGATCCATCTGCGCGGAAGCGGAAACCCGCGGAATTTGCAAGGCACCACCCAGCCCCGCCAGAAAGGCGCCCAGAAACAGCGTGCCGGTAAACAGCAAAGCCTGATTGACGCCAAGTGCGCCCACCATGTCGCGGTCTCGTGTTGCAGCGCGAAGCAAAATGCCAAAGCGCGTCTTGTGCATCAGCAACCACAAAAGCCCCAGCACCACTGGCCCGGCGGTGATCAGGAAAAGCTCATAAGCCGGGAAGCGTTGATCCAGAATCATCACACCATGGCGCAGCCCTGGCGCGCGTGGCCCCGGGATGTCCAGCGGCCCCCAGATTTTCAGCACTGCATCCTGCACCATCAGCACCACGCCGAAAGTCGCCAGCAATTGAAACAGCTCCGGCACCTTATAGATGCGCCGCAGCAGCAGGATTTCCATCAGCACGCCAAGCACGCCAACCACACAGGCGGAAATCAGCACGCCGAAAAAGAACAGCGTCGGCGATCTTTCAATCTGCAACAGCCAAGGCACGATCGTCACCGCCACATAGGCGCCGAGCATATAAAACGATCCATGCGCGAAATTCACAATGCGCGTCACGCCAAACACGAGCGTAAGGCCCGAGGCGATGATGAAAAGCGATGATGCGCTGGCCAGGCCCGAAAGCGCCTGGACCAGCAGAAAGCTGAATTCCACGCTCAAGCCCGGCGCGCGGCCCGCACTTCTTCTTCAGGGAACATGTAATCGGCGCCATCGGCATAGCGCGCATTGCGCATGGTGCCCTGGCCATTGCGTTGTGTGGTTTCGCCCACCCAGGTGCCCATGCTGCCTTGTTGGTCAATGCCGCGCATCGTCACATTGCCAACCACGGTTTCGGTGCGAAGATCGCGCAGCGTATCCACCAAAACCTCATTATCCAGACTATTGGCGCGGTTCAGCATATTGGCCAGCACTTGCACGGTCACATAGCCGAGCAGGCTGCCCTTGCGCGGCGTGTCATTGAAGCGTGCGCGATAGGCTTCGACAAAGGCGCGATGTTCAGCAGCTTCCACCTGTTCCCAAGGATAGCCAGTCACCACCCAACCTTCGGGCGTTTCATCGCCCAGCGGGATCATGTATTCTGGTTCGCCCGTCAGCAAAGAAAGCACAAAGCGGCGTTCGAACAAGCCCCGCGTATTGCCTTCCCGCACAAAGGCCGTCAGGTCCGGGCCAAACAGCACATTGAAAATCGCGTCCGGTCGCGTTTGCGCCAGCGCGCCCACAGTGGCACCCGCATCCACGCGGCCAAGGGCTGGATATTGCTCGGCGATGATCTCAGCGCCGGGAATGGCGCCGCCGATCAGCCGCTTGAAATTCGCGGCCGCCGATTGGCCGTATTCGTAATTCGGCGCCACAATCGCCCAGCGCTTTTGTGTTCTGCCGCGCGCGGCTTCCACCAGCATGCGCGTCTGCATGAAGGTGGAAGGGCGCAGTCGCCACGTATAGCGATTGCCCTGCGCCATGGTGATCGCATCGCTCAGCGGTTCGGTTGCAAAAAACAACCGCTTACGCTGATTGGCGAAATCCGCCACCGCCAGCCCGACATTGGAAAGAAAAGTGCCGGCGATGAAGGAAACATTCTCGCGTGTTAGCAATTCCTCGGCCACGCGCACCGCATCACCTGGTGTCGCGCCATCATCGCGGAAGATGAATTCCAGCCGCCGCCCGCCCATGACGCCGCCGGCGGCATTGATCTGCTCTGCGGCCATTTGCATGGCGTTGCGATAGGGGATGCAGAAGGCCGCCATGCGGCCATAGGAATTCAGCTCCCCAATGCGGATCGGCGCGCCCTGCGCCGCCGCGCCGCGCCCTGTCGCCGCTGCCGCCAGCCCGGCCCCACCGGCCAGAAGCGCGCGGCGCCCGAAGAAGATGCTATCCATGACAAGCCTCTGCTGTCTTTTTTCACCCTTCACAATGGCGATGGCAGGGGCCCTGGTCCAGGGTCTGGCGCCGACTTGTTTGTGACAGCCCAGATTCGGGGCTAGCCGGGCGCGGCGGCCTCGGCTAAAAGCCCGCCACCATGATTACCGTCCTGCTTGTCCTGCATCTTTTCGTCACCCTCGCGCTGATTGGCGTGGTCCTGCTCCAGCGGAGCGAGGGCGGCGGGCTTGGCGTGGGCTCTTCCCAGGGCATGGGGTCCTTCATGGGCGGGCGCGGTACGGCCAATTTGCTGACGCGTTCCACCGCCATCCTGGGCGCAGCCTTCTTTGCCCTGGCGCTGACCCTGGCCCTGCTAACCAAGGGCGCGTCGCAGCAAAACCGCTCCATCCTGGATGGCCCGGCGCCGATCACCGCCCCGGCGACGCCGGCACTGCCCGCGCTGCCCAGCGTGCCGACAAACTGATTGTCAGGGTCAGGGCGCGCCCACCAGCCGCCTGACCGCCGCCACCAATTCCGGCGCATCCCAGGCCGCTTCGCCTTCCAGCCGCGCCACTTCCCGCCCTGCGCGGTCAATAATCACCGTGGTCGGCAGGCCCCTAGCGCCCAAAGCCCGTGCCGCCGCACCGCGTGGGTCGAGCCAAATGGTGAGCTCTTTCAAGCCCAGTCGCTGATAGAAGGGTTCCACCTGCGCCCGCCCACCGCGATCCGAAGAAAGCGCCAGCACCGCAATGCGTTCCGCCCGCACCATGGCTTGCAGCCGGTCCAGCGCGGGCATTTCCGCCACACAGGGCGGGCACCAAGTGGCCCAAAGATTGATCACCAGCCCTTGCCCGGCAAAAGCGGGCAAGCCCATTTCCTTACCATCGGCATCGGTAAAGGTGATCGCCGCCGCCGGCGCCGGGCTGGCCGCATCACGCAATTTCTCAAGCCCCTTCGCCGCCCACCCTTGCCGCGACAGACCGGGCGCGAGTAGGGTCGCGCCAATCAAGGCCGGGGCGCAGATCATCGCGGAACGGCGGTTCAAAACAGGCACGAAAGACACTCCCTTCGCATGAGCAGCAGCAGCGCGAACCAGCAATGGGGCGGACGTTTCGCCGAAGGCCCCTCAGCCATCATGGCCGCCATCAATGCCTCGATCGGGTTTGACCGCAAGATGTGGCGCCAGGATATCCAAGGCAGCCTAGCCCACGCCGCCATGCTGGCGCATGTGGGGATCATCAGCGCGGAAGACGAGGCCGCGATACGTGGGGGCCTTGGAAAAATCGCCACCCGCATCGAAGCCGGCGATTTCCCCTTTGATGACGCGCTTGAGGATATTCACATGAATATCGAGGCGCGGCTGACAGAAACCATCGGGGAAGCCGGCAAGCGCCTGCATACGGGGCGTTCCCGCAATG
>CALRPR020000061.1:0-21397 GCA_943370125.1 Allobosea thiooxidans | reverse complement strand
TGGACCAGCCCCCAATTCGACCGGACACCTGGCGCAACCGTGAGGGCCTAGGTGTAAGCCTAGGCATACGCCTATGTCGAAGCCTGTTGAGCGTGTTGAAATCATCACCGGCATTCAGCGCCGTCGGCGCTATACTGCCGAGGAAAAGGTCCGGCTGGTCGAACAGACTATGCAGCCTGGCATGACGGTCTCGGCCGTTGCCCGGCTTTATGGCGTCGCCCCAAGCCTGCTGTTTCAGTGGAGGCGCCGTATGAGTGAGGGTGGGCAAGAAGCCGTAAGGGCTGATGAGGAGGTCGTTCCCCTGAGCCGCGTCCGCGAGCTTGAAAACCGTGTCCGCGAACTGGAACGCCTGCTTGGCCGCAAGACCATGGAAACCGAGATCCTGCGTGAGGCCCTGGAAGTTGCACGCCCAAAAAAACAAGCCTTGCGCTTACCATCGCCGCCTCGGGACGCTTCCCGGTGAAGGCTGTCGCTGCAACGCTCGGCGTGGCCAGGTCTAATCTGGTCGAGCAACTCCAACGCCCCAAGCGCCCCCAGCGCGGCCCCTATCGGCGTGCGGAGGATGAGGCCGTGCTGGGCGAAATACGCGCCATCACCGACGCCCGCCCCACCTATGGCTATCGCCGCGTCACGGCCTTGCTGAACCGGGCCAGGCGCAATGCAGGCGCGCCACAGATCAATCACAAGCGCGTCTTTCGGCTCATGCGTCTCTCTTCAATGCTCCTGCAGCCTCACACCGGCAGGCGCCCCATTCGCGCTCATGAGGGCAGCGTTGTCGCAGCCACCTCCAACCAGCGCTGGGCGTCCGATGGTCTTGAGATCCCCTGCTGGAATGGCGAGGTGGTTCGCATTGCCTTCGCGATCGACACACATGACCGCGAAATCATCACCTGGGTCGCGACCCATGGCGGTGGCATTTCCGGTGAGATGATCCGCGACATGATGCTCGACTGCGTCGAGCGCCGGTTCAACGCGCTCCGCGCCCCGTTTCCCGTCCAATGGCTCGCCGATAATGGCTCCGCCTATACCTCAGCCGAGACGACCGACTTCGCCGCAGCCCTGAACCTCGTTCCATGCTTCACGCCGGTCCGCAGCCCTGAAAGCAACGGCGTTTGCGAGGCCTTCGTCAAAACCCTGAAACGCGACTATGCCCGTGTGAACCCAAGGCCAGACGCCATCTCCGTCCTCCAGCAGCTGCCAGCATGGTTCGAAGATTACAATAACATCCACCCGCATTCAGGCTTGCGCATGCGCTCGCCACGTGAGTTCATAGCAAGCAAGTTATCCAACCAAGCCGAGTGTCCGGTTTGATAGGGGCAAGTCCACGCAGATAGCCGCATTATGCCACGGGACAATCTTTATGGGCGCGGAGGGGTGGTTCTTATCTTTCTCTTCATCAGCCTTGTATCTCTCAGATATCTTTACGAACGGCATCTTTATTTGCGGCAGTCATGATTTGAGGATCTCGTCTCTTCACGCATGGAATCCCTTTTCCCGCCGGCCATTGGCGGTTTGGCTATCTGCTTTTTTAGCCTGCCTTGTTCCGGTAATGATCGTCGGTTTCTTTTCGCAGGCGGTCCACGATGCGTGGATCAAGATCACATGGCCGCAGGCCACTGCAACCGTAGTGGGACCTTGGCAGGAAGTTGCCAATGATCGGTCAGGCAGGCGCTTCGATGCGCCGCTCTTGGCGACCCGACCAGATGGCAAAACCGTTATAGGGCAACCAATCCGCGCCTTTCCCATGGCCTTGCCGCCGGCGCTTGGGCATGAATTGGGGGTTCGCCTGAAGCCTTCCGACCCTAGCCGGATGATGGTGGAGGGTTCGATGGTACAAAACCTCCTGGTACAGGCAGCGGTCAACCTTCTGATTTTCGCCGTAATGGCGCATTTGCTGTTCCAGTTTTTCCAAGGAAATGTGCCTCGGCTTTGGGACCCCGAGGGATGGGTTGCCGGCCAAGCGCGTCGTCTTGTGGCGAAAGTGCGAAGTCGTCAGGCGGGTGGCGCGCCGCCCGGCGAAGCCTTATGAGAGCGTCCATGATGCCAGATTGTCTCATCACCAATGCCCGCCTGCTCGATCCTGCCTCAGGCCTTGATGCGCCCGGCGGTTTGCTGATCCGTGATGGGCTGATCGCCGATTGCGGCGCTGGCCTTACCGCGCCTGAAGGTGCCGCCGTGGTGGATGCAGGCGGGGCTTGCCTTGCGCCCGGCTTGATTGATCTCCGCGCCAATCTCGGCGAACCGGGCGCGGAGCATCGCGAAACCATCGCCTCCGCCGCGCAAGCCGCCGCAGCGGGGGGCATCACCACCATTTGCGTGCTGCCGGATACCGACCCGGCGCTTGATGATCCCGCGCTGATTTCCTTCATCACGCGGCAGGGTGAGGCCACGGGATCGGTCGCGTTGCTGCCCTATGGCGCCGCGACATCGGGCTGTGCCGGCAAGGAATTGGCCGAATTCGGCCTGCTCCGTGCCGCCGGCGCCATTGCCTTTACCGATGGGGTCCGCGCCATTGCCTCGGCCCGCACCATGCGGCTTGCGCTTTCTTACGCGCGGGCCTTTGGTGCCTTCATTGTGCAGCACCCGGAAGAACCGAGCCTGGCTGCCGGCGGTGCCGCCACCGAAGGCGAATTGGCGACACGGCTTGGCCTGCCTGGCATCACCCCGGTGGCGGAAGCCATCATGGTAGCGCGCGATATCGCACTGGCGCGCATCACGGGCGGGCATGTGCATTTCGCGCATGTCTCCACCGCTGCTGCGCTGGATTTGATCCGCGCCGCCAAGGCCGAGGGCCTTGCGGTCACCTGCGATACCGCGCCGCCCTATTTTGATCTGAACGAGACCGCGATTGGCGATTATCGCAGCTACGCCAAACTCTCCCCGCCTTTGCGCACCGAGGCTGATCGGCAGGCGGTGGTGGTAGCGCTGGCGGATGGCACGATTGACGCGATTGCCTCAGACCATCAGCCGCGCGATGCCGATGACAAGCGCTTGCCTTTTGCACAGGCCGAAGCGGGCGGGGCGGGGCTTGCCACCTTACTCGGCGTAACCCTGGCGCGCGTGCATGCGGGCGATCTGCCCATGCTGACGGCGCTTGGGCTGCTGACCGCACGGCCAGCGACGTTGCTGGGTTTGCCGCTGGGCAGGCTGGCCAAGGGTGCGCCGGCGGACCTCGTGCTGTTCCATCCCGATCGCGGCTGGAAGGTTGAAGCCGGCAAGCTGCCCGGCAAGGCGCAGAACTCCCCCTTTGATGGTCGCGCCCTGGAAGGCCGGGTGCTTGGCACCTGGAAAGCCGGACGGCGCGTTTTCGGGGGCTGAGTCATGGCGGAACACGCGGACAGCATTAGTTTTCTGATTGCGCTGCTGGGTGGCTATCTGATCGGGTCCATCCCCTTTGGCCTGCTGCTGACCAAGGCCGCCGGGCTTGGCGATATCCGCCAGGTCGGTTCTGGCAATATCGGCGCGACCAATGTGCTGCGCACCGGCCGCAAAGGCCTGGCGGCGGCAACGCTGATCCTGGATGGGCTGAAGGGGGCGGTGGCGATTTTGCTGGCGCGCTATTTCCTGGGTGATCAGGATATGGTCGTGGGCACGGCAGCGGTACTCGGGCATCTTTTTCCGGTCTGGCTTAGCTTTCGCGGCGGCAAGGGGGTGGCGACCGGGCTTGGCGTGTTGCTGGCCGCTGCCTGGCCGGTGGGGCTTGCCTGCTGCGCCGTGTGGTTGGTGGCGGCGAAACTCCTGAAAATGTCGTCAGCCGCCGCGCTCACGGCCTTTGCCGCCGCGCCGCTTTTTGCCCTGGTCCTGTCCAGCACGGATCACGCGCTGATGGCGCTGCTGATCGCCGTGCTGGTGTTTTGGCGGCATGAGGCGAATATCCGCCGCCTGCTGGCGGGCACCGAACCGCGCATCGGCAAAACGGCCAAGTAGCACTACGATTTAGGATTTCCCGTATAGGTTGAAGTGTGGCATAGGATTTCGCCTATGCCCGCCGCCACGCCCAGCCCTACCGAAAGCCTTGCCCTCTGGTGCCTCGCCCAGACCGAAGGCATTGGCCCCATGGGTTTTCGCCGCCTGCTCGCCCGCCACGGCAGTGGCCGCGCGGCTCTGGAGGCTTTGCCCCGCCTGCTCGCCAAACGCGAAACCCCAGCGCGCATCCCAAGCCTGGATGATGCGCGGCGGGAAGCCGATGCTATGGCGAGGCTTGGCGCGCGGTTCATTTTCTGGGGCAGTGCTGACTACCCGCCCTTGCTGGCCTTGCTGGCGGATGCGCCGGCCATGCTCGCCGTACAGGGCGATGCCGCTTTGCTGGCGCAGGTGCCAAGCTTCGCCATTGTGGGCGCGCGCAATGCCTCGGCTGCTGGGCGACGTATCGCGGAGGACATTGCCGAATCGCTGACCGAAGCCGGGGTGCTGGTGATCTCGGGCCTGGCGCGCGGCGTGGATGCGGCGGCGCATCAGGGTGCCTTACGCGCCGGGCGGACGCTGGCCGTGCTGCCAGGCGGCCTTGATGTCGCCTATCCGCCCGAAAACGCCGCACTTCAGGCGCGGATTGGCCGCGAAGGCGCGCTGGTGGCGGAACATGCGCTCGGCACCGCACCACTCGCCCGCCACTTCCCGAAGCGCAACCGCATCGTGGCCGGGCTTTCGCTGGGTGTGCTGGTGGTGGAAGCCGCGGAGCGATCCGGCACGCTGATCACCGCGCGCCTAGCCTTGGAAGCGGGGCGAGAGGTCTTCGCCATCCCTGGCAGTCCGCTTGACCCACGCAGCCGCGGCGCCAATGACCTGATCCGCCAAGGCGCGCATTTGGTTGAATCAGCCGCCGATGTGCTGGCGCATCTGCCCGAAGCACCGAGCGATGCCCCGCTTTTTGCCCTGGCCCATAGCCCGGAAAATCCAATCCCCGAGGATGTACCGCCGGAAGCTACCCCCGGCGAATATGGTCATCTCATTGATTTGATTGGAATGGCACCGATATCTGTTGACGATCTGCTCCGGCGCTGTCACCTCTCACCCCCCGCGCTCCAGGCGGCGCTTGCTGATCTGGAACTGGAAGGCCGGGTGGATATGCTGCCCGGCCATCGGGTAGCGCTATCCGGGCGAGGGTGAATCGGGAAAGCATGAGCGACGTTGTCGTTGTGGAATCGCCGGCCAAGGCGAAGACGATTGAAAAATATTTGGGCCGGGATTTCACGGTATTGGCCTCCTATGGCCATGTCCGCGATCTGGAAGAAAAGGATGGCGCTGTCCTGCCGGATCAGGATTTCGCCATGCTCTGGGGCAAGGACCCACGCGGCGAACAGCAGGTGGGCCGCATTGCGGCTGCGCTGAAGGGCGCCAAGCGATTGTATCTGGCAACCGACCCGGACCGTGAAGGGGAAGCGATTTCCTGGCATGTGAAGGATATGCTGGCCGAGCGCGGGGCGCTGAAGGGCAAGCATGTTCAGCGCATCACCTTCAATGAAATCACCAAGCGCGCTGTGCAATATGCGGTGGCGCATCCGCGCGATTTGGATCAGCCGCTGATCGAAGCCTATCTGGCGCGGCGCGCGCTGGATTATTTGGTGGGTTATACGTTGTCGCCGGTGCTGTGGCGGAAGCTGCCTGGTTCGCGTTCCGCGGGGCGCGTGCAATCAGTGGCGCTGCGGCTGATTTGTGAACGCGAAGCGGAAATCGAAGCGTTTCGCGCGCGCGAATATTGGTCCATTGAAGGCCGCTTCACCACGGCGGCCGGCGCACCTTTCACCGCGCGGCTCACGCATCTTGAAGGCCGCAAGCTTGAACAATTCGACCTGCCGGATGAAGCGTCGGCACTGCGCGCGAAGACGCTGGCCGAAGGCGGCAATTATAGTGTGGCGTCGGTCGAAAAGCGCCGCGTGAGGCGGAACCCTCCCCCGCCCTTCATGACCTCCACGCTGCAGATGGAAGCATCGCGCAAGCTCGGCATGGGCGCGCAGCAAACCATGCGCACGGCGCAGGCTTTGTATGAAGCCGGCCACATCACCTATATGCGGACGGATGGCGTGACCATGGCGCGCGAAGCCATCGCCGCCATTCGTGATCACGTGAAAAGTGAATTCGGGCCGAATTACATGCCCGCCGCGCCGCGCGAATATGCCTCCAAGGCCAAGAACGCGCAGGAAGCGCATGAGGCGATTCGCCCCACGGACGTAACGCGCAGCCCCGATACCATGGGCGGCGAATTGGAAGGCGCGCAGGCCAGGCTTTATGATCTTATCTGGAAGCGCGCGGTCGCGTCCCAGATGGCCTCGGCCGAGATGGATCAAACGGCGGTGGACATCACCGCCAAGGATGCCCGCGCGCAATTCCGCGCCACCGGTTCCGTGATTGCGTTTGACGGTTTCCTGAAGCTCTATCGCGAAGATGAGGATGATCGCGCGGCCGATGCGCGCGCCGGCATCGCGCCCGGCAGCGCGCCCGCCGAGGATGATGAAAGCCGCATCCTGCCACCCATGCGGGAAAAGGAAGCGCTGAAGCACGGTGACATCGCCGCAAGCCAGCATTTCACCCAGCCGCCGCCGCGCTATTCCGAAGCGTCATTGGTGAAGCGGCTGGAAGAACTCGGCATTGGCCGACCTTCCACCTATGCGTCCATCCTGCAGCGCTTGCAGGATTTGAAATACGTCACGCTCGAAAAACGGCGTTTTATTGCGCAGGATTTGGGGCGCATGGTCACCACCTTCCTTGTGCGGTTTTTCGAGAAATATGTGGATACCGGCTTCACCTCCGCCATGGAGGAAAAGCTCGATGAAATCTCCGGTGGTCGTGCCGAATGGCGCGCGGTGATGCATGTTTTCTGGGATGAATTCTCCCGCGCCGTGGAAGCGACCAAGGATCTGAAAGTGCGCGATGTGATTGACGCGCTGGATGAGGATTTGGGGCCGCATGTTTTTCCCGCGCGCGGCGATGGCACGGACCCGCGCAGCTGCCCAAGCTGTTCGGCGGGCCGGCTTGGCTTGCGGCTTGGCCGCGGCGGCGCCTTTATTGGTTGTTCGAATTACCCGGAATGCCGCTACACGCGGCCCTTCGGGGTTGGGTCTGCCGATGGTGAAGGTGCCAGCGCAGATCGCGAATTGGGCAACGACCCCGCGACCGGCCAGGCGGTCACCATGCGGCGTGGCCCTTATGGCGTTTATGTGCAGCTCGGAGAGCCCGGCACCGATGCCAAGGGCAAGCCCACCAAGCCGCGCCGGGCGAGCCTGGCTGCCGGGCAAAACCCGGATGGCATGACGCTGGAAGCAGCCCTTGGGTTGCTCTCCCTGCCGCGCGTGATTGGCATTGATCCCGAAAGCCAGGAAGAAATCACGGCGGGGCTTGGGCGTTTCGGCGCTTATGTGCGCTGTGGCAGCATCTTCAAATCCTTGGACAAGGATGATGATGTGCTGACGGTTGGGCTCAATCGCGCCGTGGCACTTTTGGCCGATGCACGGTCCCGCATTCGTGAATTAGGGCCGCATCCGAAGGACGGGGAGATGGTGGTGGTGCGTAAGGGCCGCTTCGGGCCTTACGCGCAGCATGGGCGGACAGTGGCCAATCTACCGCGCGATCTAGCGATGGAAGACGCCGCGCTTGCCGTTATGGTCTCGCTGCTCGCCGAAAAGGGCAAGGAGATGAAGGCGCGCGGTGCGGCGGCCCGCAAGGGTGCGAAGGGTGGCGCACGCAAGGCCTCTGCCGCCCCGGCCGTCGCCAAGCCAGCCGCCAAGGCGAAACCTGCGGCCAAGGCGAAGCCGGCGGCGAAGACCAAGCCTGCTGCCAAGCCAAAAGCCGCCACCGCGGCCAAGGCGAAACCGGCAGCCAAGGCGAAGCCCGCAGCCAAAGCCAAGCCCGCTGCCCGCAAGAGCAGCCGCTGACATGCCCCGCCGCGGCCCGCCGGTGAAGGGCCATAAGGCCCGATCCCGCGCCGCCTCCGGCCCGGCGGCCAGTGCCAAACGTCGCGGCACGGCGCTCCAAGCTGCTACGACGACAGGCGGGCTTCCGTCCAAGGCCGCGCTGCGTGGGTTTTTGGCGGAAGCCAAAGGCCGCGTGACGAAATCCGAAATCGCTCGTGCTTTTGGGCTGAGTACGGATCAGCGCCCGGCGCTCCGCCACATGATGCGCGAGTTGGCCGAAGAAGGTGGCGCAAGCCCTGCCGGCAAGCGCGCCATCATCGCGCCAGGCCGCTTGCCGGATATGGCGCCGGTGGAAGTGACCGGCACGGACCCAGATGGCGACCCCATCGCCCGCCCGCTGCAATGGGAGGGCGAGGGCCGCCCGCCCATCATCTATATGCGCCCGGAAGGCAAAGGCCGCCCGGCGCTGGCGGTTGGGGAGCGTGTGCTGGCACGCCTCAAGCCCATCGGTGCCGGCAAATATGAAGGCCGCACTTTTAAGCGCATCGCGGGTGGTGCGCCGGCCCGCATTCTGGGCGTTTATGAGGAAGGGCGCATCATCCCAACCGATCGTCGCCAGAAGGGCGAATGGATGGTCCCGCCCGGTGAGGCCGGCGGCGCAAAGCCAGGCGATATTGTGCTGGCTGAACCCTTACCCGCCACGCGGCATTTCGGCCCCAAGCCCGCGCGCATTGTGGAAAGCCTTGGCGTCATGGGCGAACCGCGTTCGGTCTCGCTCATCTGCATCCATGCCCATGGCATTCCCGATGTCTTTCCTGCCGAGGCGGTCCGCCAAGCCGAAGCGGCGAAGGGCGTTACCGCGCGCGGGCGCGTTGATTTGCGCGACCTGCCTTTGGTGACGATTGATGGCGATGACGCACGCGATTTCGACGATGCCGTGCATGCCGAACCCGATGGCGCCGGCTGGAAAGTGACGGTCGCCATCGCCGATGTGGCGCATTATGTCGGCCCTGACAGTCATTTGGACCGCGAAGCCTGGGCGCGCGGCAATTCGGTTTATTTCCCCGATCGCGTGGTGCCCATGCTGCCCGAGGCGCTTTCCAATGGCTGGTGCAGCCTGCGCCCGCGCGAAGATCGCGGCTGCCTGTTTGTTGAAATGCGCTTTGATGGCGCGGGGCGGAAATCTGGGCACCGCTTCGGGCGCGGCATCATGCGTTCCGCCGCGCGGCTGACATACGAACAGGCGCAGGCGAGTTTCGAAGCCGGCAGCGAACCGGAAGGCCTGGCGCCCGGCCATATGGCAAGCCTTTACGGCGCCTTCCGGGCCCTGCTGGCCGCACGCGAAGCACGCGGCACGCTTGATTTGAACCTGCCGGAACGCCGCGTGCTGCTGGATGAAAAAGGGCGCGTGAGCGCGGTGGTGCCGCGCGCCAGGCTCGATTCCCATCGGTTGATCGAAGAATTCATGGTCGCCGCCAATGTCTGCGCGGCGGAAGAATTGGAACGCCTGATCCAGCCCTGCATGTACCGGGTGCATGACCGGCCTTCGGATTTGAAGCTGGAAGGGCTTCGGCAATTCCTGCGCAGCATGGAATTGTCGCTCCCGCCCGGGGATCGGCTGCATCCGCGTGATTTCGCCGCGCTGCTCGCTGAGGTGAAGGAAAGCCCACAGGAACGGCTGGTGCATGAAACCGTGCTGCGCAGCCAATCCCAGGCGGCTTATGCGCCGGAGAATCTCGGGCATTTCGGCCTGGCCTTGGCGCGTTATGCGCATTTCACCTCACCCATCAGACGCTATGCGGATTTGCTGGTACATCGCGCGCTGATCCGCGGCTTGAAGCTTGGCAGTGATGGCTTGGCGGAAGTGGAAGCGGCGCGTTTTCTGGAAACCGGCGAACACATCACCGCAACCGAACGACGCGCGGCGGCGGCGGAACGCGATGCGGTTGATCGCTACCTTGCGGCATATATGTCAGAGCGCGTGGGAAATATTTTCGCCGCGCGTATTTCAGGGGTGACACGCTTCGGACTGTTTGTCACTTTGGAGGAGAATGGCGCGAGCGGCATTGTACCGCTTGGCTCATTGCCGGATGATAGATGGGATCAGGACGAAGCCACGCAGCGCCTGGCTGGTCGCAGGACAGGTCTGACCTTTACGCTGGGTCAGTCCGTGGAAGTGCGGCTTCGGGAAGCGACCGCGCGCACGGGCGGGATGGTGTTTCACATCATGCAGGGCATTCCCCAACGCACGGGTCGGCAGGCGCCGACGCGGCGTGGACGGCGCTGAGCCAGCGCGCGCGCGTTTTTCCTGCTCTCGCTTTGCTGATCCTGCTCTGCGCTTCCGCGCTGCCCTTGGGCGTGGCGCTGGCGCAGGATGTGCCGCGCGCTGGCGTGCAGGAAGCGATCCCCGCCTTCCCGCGAGAAGAAATGCAGGGGGTTTTCGCCGCCGGCTTTGCCGCCATTCTCGATAGGCATATGGAACGCGCGCTGCCCAGTGACTTGATCACCTGGGGCCTCGCCGGATTTACCGCGACCGATGCCGGGCTCAGGGTTGAAAGACAGGGCCGGGAGTTACGCCTGATGCGCGGGCGCCGGGCCGTGTTCAGTCGTGCCATGCCGAGCGATTCGCAGCGCGGCGCGCCAGAGGCAATTGGCAAGACCGCGGCCGAAGCGCTGTTGCATTTTCAGGAAGCCGCCTGGGCGGCATCACCCTCCATTCGGGAAACGAAACGGGATGCGCTGCTGCGCGCGAGTTTCAACGCCATTTTCGGCCATCTTGACCCTTTCAGCCGCTATGTGACGCCCGAAGAAGCGCAGCTTGCGCGCGAAAGGCGCCTCGGCCAGGGCAGCGTCGGGCTACGCCTCATGGTGCAGCGCGGGCAGGTACTGGTGGCGGCGGTGACCCCGAATAGTCCAGCGGCAAGTGCAGGCATTCGTGTGGGTGACCGGCTGGTGACCGTGGATGATGAAATGGTCTTCGCCAATGACCTGCCCGGCGCGGAGCTGTTGATGGAAGGTGCACCAGAGACAGAGGTGACGCTGGCTGTGCAGCGCGCCGGGCGCAGGCGCAATGTGACGCTGCTACGTGTGGCGCAGCGCGTGGAGACGGTAACGGCTGAAACCCGCGATGGGGTGCTGCATTTGCGTATTTCCGGCTTCAACGCGCTGACTTCCGCCCAGGTGACAGGCTTTGTCGAAGCTGCCTTTGCGGGCGCCAATCCGCCACGCGGCATAGTGCTGGATTTGCGCGGCAATCGCGGCGGCATCCTGACCCAGGCAGTAGCAGTCGCGGATATCTTCCTCGATGGCGGGGAGATTGTCGGCACTGCCGGGCGGCACCCGGAAGCCAATCGGCGCTACGGCGCATCTGATAGTGATCTGGCGCAAGGGCGGCCCATTGTGGTGATGGTGGATGGGCGCACCGCCTCGGCCGCGGAAATCCTGGCGGCGGCCTTGGCGGAACGCGGCCGGGCGGCTGTGCTGGGTACTGCAACCCAAGGCAAGGGGCTGGTCCAAATCCTGCTGCCCTTGCCCAATGGCGGCGAATTGCAGCTGAGCTGGTCGCGCATTGTTATGCCCTCTGGCTGGCCCTTGCAGGGGGCGGGGCTATTGCCGGCGCTCTGCACCGCAGGCGGTGCTGAAGCCGCGGCGGGGGCGCTGGTGGCGCTGCGCGCCGGGCAGCAGCCCATGGGGGCAGTCCTGGCGCGGTTGCGCGCGCTCCGCCCGCCGGTCTCGGCGCTGGAGGCAAGCGCCCTGCGGGAGAGCTTTCCGGGGTTGGATGGGGTAGAGCGGGAGCCGGATTTCGCCCAGGCTTTGGTGACGGACGCAACAGCCTATCAGGCGGCGCTGATGCGCTGAAACTGGGGCAGGCTTGCTTTTCCCCTTGACGAAAACGCCTGCATGCTTAGGAAAGGCCCAACGAAACCTCCGGCCCAGCGGCCGGCGGGCTGGAGCTTTTGACCATGGCCAAATCGAACACCATCCTCATTCGCCTCGTGAGCAGCGCGGAGACGGGCTATTTCTACGTGACGAAGAAGAACACGCGGAACATGACCGGCAAGATGGAAAAGAAGAAGTATGATCCGGTGGCGCGCAAGCACGTGGTGTTCCGCGAAGCCAAGATCAAATAACGCCCGCGACGCCTAAAGGCGTCTGTTAGATAACGGAATTGAGGGCGGGGTCTCCCGCCCTTTTGCTGTTCTGGGCTGTGGCGCGCGGGCTGGGCGCCATATCTATTGGCGCCAATCTACCTCTGTCGCGGCTTCCACACGGTTTCGGCCAAGTCCTTTGGCGCGATACATGGCCGCATCGGCTGCGGCGATAAGCGCATCAGCGTCTGAGGTTTTGCCGGTCAAGGCGCTGCCGATACTCACTGTGACTGGCAGCTTGGCCTGGCCAAGATCAATCGGGCGATCCCCAATGGCGGCGCGCAGTCTTTCGGCAATAACGCCCGTTTCCTCCGCACCTGCGCCGGACATCACCACCAGGAATTCCTCACCGCCATAACGCGCCACAACATCGGAAGCGCGCACATGTTCGCGCAGCCGTGCCGCCACTTCGCGTAACGCCGCATCGCCTGCCGCGTGGCCGTAATAATCATTGAGCGGCTTGAAGCGGTCCACATCAATCATTAGTACGCCGCAAGCAGTCCCGCCGCGCAGCAGGGATTCCAGATGGCGAAAGACATAGCGGCGATTGCGTAAGCCCGTCAGGCCATCGGTCACCGCCAATTCAAGTGAGCGGTCAAATTCCGCCCGCAGGCGCAGTTGATAGCGCCGGCGCCGGACCTGGTTCCGCACGCGCGCGCGTAGTTCTTCTTCATTGATCGGGCGCAGCACGTGGTCGGAGGCACCCAATTCGAAAGCACGCAGCACCAATTCGCGTTGCTCCTCATCCGCGATAAGCATCAGCGGCAGGTCGCGCGTTTCTGCTTCCGCGCGCAGTCGTGATGCCAGCCGCAGCGGATCAACTTGCGCCATCGGGAGAGAGGTCAGCACCAGATCATGATGCTGCGCCGGATCCTGCAGCTTTTGCCAGATCTGTTTTTCATCACTGCACTGCTCAAGCGCCATGCCGTCGGCCGCCAGCGCGCGGGAAAGCGTTGCTGCTTCCGCTGCATTGTCTGACAGCAAAAGGATTTTTGCACCCTCGAAATCCTCGGGCGGCGCGCTGGGCGGTTCAAAGCCCAGATCGCGCACTGTCTCCGCGCGCAGCCGCCAGGCGTCCAGCACCTGTTTCACCCGCAACAGGGCGCGCAGCCGGGCGAAAAGTGTCGCCTGATCCACGGGCTTGACGAGAAAATCATCTGCCCCGGCATCAAGCCCGCGCACCCGCTCACTTTGGTCATTGAGGGATGTGACCATGACCACGGGGATATGTGCCGTGGCCGGCTGGGCCTTCAGGCGGCGGCAGGCTTCAAAGCCATCCATCTCCGGCATCAGCACATCCAGCAGGATGATATCGGGCGACCAGCGCTGAGCGAGAGTGATCGCCTCAGCACCCGAAGCCGCGCCCAAAACCTCGAAATATTCATCCTGCAACCGGGCTTCGAGTAGCTTGCGATTGGGCAGGCTGTCATCCACCACCAAGACCCGCGCGGTCATGCCAGCGTAATCCGCCTGGAAAGGGCCTCACGCTTGGCTAAACCCGCTATTTCCATTGGAATGAATGGAAAACACGATGGGGCGCCGGCCAGGCGATGGCGGGTGGGGATATCAATTCTTCCCATCCGGGAAATATGTCCTCAATTTACGCGGAAAGATAGAGTGTTAATGCTTCTTTACACGCCCAGTTCAGGCGCTGGCAAGCACCGCCTCTCGGCCATCCTGATGGCGCAAATGGGCAATCAGCCGGGCGCTGGGGCTTTGGCGAAGCTTGATCGCTTCCGCCAGGCCCCGGGCGGCGATGGCCTCACGCAGCGCATCCATATCCGGGTGCTGGGCTTCCAGGCTTGTTAGGCGCCAACCGGAATCAGGGATTTGCCCTGCGGCTCTTGTGCCATCCCACTGGATCAGTGGCGGGATAAGATTGCCCATATCCTGGCGCTGCGGCGGGAAGGCCATGCGCCAGGAAAGCGCGCCGCGGCGCATGGCGCGTACCTCCCCGCCGTGGGAAGCGCCAAGCCGCGCGATCACCGCTTCAATGGCCGGCGTGGCGACGACATAGGCGATAAGCTGTGGTTCTGCTTCCAGCGCCAACTTCAGGGCCGGGTCATCCAGATCGAAGGGACGGGGATGGGCAGGGGGCGCTTGGTTGGGATCGGGGGCGATGATTTCGATATACTGGTCTGGCCCAAGGCCGAGCAGCATATTATGCGTGCCAGCGCCAGGATGCGGGCCGCCCGGAACCGGGCGCACGCCCAAATGGTGTTCCAGATAAGCCGCGCCCGCTTCCAGCGTTGCGGCACCAATCACAAGATGATCAATTTCAGCCATAGAACCCCCAAAGCCGCATCCGCTTGTGCTGCACGGCCCGTGTTGTTGCGCCGAACTGAAGCTCGGCCCCCGCATAATGCCAGGGGCCGTTTTGCACATATTGAGCAAGATCAAGAAAGCCCCTGCTGGGTGGGTGGGTAGACGCCTCATCCGATTGAGCCGCGGCTTTTGTCAGGATGGGCCTTGGCGGCTCAGGAAATACGACCAACTAACTGCTCAGGCATGTCCCGAAGACCCAAGTGATCCCATTTGGCGCGGGTAGACAACAACGCAAACCGCGCCGGAGGCGAGAGTCCATGTATGAAAACTTCATGCGCCGCGCCATCGCCCTTTCCTGCCAAGGGGTGGAAGCGGGTGGCGGCCCCTTTGGCGCCGTGGTGGTGAAGGATGGTGAGATTATTGGGGAGGGCATGAACCAGGTGGTCCCCCATGCCGATCCCACCGCCCATGCCGAAATTGTGGCGATTCGCGCTGCCTGCGCCGCGCTTGGCACGCATGATCTGGCCGGTGCGGTGATTATCTCATCCTGTGAGCCCTGCCCGATGTGCCTCGGCGCCATTTGGTGGTCGCGTATTGGCCTGGTGGTCTATGGGAATGACCGCGCGGATGCGGCGGCGATTGGCTTTGATGATGCGGCGATTTATGCTGAGGTCGCGGCACCCACGGAAGCTCGTAGCCTGCCGCTGCGGCGTGTATTGGCGGAAGAAGCGCTTGCCGCATTTCAACTTTGGCAGGCCAAGCCGGATAAGGTGCCGTATTGAATTTTAGTGTGCCACCCGCCCGAACAGCGCGGTCAGCGCGGCAAACAGCACCCCACCGGCCAGAAAACCGACAAGCGTGCCATTGATACGCACATATTGCAGATCGCGCCCAACACGAAGCTCGATCTTCTCAGTCACTGTCGCTGCATCCCAATTGGTGACTACGCCAGCTATGAAATCAGAAAGCTGCGCCTGGGCTGAGGGTAGAAGCGTCATCAGCACACCCTCAGCCGCGCGATTAAGCCGCTCCCGCGCGCCCTGATCTTCCGCCAGCAAGGTGCCGGCATTGGCAAAAATGCCGGATAGCAAAGCGACGCTGCGCCCATCGGGCCGCGCGGCATCGGCCGCCAAGGCGATTTTCAGCCGGTCCCAAACATCCATCAGCCAGGCAGCGACGGAAGGATGTGCAAGCGCTTCGCGCATCAGGCGGCCGATGGCGGCGGCGCGTTCAGGGTCGGTTTCCAGCTTTTCGATTTCACGCGCGAGCCATTCAGCGAAGGCAGCGCGCAAATCGGAATCATCGGGGCCGATCTTTTCCAATTCCGTATTGATTGCGTTCAGAATGCGTCGCGCAATTGTTGCTCCGGCAAGCCAACCAACCAAGGCGCCACCTTCGGCACGCACGCGCGCTTCAATGGCGCCGCGCAGGTTTTCTTCCCGCGCGGCCAGCAGCACCCGCAATTGCCCGATCGCCAGGCTGAAGACTTCCTGATGCTGGCCTGATGCAACGGCAGCGCGCAGGATCCGCGCCAGCAAACGCGCGCCGGCGGGGCCGGAGACAATCCTTGGCAGCAGCCTTGCCAGCAGGCGCCGCGCGCGGCCATCTTCAAGGCTTGCCAGAATGCGGGGCAGGCTTTCGGAAAGTGCCATGGCGGCGCGGCGTGAAGCCTCGGGGTCGCGCAGAAACCCTTCCAGAATGCGCGCCAGATCAAGCTTCGCCAGCACGCGGCGCACTTCGCCTTCGGTGAAGACATGGCCTGCGATGAAGCGCCCAAGGCCGCGGCCCAACCTATCCTTCTGGTTGGGGATGATGGCGGTGTGTGGAATGGGCAGGCCAAGCGGGCGGCGGAACAGCGCCGTGACCGCGAACCAATCGGCGATCCCACCGACCAGCCCGGCCTTGGCGGATGCCTGCAACAGATCGGTCCAATAGCCAGGCGGCAGGCGATAGCTCAGCAGAATGAGCCCGGCCATGGCCACCAGCAAACCAGTCGCGAAGGCGCGATGGCGCTTGAGCGTCAGGCGAAGGGCGGCATCCCGATCATGATCCGACATGGGGCGTGCATAGCGCGGAAGACCCAGGCGCGGGAAGCATTATGGGATGGTCACTCCACCTTAATGGCGGCATCGCGCAATAATCTGCGCAGTTCCTCGGTGGCCGGCGTCATTTCCGCCATGAAGGCTTCCGGCGGGCCGGGGCGCGGGGGCACGCCTTCATTCGTCAGCCATTCGCGCATGGCGGGTTGGTTTATCACGTCCTGTAGCGCGCGGTTGGCCCGCGCGATGATCGGCGCCGGCGTGGCGGCAGGCGCCAGTACGGCCAGCCCATCGGTCAGCTTGGCGCCTGGAATTACCTCCTGCACAGCGGGCACATTGGGCAGCACGGGGGAGCGTTCGGCATTGCCAACCGCAACCCCGATGCCGCGGTTATCCTGCATATAGGGTCGCGCGAATAGCAGCGTGGCGAGGGTGGCATCCACGCGGCCTGCGAGGAAATCCGTCATGGCCGCCGCGCCGCCACGATAGGGCACATGGGTCATGTTGAGCTTGCCATAGACCATCATCTGTTCGATCAGCAGGTGATAGGAACTGCCGACGCCGACACTCGCGAAATTCACGCGACCCGGATTGGCCGCGATGTGGCGCACGAAATCCTGCAAGGTGTTCGCTTGTAGGCCGGGGCGCACCAACAGCACCACCGTCATGGGGCCGATCATGCCAACCGGCGCCAGGTCTCGCCACGGGTGAAAGCCGACATTCAGGTCAGCGGCGGCGGCGATGATCAAATTGCCGTAGGAGGTGAAGAGCAGCGTATAGCCATCCGCCGGCGCACGAGAGACAAAGGCCGCCGCGACATTGCCGCCGGCGCCGGCGCGATTTTCGATCACCACCTGCACATTGAGCGCCCGGGAAAGCCGTTCCGCAACGCGGCGCCCGACCGTGTCGGTAATGGCGCCGGGCGGATAGGCGACCACCATGGAGATGGGCCGCGTTGGCCAATTGGTGTCCGCGCTTTGTGCGCTGGCCGTGATGGTGAAGCCGCATAGGCAGCCAAAAGCCAGCAGGGCAGCAAGCAATTTCTGGCGCATTTCCTTCCCCCAATTCCTGTTGGGCGAAGCTAATCACGCCAAGGACGGGTGCGCCAGATCCCTACCAAGGTGGCGGATCATCCAGCCCAATTGGCGGCTGGGCCAAGGGGTCACGTTCCAATAGCGCCGCATCATCTTCCGCGACGCGATTGACGCGTGCGGAGACGGGCCACACCGCAAGCCCCTTGCGTGGGAAGGGGCGCAGCAGTGCCTTGAGCCGCGCGGGTTCGGCGGGCGTTTCCCCCAACCATTCATCCCAATCCTCAGGCGGCAGGATCACCGGCATACGGTCATGCAGCGGCGACAATTCCGGCGCGGCATTGGTGGTGATGATGGTGTAGCTGCGGATGATATCGCCATCCTTGCCGCGCCAGCCTTCCCACAGTGCCGCGAGCGGCATGGGCGCACCATCGGCCATGGCGACAGCGAAAGCTTGCTTGGGCGCTTTCGGGCCTTCGCCCAGGCGCTGCCATTCATAGAAGCCATCGGCAAAGGCGATGGCACGGCGCTTCACAAAAGCATCACGGAAGGATGGTTTTTCCGCGATGGATTCAGACCGCGCATTCATCATGCGGCTGCCGATGGAAGGATCATCCGCCCAGCGCGGAATCAACCCCCAGCGCAAAGCATCAAGATGCCGCGCACCAGTTTCTGGATGGCGCCGCAGCACCAGCCCATCCTGTGTCGGTGCGCGGTTGAAGGAAGGCACCAGATTGGGCGGCGCATTCACTGCACGGGCATAGCGCGCGATTTCCCCGCTAGAGCGATGCTGGAAATAGCGCCCGCACATGGCGGCTAACTTGCGACTTTTTCCGGATAGAGCGCGGCGAGTGCGGCTTCATTCGCTGCGACCCTTCCGCGTTCGGTAATCAGCCCCGTGACCAGCCGCGCGGGCGTCACATCAAAGGCGGGATTGGCAGCATGGCTGCCAGCCGCCGCCACCCTAATGCGCGTGATGCGGCCTTCCGCATCCTGGCCGGTGATGTCGGTCACTTCCTCAGGCGCGCGTTCCTCAATCGGGATGTCGCGCACACCATCCGCCACCCGCATATCCAGCGTGGAATGCGGCAGCGCCACCCAGAACGGCACGCCATTATCCTGCGCGGCGAGTGCCTTCAGATAGGTGCCGATCTTATTCGCGACATCGCCGCGGCGCGTGACGCGATCCGTGCCCACAATAACGATATCCACTTCGCCATGCTGCATCAGATGCCCGCCGGCATTATCGGCAATCACCGTATGCGGTACGCCATGCGCGCCCAATTCCCAGGCCGTCAGCGCCGCCCCTTGATTGCGCGGGCGGGTTTCATCCACCCAGACATGCACGGGAATGCCGGCATCATGCGCCATGTAAATCGGCGCGAGTGCGGTGCCCCAATCCACCGTCGCGATCCAGCCGGCATTGCAATGGGTCAGGATATTCACGCGCTGGCCTGGTTTACGTGCCGCGATGTCCTGCAACAGCGGCAGGCCGTGGCGGCCAATGGCCTCGCAGGTTGCGGCATCATCATCGCAAATCGCGGCGGCTTCGGCATAGGCGGCGGCTTCGCGCGCGGCGGCAGGCAGCGGGCGCAGCACGGCAAGCATTTTCTCGAGCGCCCAGCGCAGATTGATCGCGGTGGGGCGGGTTTCGCCAAGCATCGCCGCCACGGGTTCAAGTGCCTCGGGATTACGCCGCATCGCCAGCGCCAGACCATAGGCGGCCACGGCACCAATCAGCGGCGCGCCGCGGACCTGCATGGAACGGATGGCATGCGCTACTTGGTCTTCATCTGTCAGCCGCAGCCATTCCACCTGCCAGGGCAGCTTGGTCTGATCGAGGATACGGATGGACCAGCCATCGGCTTCATCAAGGCGGATGCTGCGGAAGGGGATGCCGTTGATCTTCATGGCAGGGTTTTAATGCGGATTGCGCCGCAACGGAACAACCCGTTTCGCGCAAGTGATTGACAGGTCCTGCCCCGCCTTGCTCAATGCGCGCCTGCAACAAGAAGGGCTTGGCCATGGCGCCGCTTCAGGGTTCAGGGCAAGGCAGTCTGAGCGATGAGGGCCGCCGGCGTTGGGCCATCCTCGCGCTGCTGTTTTTTTGCCGCACCAGCCTTGGGTTTCAATTTCAGACCATGGGCTCTGCGGCGCCGGGCATCACGGCGGAGATCGGTCTCAGCCTCACGGAAATCGGCACGCTGATCGGGCTGTTCATGCTGCCGGGCGTGTTTCTTTCGATCCCAAGCGGCTATGCGGCGCGCTACATGAGCGACAAGGGCTTACTCGTGCTCGGCCTATTGGTGATGGGGCTTGGTGGTGCGACGGCAGCAATTGCGGCGGGGTTTGGGATGCTGGCGCTGGCGCGCATTCTGTGCGGCATCGGCTTTGTGATTGGCACGATCTACTTCGCCAAAATGGTGCAGGATTGGTTTGCCGGGAAGGAATTAGCCACCGCCATGAGCATCCTGGTCGTCAGTTGGCCCCTCGGCATCGCCATTGGCCAGGTGGCGCATGATTGGTTGATGACTCAATTCCATTGGCGTCTGCCTTTTGCCATTGCCAGCGCCTATTGCATCACGGCGGCGCTGGCACTTTGGCTTGGTTATCGCGCCCCGCCTGGCATTGCCGCCCCGCGCGGCGCCGCTGCGCCGATGGGTCTGCCGCGGCGGGAGTTATGGCTCACGCTGCTCGCTTCCAGCGTCTGGGCGTTTTTCAATGCGGGCTATCTGGTGTTTTTGAGCTTCGCGCCCCAGGCGCTGCAAGACAGCGGCTTTGCGGCGCATCAAGCCATTCCGATGGTGAGTGCGGCAAGCGCGCTGATGATGATTTCCATTCCCTTGAGCGGGATTATCGCGGACCGTACCGGCAGGCCGGATGCCGTGCTTTATCTGTGCAGCGCTGTTGCGGTGGCCTGCCTTGTGGCGCTGCCCTATGCGCCCTTCGCCATTCTGGCCTGTGTGCTGTTTGGGTTGATCGGTATGGGGCCGGCGGGGGTGATCATGGCCCTGACGGGTCAGGCCATGTCACCCGCGCGGCGCGCCTTTGGCATGGGGGTGTTTTCGACGACGTATTACGCCATTACCGCGCCAGCCCCGGCGCTGGCGGGGTGGCTCGTGGATCGGTCAGGTAAGCCGCAGGATGCACTTATTCTCGCGGCGGTGCTGTTCGGCCTGACCATGGCAGGCAATCTTGCATTTCGCGTTGCGGTTCGGCGACTGTAGTGAATAAGCCAACTTGTTTCCTTCTGCTGCGCTAAATGACTGGCCAGCCATTGAAAAGAGCCAAAATCTCGGCTGGGTCCATAACGGAAGCCAGCAGCACGTCATCACCAGCACCGCCAGACAACCTGTTCGACAAACCATTCCCGATGAGCGTTTCACTGCCAACACCGCCCGTTATGGTAAGGCCGCTTGACCCAGGTGCGATTAGGACTGCCTCCACATTTTGGGGCAATGTTATGCTGATCGAGGCGATAATGACGTCGGTGCCGCTGTCAGCCGATTCATTCAAAAAATCTAGCGAATCATAGTCCAGATAGAGGTCATCACCCACACCGCCGAAAAAGCTATCGGCCCCTGAGCCACCATGTAGAGTATCATTACCGCTTCCTCCGTCCAGCGTATCCGGACCAGCGTCGCCGAAAAAGATGTCATTTCCCGCATAGCCCATGAGGAAATCCGCCTGCGAACTTCCAGAAAGACTGTCGGCACCAGACAGTGCGGATTGGATAATCGCAAAATCATCGCTCGTGCTTGGTGTCAAATGCGCATTGTAAAGGCTGCTGGCGCTGATCGATGTATCAAGGATGCCCCAATGCCCCGAGTAGCTCAAACCATTCCCAATGACAGAAACATATCCGTTGACAGAACCCGAAATGATATTTTCTTGACTATCAAGAACAAAGCTGCTTCCTAGCCCGCATTATTCACCAAGAGTTAGCGGATGTGGTATATCCTTTTGAAATATCGTATGATTTTGCTGTTGAATTTCAAAACCCACGCATTCAAAGGCCACACCCGCCGTGACGGAAACTACCCCATCTCTGCCCGGCCTGTCACCTG
>CALRPR020000060.1:0-21718 GCA_943370125.1 Allobosea thiooxidans | reverse complement strand
CCGCCCCAGGCAAGGCCGGGCCAAAGGCCAAAAGCGCCTCATGCGCTGCCACATCCACCGCACGCAGCCGCACCGGCAGGTTGGGCGCGTAATGGGAAAGCATCATCCCTGGGCTGCGGAGCGTACGGGTTTTCTCGGCGGCGCTGATGGGCAAAGGGCGGGAAACCGGGCCGATCACCGCCTCAATCGCTTCCACCGGCACGCCACCGGGGCGAAGTAGCGCGGCACCGCCCATGGCCACATCAAGCACGGTGCTTTCCACGCCAACATCGCAGGCCCCGCCATCCAAAACGGCGGCGATGCGCCCGGTTAGTCCTTCCAGCACGTGATCCGCCGTTGTCGGGCTGACCGCGCCGGAGCGATTGGCTGATGGCCCCGCCACCGGGATAGCCGCCGCGCGCAGCAATTCCAAAGCGAGCGGATGCGCCGGCACCCGGACCGCCAGCGTATCCAGCCCCGCCCCGGCCAATAGATCAATCCGACATTGCGGGCGGCGCGGCAGTACCAAAGTGAGCGGCCCGGGCCAGAAGGCGGCGGCCAAAGCGCGCGCGCGGTCATCGGCAATCACCTCGGTGAATGCGGCCTCGGCATCGGGGAAATGGCAGATCAGCGGGTTGAAATGCGGGCGGCCCTTGGCTTCAAACACCGCCGCCACGGCGCGGCCATTACGCGCATCCGCGCCGAGCCCATAGACCGTCTCGGTCGGGAAGGCGACGAGTTCGCCCGCTCGCAGTAACCGCGCTGCTTCAGCGACATCCTGCGCCCCAAGCCGGCGTGTCATCCCGGCAGGCCTTCGCAGACAAAGCCTGGGTTTTCAAAGCCAGGCTTGGCGTAGAGCAAGGGCGCGCGGCCTTCCATGACCAGCACGCGCCCACCGGCGGCTTCCACCACGGCCTGGGGTGCGGCCGTATCCCATTCCATGGTGCGGCCAAAGCGCGGATAGAGATCGGCGGCCCCTTCCGCGACGCGGCAGAATTTTTCGGCCGAACCGATATTCACGACACGCGCCACATGCCGGCCTTCCAGGAAGCGGCCCATGCGCGGGTCATCGGCGTAGTGATGGCTGCCCATCACGACCAGCCCATCGGCAGGGGGCGTGCGGGCACGGATCTGGCGGGTGCCGGCGGCGTCGCGCTTGAAGGCGCCGCCCCCAATCCGGCCCCAGAAGATCTCGCCGGTCGCCGGTAGCGCCACCGCGCCCAGCATGGCGCGGCCCGCCACCACTAGGCCGATATTCACCGCGAAATTATCGCGCCCGGCAGCAAATTCCCGCGTGCCATCCAGCGGGTCCACCAGCCAGAAACGCTCGGCATGGGCGGGCGCGGTGCCGGCGGCGACCTCTTCCTCCGCAATCACGGGAATATCGGGGGTGGCGGCACGCAGCCCTTCCACAATCAGCGCTTCGGCGATGCGATCAGCCTCCGTGACCGGGGAATGGTCGGATTTCCGTTCCACCGCGAAGCCCGCGGCCTTGATCGCCATAATGGCCGAAGCCGCCTTGGCCACGAGATCACTGGCCAAGGCCAGCAGCGCATCATTATCCATGCACCCTGCTTTGGCCGCATGGGCGCCGCACCGCAAGCCCTGTTTTGGTGACGATGCCTCTGTTAAGGTGCCTCCACATTGTCTCGCCCCCAAGGAGCCACCATGCCCGATATCACCTTCGTGAAGCCCGCTTTGCCGCGCAGCGGCGCCTTGGTTTTGCTGCTTGCCGAAGGGGCCGCGCTTGCGGGCCAGGCCAAGGCGGCCGAGGAAGCCACCGGCGGCGCCGTTTCGCGCGGCTTGGAAGCGGCGAAGTTCAAGGGGACCAAGGGCCAATCCTGCACGCTTTGGGCGCCAGGCGCGGGCTTGGCGAAAATTGTCGCCATCGGTCTTGGCAAGGCAGATGCGCTTGATGCGCAGGGTGCCGAGAATGCTGGCGGTGCCGCGCTGGTTGCCGTGCAGCAGGAACGCGAAGCTGTGATTGCGGCGGACGGGCTGACGCCGGCGCTTGCTGCCAGTGTTGCCATGGGTGCGCGGCTGCGGAGCTATCGCTTTGATCGCTACCGCACCACGGAAAAGGAAGAAGACAAGCCGAAGCTGGAACGCATTGCCATTGCCTGCGCCGAAGCAACAAAAGCCAAGGCCGCCTTCGCGCCGATGCAGGCCATCGCGGATGGTGTTTTCCTGACGCGCGATTTGGTTTCCGAACCGCCCAATGTGCTGACGCCCACTGAAATGGCGGAACGTTGCAAGGCTTTGGAAAAGCTTGGCGTGGAAGTGGACATCATCGGCCCGCGCGAGATGAAGCGCCTTGGCTTTGGCGCGCTATTGGGTGTGGCGCAGGGCAGCGCGCAGGAACCGCGCATGGTGACGATGAAATGGATGGGCGCGCCCAAGGGCAAGAAGCAAAAGCCGCTTGCTTTCATTGGCAAGGGCGTGACCTTCGATACCGGCGGCATTTCCATCAAGCCGGCGGGCGGGATGGAAGACATGAAATGGGACATGGCCGGCGCCGGCACGGTGATTGGGCTGATGGCCGCACTCGCGGGGCGCAAGGCCAAGGCGGATGTGATTGGCATGGTGGGCTTGGTGGAAAACATGCCATCCGCCACCGCGCAGCGGCCGGGTGATGTGGTGAAATCCTATTCCGGCCAGACCGTAGAGGTAATCAATACCGATGCGGAAGGACGTTTGGTGCTGGCGGATGTGATGTGGTATTGCCAGGAAAAATATGATCCGCGCTTCATGGTGGATCTGGCAACACTCACGGGTGCCATCATCATCGCGCTTGGCCACGAACGCGCGGGGCTTTTCAGTAATGACGACACACTCGCGACCCATGTGAAGGAAGCGGGCAGTGCAGTGGGTGAGAAAGCCTGGCGCATGCCCTTGGGTGATGCCTATGACAAGCAAATCAAGTCCGACATTGCCGATATGAAGAATGTCGGCGGCAGGCCGGGCGGGTCCATCACCGCGGCGCAATTCATCCAGCGCTTTGTCAATGGCAAGCCCTGGGCGCATTTGGATATTGCTGGCACCGCCTGGTCTTCCAAGGATGCGCCAACCGTGCCGAAGGGTGCGACCGCTTACGGCGTACGCATGCTGGATCGCATGGTGGCGGATCATTACGAAGGCTGAAGCAACGTCGCTTTTGCGCACATGGTAAAATTGATCCTGCAACGAAGCGCTGAAGCGCTGCGCCGCCATAAGGCGCGCGGTGCTGATAGCGCGCTGATCCTGCCCGTGCGGCTTGGCAGCGTGCCTGAGGATGTGCCGCTTGCCGCCGCCATGAAAGCCGCGCGCTTCACGGCCAAGGCCGGAGAGGTTTTGGCCGTTCCAGGCGCCCATGGCTTCACCATCCTGGCCGGGATTGGTGGCGGTGAGGCAATCAGCGATTGGGAAGCGGGCGGTGGCGCTGGCATGGCCGCGGCAGCGGGCCGCGCGCATGCGGTATTGCTTGCGGATGGCGCAACGCCGGAACAGGCAGCGGGTTTGGCGGCAGGCGCGCTGCTGAATTCTTGGCGCTTCAATGCTTTGCGTGATGCCAGCAAGGATAAGGACACACCGCCCGCGCAGGTAACGCTGGCAGTGGCCTCCCCCACCAAAGTCGAACCCGCTTGGGTGCGCGCGGAAGCCATGCTGCGTGGGGTGCTTTACGCGCGCGATTTGGTAGCGGAACCAGGCAATCGCCTGAACCCCGCAACCTTCGCCAAAAGGCTACGCGCGCTGCGAGAGTTTGGCCTGAAGGTTGAAGTGCTGGAAGGCAAGCGCCTGACCGCGCTTGGCATGGGCGCGTTATGCGCGGTTGGCGGCGGGGCCGAGCATGGCCCCAGGCTTGTCGTGCTGCGCTGGCCGGGCAAGCTGAAGGCCGCGCCGGTTGCTTTTGTCGGCAAGGGCGTTTGCTTTGACACGGGCGGCATTTCCATCAAGCCCGCTGGCGGCATGGAAGAAATGCGCGGCGATATGGCAGGCGCTGCGGCGGCGGCAGGCGCGATGCTGACGCTGGCGCTGCGGCAATCCCCCGCACCGGCAGTGGCGGTGCTGGCGCTGGCCGAAAACGCCATTGGCGCGGCTTCCTATCGCCCTGGAGATATCCTGCGCACCCATAGCGGCAAGACGATCGAGGTTTTGGATACGGATGCGGAAGGCCGGCTGATCCTGGCTGATGCTTTGGCCTATACCGCGCGGCGCTTTCAGCCGCGTGCGATGATTGATCTGGCGACACTCACGGGCAGCATCATCACCTCGCTTGGCCATCACCGTGCTGGCGTTTTTGGTAATGATGAAGCCCTCACCGCCGCGCTGATGGCGGCGGGAGAAGACGTCACCGAACCGCTTTGGCCCATGCCGATTGATGATGAGCACAGGGAAGTCTTGAAAAGCGATATAGCCGATCTGCGCCAATGCGCGCTGGCGGGCAGTGGCGCCTGGGGCGGGCGCTTCCTGTCTGATGCCTGCCATGCGGCGGCCTTCCTGCGTGAATTCACGGAAGGCACAAGCTGGGCGCATCTGGATATCGCGGGGGTCGAGGCGCGCGAAGAAGCGGCACCCCTCGGGCCGAAAGGGCCGAGTGGCTTTGGCGTGCGCTTGCTGGATCGCCTCGTAGAAATGCGCTTTGAACGCGACGCATGACCGAGATCGGTTTCTATCATTTGACGCGCAGCAAATTACAGGATGCGCTGCCGAAGTTGCTGGGCCGCGTACTGGATTCTGGCGGGCGCGGCTTTATCCTGTGCAGCGATGCGGAACGTGCGCGCGCCCTGGATGCGGCGCTATGGCTGCCCGCCGATCCGCCCTGGCTGCCGCATGGCCTGGCGGGCGGGGAGCATGACGCAGCGCAGCCCCTTTTGATTGCCGATCAGGATGTGCCGCCGGCCAATGGCGCGCGCTTCCTGGTGCTGGTGGATGGCGCGGCAAGCGCAAAGTTACAAATTTATGACCGCGTGCTTGATCTTTTCGATGGCGGCGATGAAGCGGCAGTGGCGGCGGCGCGCGCGCGCTGGGTTGTCGCCAAGGATGCCGGGCATAGCCTGACCTATTGGCAGCAAACTGACCGCGGCTGGGAGAAGAAGGCCAGCCACCCGCCGGCATCTTGACCCTTCCCGCCGCCGCCCCCTACACGCCATTCGAATTTACAGGATCGCCTTTCATGACTGATACCGCCCAGGACCAAATGGAAATCCTGGCAGGGGCCCTGCCCTTCCTGAAGCGCTACGATGATCAGATCGTGGTAGTGAAATATGGCGGCCACGCCATGGGGGAAGAAGAAACTGCGCTGCGCTTCGGCCGTGACATCGCGCTGCTGGAACAGGTGGGCGTGAACCCCGTGGTGGTGCATGGCGGGGGGCCGCAAATCAACGCCATGCTTAAGCGCCTGGATGTGAAATCCAGCTTCGTGCAGGGGCTGCGTGTGACCGATGCCGCCATGCTTGATGTGGTGGAAATGGTGCTGGCGGGGCCGGTGAACAAACAGGTGGCGGAAGCCATCACGCGGGCCGGCGTCATGGCGGTTGGCATTTCGGGCAAGGATGGCGGGCTGGTGCGGGCGCGCAAGCTCACGCGCACCTATCGCGACCCCGACAGCAATATCGAAAAAGTGCTTGATCTTGGTTTTGTTGGGGAACCGGAATCCATCAACCCGCGCGTGCTGGAATTATTGATTGGCGCGGATATCGTGCCGGTGGTTGCGCCCGTTGGCGCGGGCGCGGATGGCCAGACCTATAACATCAATGCCGATACGGTGGCGGGTGCGATTGCCGGCGCGCTTTCCGCTGAAAGGCTTTTGATGCTGACCGATGTGCGCGGCGTGCTTGGTCCCGATGGCAATTTCATCCCGGAACTGACGGTGGCGGAAGTGAAGAAGGGCATCGCGGATGGCTGGATTTCCGGCGGTATGATCCCGAAGGTGGAAACCTGCATCTATGCGGTTGAAAAGGGCGTGAAGGGTGCCGTGATCCTGGATGGCCGCGTGCCGCATGCGGTGCTGCGGGAGTTGTTCACCGATGGCGGCGCGGGCACACTGATCCGGCCCTGAGGGTCAGAAGCGCGGGCCGCCCCTATCCGTCCGCCAGACCATGGCCTTGGCCGGAAAGCCTTTACTGACAGGGTCAATCTGGCGGTTATTGGTGACACCGCCGGGCAAGCTGGGTTGCGGCAGACCCAGGCGATCCGCCACGCATTGGCGAATGCGAAACAGCAGCGCAGGGTCCACATCCTGGCGCTGCATCAAGGGTCGCAAGAGCGTATCAACCACCATCCCCGCCAAGCGTATGGAGGTGTCGGGGGTCAGTGCAGGCCGCGCCATGAGGCTTGGAAACCATTCCGGATTGAAGCGGGCTCGGTTCAGCACGTCATCCATGCTGGCGGGACGGATTTTTGCGCTGGTATTTTCCAGCATCATGCCAATCACGGCGCGATCACCCTGGGCGATCAGCGCATCGGTCACCGCCTCACCAATGCCGGCGCGGCGCGCCACAGCATGAAGTGTCTCATTCACGGGTGGTGATGCCACCAGCGCCAGCAAATCCTCCTCATTCAACAAGGGCGAAAGCCGAATGACCGGCTCTGCCACACGGATTTCCGTATCCATGGCAAGGCGCAGCACGGCATCGCGCGGCACCGTGGAAAGATGCTTGGCGGCATCAGCGATGATGAAGCGGACTTGTTCCGCTGCGTCCGCCGTGAGGCGCAGCAGAATGGGCTGGACAATATTCGCCAGACGGTCATGGGATGAAGATGTGAGCGAGGGAAGAATATCCGCCACACGGCGCGCCAGAGCTTCACGAACCGAGGCATTTTCATCCTCGGTCAGACCCTGCAGCACCGAAAACGGCGCGCGCGTATTCGCGACGACACTGGCTCTGACGCGCGGTTCCTGGTCCTTGGAAAGGAAGGCCAATACTTCATGCGGCGTGGTGGCGTTGCGCGCCAGCATCGCGCGGGTCGCAGGATCGCTTTCGCGTGCCAAGCGCAGCATATTCTCGACCGTACCGCTCATGCCAAGACCTTCACCCTGCCGGGCGCAAGCTTGGGTCGGGGACCTGGGGTCAAGCTGGACGCGCGGGTTTCACAACTGGGAAGCATGAACCCATATTCCCCATGGCCCCCTAATCTTTGGTTACTACGGAGCGTTGACAGCGCCCCCGCCCCGCCGCAAGGAAAGATAAGTTTGCCGAAGGAACCCGCCCCATGAACATGACCGCTCTTCAAGCCCGCATCGAAGCGCTTTGGGCCAAGCGCGACCAGCTTTCCCCCGCGACCACGGGGGCTGATCGCGCATCAGTTGAAGAAGCCTTGGAAATGCTCGATTCCGGCCAGGCCCGCGTGGCGGAGCCCGATGGGAATGGTGGCTGGAAGGTCAATCAATGGTTGAAGCAGGCGGTGCTGATGTCCTTCCGCCTGGCCGATTCCGCGCCGATGGAAATTTCGACCGGCGCTTATGACAAGGTGCCGCTGAAATTCGAAGGCTGGGGCGAAAATCGCTTCCGCGAAGCGGGCTTCCGCGTGGTGCCGGGCGCGGTGGTGCGCCGTTCCGCCTATATCGCGCGCAATGTGGTGCTGATGCCCTCCTTCGTGAACCTTGGCGCGCGCGTTGAGGAAAACACCATGGTGGATACCTGGGCCACGGTCGGTTCCTGCGCACAAATCGGCAAGAATGTGCATCTCTCAGGCGGCGTTGGCATTGGCGGTGTGCTGGAACCGCTGCAAGCCAACCCTGTAGTGATTGAAGATGATTGCTTCATTGGCGCGCGCTCCGAAGTCGTGGAAGGCGTGATTGTGGAGCGCGGATCTGTGCTTTCCATGGGCGTTTTCATCAGCGCCACCACCAAGATTGTGGACCGTACAACGGGCGAGATTTTCATGGGCCGCGTGCCTTCCTATTCCGTGGTGGTGCCAGGTTCCTTGCCGGGTAAGCCGCTGCCGGATGGCTCGCCTGGGCCATCGCTCTATTGCGCGGTGATCGTGAAGCGCGTGGATGCGCAAACCCGCGCGAAGACTGCAATCAACGAATTGCTACGTGACTGATCCGCTTCCCCTGCTGCAAGCGCTAATCCGCTGCCCTTCCGTCACCCCGGAAGAAGGCGGCGCGCTTGGCGTGCTGGAAGCGGCGCTGATCCCGCTTGGCTTCACCTGCACGCGGCTGAAATTCGCGGAGGTGGATAATCTTTTCGCGCGGCGCGGGCGGCATGGGCCGCATTTTTGCTATGCGGGGCATACGGATGTGGTGCCGGTTGGTGATCGCGCCGGCTGGCAGCATGATCCCTTCGGGGCGGAAATCGCCAATGGCATGATCTATGGCCGCGGCGCTTGCGACATGAAGGGCAGCATCGCGGCCTTCATTGCTGGTCTGACGGATTTCCTCGCGCTACGGCCAGATCATCAGGGCAGCATCAGCCTGCTGATCACGGGCGATGAGGAAGGGCCTTCCATCAATGGCACCGCCAAGGTGCTGGAATGGATGGCCGACAATAATCAAATCCCCGACATGGCGCTGGTGGGTGAGCCCACTTCCAAGGTGACGCTTGGCGATACGCTGAAAATCGGCCGGCGCGGTTCCATGACGGCGCATATCACCGTGCATGGCATTCAGGGCCATTCCGCCTATCCGGAACGCGCTGATAATCCGGTGCATCGGCTGGTGCGGGTGCTGAATAGGCTGACCGCTGAGGCTTTGGACAATGGCAGTGATTGGTTCCAGCCAAGCACGCTGCAAGTGACGGGCTTTGATGTCGGCAATACCGCATCCAATGTGATCCCAGCCGCGGCCAAGGCTTTTTTGAATATCCGCTTCAATGATCTGCATCGCAGCAGCGGGCTGACCCAGCGCATTCGCGCGGTGCTGGAAGAAGAAGCGCCAAACCATGATCTGACGGTCACGGTTTCCGGCGAAAGCTTCCTGACCGAACCGGGGCCTTTCGTGGCCGGGCTACAACGCGCCATTGAACGCGCAACGGGCGCACAGGCAAAGCTTGATACGGGTGGCGGCACATCCGATGCGCGTTTCATCACGCGCTATTGCCCGGTGGCGGAATTGGGTGCGGTTGGGGCCACCATGCATAAGGTGGATGAATGCGCGCCGATTGACGAACTTCGTAACCTTGCGGGGCTTTACCGCATGGCGCTTGAGGAGCTGGTCGGCTGAGCAACGCACCCCAAGGCGGCGTGGCGCGCGCGCTGGCTGGCGCGCTGATGCTCGCGCGTGGGCGCGCCTTGGGGCTGGCGGCATTTGAGAATACGCTGCCGGTCGCTGCCTATTCCTTCCGCGCTGCGGCGATCTGCCTGCCGATATTCCTGTTCTTCAAGGATCAGACCAGCCCGCCCGAGGATGTGGTGCTCTCGCTTTTTGTGGATTTGCTGCTGTTTGCGGCTTCCTGGGCGGGGTTTGCCTTGGCGTCGCTCTACCTGGCCAAGGCGCTTGGCGTCGCAGATCGCTGGCCGCGTTTCATTGCTGCCTGGAACTGGTCTGCGGTGGTGCAATATCTCGCACTCGCGCTGCTGAGCCTGCCGGGCTTGCTGTTGGGCAAGGGCGGTTTGCTCGACCTTGGTGGGTTATTGGCGCTGTTTTATGCGCTTTGGCTGGAATGGTTTGTCGCACGCCATGCGCTGCGCCTCAGCGCGTTGGGCGCGGCGGGGTTTGTCGCGCTTGATCTGGGGCTTGCCGTGTTTCTGGGTGGCCTTGCGGCGCGTATTACAGGGTGATGGTGGCGGTCTATTGCAGGAATTCAGGCGAAATCAGCCGCGGCAGAATCAAAGACACATCCGGCCACATGATGACCAGGCCCAGCACAGCCAGCATGGGCAGCAGCATAATGAGGGTATCCTTGATCACAGCACCTATCTTCATGCCCGCCACATGGCAGGCGATCATCAGACATAAGCCATAAGGCGGCGTCACCAGGCCGAAAGCCAGGCTCACAATCCCGATCATGGCGAAATGCACCGGATGAATGCCGACTTCCATGGCCAAGGGTTGCAAGATGGCGCCGACAATGATGATGGCGGGGATAGCATCCAGGAAGCAGCCCACCACCAGGAAGACGCCGGCCACGAAAAACCCTGTCGCGATCTTGCCCATGCCCCAGGCGGAAACGCCGGTCAGGATGGCCTCAGGGATTTTGTAATAGGCGAGCAACCAACCAAAGGCCGAAGCTGTACCCACGCAAAACAGCGCCACCGCCGCCAGCCTTCCGGTTTCACCAAGCGCCCCGTAAAGCCCTTTCAAATCCATCTCCCGATAGACAATCAGGGAAAGCAGGCCGGCATAAAGCACGGCGATGCACGCACTTTCGGTCGCGGTGAACCAGCCAAAAATCTTGCCGCCAATGATGATGAAAGGCGTCATCAGCGCGGGCAAAGAAATCCAGGTGGCAAAACCCAATTCGCGCAGGTTGGCGCGCGGATAGGTGGGGTAGCCGCGCTTCTTCGCATAGGCATGCACGGTTGCCATTTGCACCAAGCCAATCAGCAGGCCGGGAATGACACCCGCCAGAAACAGCGCGCCGATCGAAACCGTCAGCACACCGCCCCAGACAATCATCAGAATGGAAGGCGGAATGATCACCGCCAGCACGGCGGAAACGGCGGTGATGGCTACGGAAAAGCTGTCATCATAGCCTTCGCGGCGCTGGGCTTCGATGAAGATCTTGGACTGCGATGCGGCATCGGCCGTGCTGCTGCCGCTGATGCCCGCAAAGAAAATGGAAAGCACAACATTGATTTGCGCGAGCCCGCCTGGGAAATGCCCGACCAAGGCGCGCGATAGCCGCACCAGCCTGTCAGTAATGCCGCCCACATTCATCAGATTAGCGGTCAGCAGGAAGAAGGGCACCGCCAGCAGGATGAAGGAATTATAGGCGTTGAAGGTTTCCTGCATCAGCGTCATGGCGCCAAGGCGCGGTTCAATCAGCATCACCGGCAAGCAGGCCATGCCAAGCGCGACGGCCACAGGTACGCGGAGCGCCAGCAACGCGAAGAACCCGCCGAACAGGATCCAGGCCGCTTCACTCGGCGCCAATACATTGCCGCCCATCATGGCGCGTCGCCCCCAAACAGCGTTTTCAGATCATCGTAGAATTTAAGGCCACCAAATAGCAGCCAGGAAAACCCCAGAATGGGCCAGGCAAGGTGGATCAACCAAAGCGGCAATTCCGCCAATTCACTGATGCGAAACCAAGCAAAATCCACGAATTCCATGCCATACCAAAGGAAGGTCGCGGCAAAGCCGAGCACAAAAACGCCTGTCACCAGGTCAAGCGCGGCGCGCGGGCGGCCCTTCATGTCAGGCCAAAGATCCACATTGAAATGGATGCCTTCCTTCAGCCCCACCATGGCACCGATCATGATGGTCCATACCAGCAGGAAGCGCGCCATTTCCTCGGTCCAAATGTAATGCGGCAGGAAATCCGTGAAGCGCGCAAAAACCTGCAAAGCCACCGGAAAGATCAGGATGAAAACGCAAAGTGCCAGCAGTACCGACAGAAAGCGGCTGTAGAGATCAGCCATTCTTTGCACGGCATGACGCAAACCTATCTCGCGCATGACGCCCCCATTACCTATCCGGCGACTAAAGTTTTTTCTTATTGGGCATCGCCTTCCAGCAGCGCATCGCCGCTGGAAGGCGAAAGGCCATTACGATGTCAGCCCATTGATGCGGGTGAAGATGCTCTCCGCACCCACTTCCTTGGCATAGGCTTCCATTACCGGATCAACCGCGCGCTTCAGCGCGGCACGATCAGTGAAAGGAATGCGCCGCAAACGCCCCGCGCTTTCCAGCGCCGCAAGCTTCTGCCCATCCTCGCTGCTTTCCGCTTCACGCCCGAAGGCGCCAGCTTCACGCCCCGCGCGCTTCACCGCTTCCTGCAAGGCAGGCGGCAGGCGGGAAAGCGTTTGGCTCGAAAAACAGATCGGGCGGATGGTGATGGCGTGTTCGGTCATGATCAGGTTCGGCGCCACTTCAAAGAAGCGCATCGCCTCCACGCCCGCAGCCTCATTCTCACCGGCTTCGATCACGTTGTTCTGGATGCCGTTGTAGATTTCATTATAGGCAATGACGGTCGGTGCCATGCCCGCCGCCTGGAAGGTGCGCGACCAGATCGGCGCGCCCTGCACGCGTACCTTGAGCCCCCGCAGCTCCGCCATATTGGTGATGCGCCGATTGGCGAAGATATTGCGCACACCGCCGCCGGCATAGCCAATCAGCATCACGCGGGCGCGGCGTTCCACCTCATCTGCCACGGGCGCGAAAAGGTTTTGATCCAGCACCTGGTTCCAATGCTTCAGGTCACGGAACAGGAAGGGCGCATCCACAAAGGGGGCAGCGCGGCTGAAGGTGGACATATGCGCCGGGGAGACAATGCCGTAATCCACAGCGCCACGGCCAGCCGACATATATTCGAAATACTGCTTTTCCAGCCCCAGGCTGCTGTTCTTGTGCAGCACGAAATTGACCGGCCCCGCGGTGTAGTAGCGCTTCACAAGTTCTTCAAAGCGCACCAGGGCGCGGGTGAAGACATGCTCATCATTGAACTGCACCGCGCCATTCAGGGTAATGGCCTGCTGCGCGCGCGCCACCGCCGGCGCAGCGAGGCCAGCGGCCGCCAGAGTTGCCCCAAGCAATTGCCTACGATTCATGACGTTTCTCCCGTTTTTTGTACCGGCTTCGTGCACCGGCTGGCATGACTATAGACAGGCATTTCGGCACGCGGGAAGCCTTGCCTCTTTCCAGGTCCGGTTTTCCCGTCAAAACTGACAGAAACGGAGGGAATGACATGGCGAAAACTGATTTGGCCGGGCGGGTTGCGGTGATTACCGGGGCGGCGCGCGGCATTGGGCTGGCGGTGGCGGAATTGGCTGCCAGCCGGGGGGCTTCCATTGCCATTTGGGATATGGATGAGGTGGCTTCCAAGGCAGCCGCTGCGCGGTTGGGTCACGCCAAGGTCAGCACCCATATCCTGGACCTGACCGATTCAGCGGCGGTGGAAGCCGCGACGCAAGCCACGCTTTCGGCCCATGGGCGGGTGGATATTCTGGTCAATAATGCAGGCATCACGGGCGGCAATGCGCCGGTGTGGGAATTGCCCGTGGCGGAATGGCGGCGCGTGATTGAGGTGAATTTGGTCGCACCCTTCATCGTCGCCCGCGCGGTGGTGCCGCATATGCGCGTCGCGGGTTACGGGCGCGTGGTGAACATTGCCTCCATCGCGGGCAAGGAAGGCAATCCGAATGCGTCGCATTATAGCGCTTCCAAGGCGGGTTTGATTGGGCTGACCAAGTCACTCGGCAAGGAATTGGCGGGCAGTGGGGTGCTGGCGAATTGCGTCACTCCGGCAGCGGCCGAGACGGATATCTTCAAGCAAATGACACCGCAGCAAATTGCCTGGATGCGTTCGAAAATCCCGATGGATCGCTTTGTGCAGGTGGCAGAAATCGCAGAATTGGTCTGCTGGCTGGCGTCCGAAGCCTGTTCCTTTGCCACCGGCGCGGTGTTCGACATATCGGGCGGGCGCGCCACCTATTGATCGCGCGGATTGCCAGCCGGGGCACAGCGCTGCAAGCTGTCCCCAACCTTGAGGAGACAGGTCAAATGAGCACAACAGGCAAAGTCGCGGTCGTCACCGGCGCGGGTAGTGGCGTGGGGCGCGCCGCCGCGCTGGCGCTGCTGAGTGATGGATGGAATGTGGTGCTGGCGGGCCGGCGCGCCGATGCCTTGCAGGAAACCGTGACCCTGGCCGGCGCGGCGGGATCGCGCGCGCTGCCGGTGCCTTCCGATGTGTCAGACCCGGCCGCGGTGGATGCGCTTTTCGCAACCGTGAAGCAGCGTTTCGGGCGCTTGGATATGCTGTTCAACAATGCCGGCACCAATGTGCCAGGTGTGGCCTTTGAAGACCTGACCTATGCGGATTGGACCCGCGTTGTCGGTGTGAATCTAACCGGGTGTTTCCTTTGCGCCCAGGCTGCGTTTCGCATCATGAAGGATCAAACGCCGCAGGGTGGGCGGATCATCAATAATGGATCGATCAGCGCGCATACGCCGCGCCCGGATAGCGCGCCCTATACCACCACCAAGCATTCCATCACGGGGCTGACGAAATCCCTCATGCTCGATGGCCGCAAATACGATATTTGCGCGGGGCAGATTGATATCGGCAATGCCGCAACGCCCATGACGCAGCGCATGACGCGCGGCGTGAAACAGGCCGATGGCAGCGTGGCGGTGGAACCCACCATGGATGCTGCGCATGTCGGCAATGCCATTCTGCATATGGCCAATCTGCCGCTGGAGGCGAATATCTTCACGCTGACCATCAAGGCCACCAAGATGCCCTTCGAAGGCCGCGGCTGAATCCCGATGGCCATGCATCAACTCAAGGTTCAGGAACCCTTCCGTGCGCTGTTTTACGCGCCGTTTTATGCGGCCTTGGCGCGCGGCGATTACGCGGCGGAGGGGGTAGAGGTCACGCTGCTGCCTGGCGCCGTGCCATCGCTTGCGAAGGATTCGGTATTGGACGGAACGGCGGACCTCGCCTGGGGTGGGCCGATGCGTCTGTTGCTCGCGCATGATGCCGACCCCGCCTGCCCTTTGCGCTTGTTCGGCGCGGTGGTGATGGGTGATCCCTTCTTTCTGGTGGGCCGCGCACCCAACCCCGGCTTCCAACTGCGTGATCTGGCGGGCATGACGTTTGGCACGGTCAGCGAAGTGCCAACGCCATGGTGGACTTTGCAGGACGATATCCGCGCGGCAGGGATTGATCCGGCAGCGATCAAGCGGACCACAGACCAGACAATGCCCGCCAATGCGGCAGCCGTTGCGTCTGGTACGTTGGATGTGGCGCAGCTTTTTGAGCCTTTGGTGAGCCAGATGGAAGCCGCCGGCACCGGCCATGTCTGGTATGCGCAAGCAAGCCGCGGCCCCACTTCCTATACGGCGTTTTATGCCCGCACGGATGTCATCGCCGCCAAACGTGCGGCCATGGAAGCGATGGTGCGCGGGCTGGGGCGGACGCTCACTTGGTTCACCGCTGCATCCCCGCAGGAAATCGTAGCCTGCATCGCGGATTTCTTCGAAGGCGGCAATCACGCGCTGATGGCGCGCGCCATTGCCCGCTACAAATCCGTGAAACTCTGGACCGAAACGCCGCGCTTCCCGCCGGAAGCGCTGGCGCAGTTGGAACGCGGCATGCTTTCCGCCGGCGCCATCAAGCGCACGCCCGGCTTTGCCGGGCTGGTCGCGGAAGATGTGACGGAAAGCGCGCTCGCGTGATTTCAGCCACGCGGCAATAACTGCTCCGTCAGCGTCGCCCAATAGGATGCGCCGACGGGCAGGATATTGTCGTTGAAATCATAAAGCGGGTGATGCACCTGTGCCTCATTCGGTCCGCGCCCGCCGCCTAACATCAGATAAGCGCCTGGCTTGGCATTGAGCATGAAGGAGAAATCCTCCCCCCCCATGGTTGGTTTTGCCATGGGCACTACGCGGGCATCACCCTGCACGGCGCGGGCGGCCTCGGCGGCCAAATGCACGCTTTCCACTTCATTGATCGTCGCGGGATAAGCGCGGGCGAAATCGGCGGTGGCAGCCGCCCCCATGGCGGCGGCAATGCCTGTCACGGTTTCCTTGAATCGGCGTTCCAGCAAATCCCCAATCTCGGGCGCGAACCAACGCGCGGTGCCCAGCATCCGCACGGTCTCGGGGATCACGTTGAAAGTATGCCCGCCAGCGATATGGCCGATAGTGATCACGCCGGCTTCCACCGGTTCCACATTGCGCGCGACGATGGATTGCAGCGCCTGCACAATGGCTGCCGCGACCACAATCGGGTCCGTGCCATTATGCGGCATGGCGCCATGCGCCCCTTTTCCAGTGATATTCACTTCAAGATTCGCGACCGCCGCCATTACCGGGCCTTCGCGCCACAGGAAGGTGCCTTCCGGCGCGCCTGGCCAATTATGCATGCCGAAGACGCGTTCCATGGGAAAGCGGGTAAAAAGCCCTTCCTTCACCATCAATTCGCCGCCCGCCAGGTTTTCTTCCGCCGGCTGGAAAATCACATAAACCGTGCCATCGAAATTGCGCGTCTCCGCCAGGTATTTCGCTGCACCCAGCAGCATGGTTGTATGCCCATCATGGCCGCAGGCATGCATCTTACCGGGAATTTTTGACGCATAAGGAAGGCCGGTTTCTTCCAGGATCGGCAGCGCATCAATATCCGCGCGCAGCCCAATGGCGCGGCCATTATCAACGCGCCCGCGGATCACGCCGACAACGCCGGTCTTGGCGATGCCGGTGATGACCTCATCACAGCCGAATTCACGCAGCTTTTCGGCGATGATGCCGGAAGTGCGCACCTCCTCCAGGCCCAATTCGGGGTTTTCATGAAAATCGCGCCGCCAGGCGGTCATTTCCGGGTGGAATTCGGCAATGCGGTTGATGATCGGCATGGGGAAACCTTCCTTATGTCTTCTCAGCAGGGGCGAAGGTCAGCGCCAGCCCCTGTTCCAGCGGGATCGGTGAAAGGCCAAGAATATCGCGCATAGGCGCAATGTCGAAAGCCTTGTCTTCGGTCAAGCGGCGAATTTCATCAGCGCCAATGGCAGGCAGGCCGGGGATGATGCGCGTGCACCACGCCAAGCCACGCAACAGCCCAACCGGCAGCGGCAGCACCGGGCGCGCACCAAGTCCCGCAGCGCGCACCACGGCCGCGAGGAAATCGCGATAAGGCATGGGTTCCGGCCCCGCGATCACCATCGCCTCTGGCCCGGTCCAGGGATGGCGCGCGGCGGCAAGCAAGGCGCGCGTGACATCGCTTTGATGGATGGGCTGCACCAAAGACCGCCCGCCGCCCGGCAATGGCGCAAAAGGCAGGCGACGCAAAAGCGCGGCCAAGCGCTGCACATTATCTTCGCCTTGCGCGCCATAAACCATGGTTGGGTGCAGCATCACGCCGGCGCGCCCGCTGGCAAGCAAGGCGGCCTCACCCGCGCGCACGCCATCGCCATGCGCATCCGCCCAGCGCGAATAACGCCGGGTGGAGCCCATCAGTACAAAGCGCGCATCTGCCGGCGCGGCGGCAAGGATGGCCGGCGCATGGCGCGCATGGGCAGTGCTGATGACAAGCGTGGCGCCTTCAAGTGCAGCGCGTAGCGCGGCGGGATCGGCCAGATCAGCAACGCGCAGCGCAAGCGGCAAGCCAAGCGCCGCCCATTTCGCCGCATCGCGCACCACAGGCGTGAAGGGCGTGCCTTCAGCCAGCAGCGCCTGGGCGAGCGCCGCGCCACTCCGCCCCGAAGCGCCGATCAGCGCAATCAAGGCGCCGCGCGCAGGAACGCCAAATCAGCACCAAGCGGCGCCTGCGTCACCTGATCATAAACCAGCTTGTCCCAGCCGCGCTTGGGCGCCGGGGCGGGCTGCCAGGCGGCGCGGCGGCGGGCCATTTCGTCCTCAGCCACCAGCAGATCAAGCTTGCGATCCTTCACCGAAAGCCGAATGCGATCGCCGGTTTGTACCAAGGCCAGCGGCCCACCGACCGCGGCTTCCGGGGCGATGTGCAGCACAATTGTGCCAAAGGCCGTGCCAGACATACGACAATCGCTCATGCGCACCATATCCTTCACGCCAGCGCGGGCGAGCTTTTTCGGGATTGGCAGATAGCCCGCTTCCGGCATGCCCGAAGGTGAACGCGGCCCGGCATATTTCAGCACTAGAATATCCTGCGCGGTGACATCCAAGGCCGGGTCGTCAATGCGGTTGGCCAGATCCTCCAACCCGTCAAACACCATGCAGCGCGCTTCGGTTTCAAACAGCGCGGGCGTCGCGGCGCTTCGCTTCAAAATAGCACCTTCGGGGGCGAGGGAGCCAAACAGCGCCACCAGGCCACCAACCGGGGAGACAGGTTCGCTGAACGCGCGAATGATGCGCCGATCCACGAAATGGCTGCCATCGCCAATCCGGTCAGCCAGGCTCACGCCATCCAGGTCAATCGTTGTCAGGTCAAGCAAATCGCGCAATTCCCACAGCAGCGCGCGCATGCCGCCGGCGGCGTGGAAATCTTCCATATAGCCTTCGCCGGTTGGCTTGAGGTCCACCAGCACCGGCGTTTCCTCGGACAGCGCATCCAACCGCTTGAGATCCAGCGAAAGCCCAGCACGCCCGGCAATAGCGGCCATATGCACCACCGCATTGGTGGAACCGCCCAAGGCCAGCAGCACGCGCAAGGCATTGTCCAGATTGCCCTGCGTCATCATCTGGCTGGGCAGGATCGGGTTCTTGATCAGCCGCACGGCTTGCGCGCCGGCTTCTTCGGCAATGCGCAAACGGTCCGCATGCACGGCGGGGGCGCTGGCGCCGGCCAAAGGCATGAAGCCAAGGGTCGCGGCAATGCAGGCCATGGTGGAAGCCGTGCCCATCACGCCGCAGGTGCCGGCGGTGGTGGCAAGCTTGCCTTCCAATTCGCCGATCCGCGCCTCGGTCACTTCCCCGGCGCGATAACGCGCCCAATAGCGCCGGCAATCCGTGCAGGCGGAAAGCCGCTCACCTTCAAAAGCCTGCGCCAGCATAGGGCCGGTGACCAGCATCACGGATGGGATATCGGCAGAAATCGCGGCCATAAGCTGCGCCGGCACGGTCTTGTCGCAGCCGCCCACCAGCACCGCCGCATCCATCGGCTGGGCGGAAAGCATCGCTTCCGTATCAAGCGCCATCAGGTTCCGATAATGCATGGAACACGGGCTGAGCGATGGCTCACATAGGCTCACGGTCGGGAAGCCCAGCGGCAAAGCGCCTTCTGACAGCACGCCGCGGCGCACGGCTTCGATAAGTTCCGGCACCGTGCGGTGGCAGTTATTATAGTCGCTCGCGGTATCGGCAATGCCGACCACGGGCTTGTCCAGCATGCGCTGCGAATAGCCCATGGATTTGGCGAAGGACCGCCTGAGGTAAAGCGCGAAATCGCGATCCCCGTAATTGGAGGTATTGCGGGCCAGGCCATGGGGTTTGTCGCTCATGCGGGCGGTTCTTCCAAAAAGGTTGCCGTATGGCGCCAAATAAGCATTCTGGCGCGGCCAAGGGTAGGGCCAGATGATATTGCGGTATCATGTTACCACAGAACAAAATCCGCCTTTCCGCTTGACTTTTCTAAGCCCGGCCCGGATAAGCCCGCTTCCTTTCCATAGGTTTATTCGGAACCACCATGATTGCCACGCAAACCCGCTCGCTGAAGCCGGCGGAGGTGAAGAAGAACTGGGTGTTGATTGATGCGGATGGGCTCGTGCTCGGCCGCCTCGCCACCCTGGTCGCCAATCGCCTTCGCGGTAAGCACAAGCCGCAATTCACGCCTCATGTGGATTGCGGTGACCATGTTGTCATCATTAACGCGAAGAAGGTGCGTGTCACCGGCGCCAAGGCGGAACAGACCGTGTTCTACTGGCACACCGGTTATCCCGGCGGCATCAAGGGCCGCACCATCCGTGAACGCATGGAAGGCCGTTTCCCGGAACGCGTCGTTGAAAAGGCGGTTGAGCGCATGATCACCCGTGGCCCACTGGGCCGGGCGCAGATGCGCAACCTCCATGTCTATGCCGGGGCCGAGCACCCGCATGCCGGCCAGCAGCCTGCTGCCCTGGATGTGGCGGCGCTGAACCGTAAGAATTCCCTCGCAGTGAAGAAGGCGGGCTGAGGCTATGAGCGGCGAAAACAAGACCCTCGCGGACCTCAAGGAAATTGTGGCCGGCACCCCGGCCGCTACGGCGGAAGTGGCGATCAAGCGGGAACCCAAGCGCGATTCGCAAGGCCGTTCCTATGCGACCGGCCGGCGGAAGAACGCGGTCGCCCGCGTTTGGATCAAGCCGGGCAAGGGCCAGATCACCATCAATGATGACCCCGCGTCGAAGTATTTCGCGCGCCCGGTGCTGCGCATGCTGATCACCCAGCCCTTCCTGGTGGCGGATCGCTATCAGCAATTTGATGTTGTCTGCTCGGTCGTGGGCGGCGGTTTGTCCGGCCAGGCCGGTGCGGTGCGCCATGGCATCAGCCGCGCGCTCTGCTATTTTGAACCGGATCTGCGCTCCATCCTGAAAAAGGCGGGCTTCCTGACGCGCGACCCGCGCGTGGTGGAACGCAAGAAGTATGGGCGCCCGAAGGCACGACGTTCCTTCCAGTTCTCCAAGCGCTGACGCCAGCGGACCGGCGTCGCGCGCCGGTTCCGTCTTGGAATCTTCATCAGAGGGGCGGGTCCGCAAGGGTCCGCCCCTCTTGCATTTGGACAGGTTTAGCGCCGCAATGCGGCCTCCACGGGAGAAGTACCATGGCAAAGACAGCGAAGATTTTTATTGATGGCGAAGCCGGCACCACGGGCCTGCAAATCCGTGACCGTATTGCCGCCAATCCGCATGTTGAATTGCGCTCCATCGCGGCCGAGCACCGCAAGGATGCCAATGCCCGGCGTGAGATGATGGCCGGCGTTGACCTGGTTATCCTGTGCCTGCCGGATGATGCGGCGAAGGAAAGCGCGGCCCTTGCGGCTTCGCTCGGTACGCAAGCGCCGAAGCTGCTGGATGCGTCAACCGCGTATCGGGTTGATCCCGATTGGGTTTATGGGCTGGCGGAACTCACGCCCGATCAGCCGGGCGCCATTGCCGCGGCATCGCGCGTTTCCAACCCCGGCTGCTACCCGACCGGCGCCATTCTCATGCTGCGCCCGCTGATTGATGCCGGCATCATGGCGCCTGATTTTCCCATTACAGTGAATGCGGTGTCCGGCTATTCCGGCGGCGGCAAATCCATGATCGCGGCTTATGAAGCTCGGACCGCGCCGGATTTTGAGCTTTACGGCTTGGGCCTGGAACATAAGCATGTCGCGGAGATGCAGAAATACTCAGGGCTGACACGCCGGCCCATTTTCGTGCCCTCGGTCGCGGATTACGCGCAGGGCATGATCGATTCCATCCCGCTGCATCTGGATATGCTGAAGGGCAGCGTGAAGCCGGCTGATCTGGAAGCGTTGCTGATGAAGCGCTACGCCGGCAGCGATGTGGTGCGCGTGGTTTCAGCGGAAGCCGGCGGCAAGCTGGAACCCGAGGCGCTGAACGGCACCAATGGCCTTGAAATCCGCATCTATGGCAATGAAAAGCGCGGCCAGGCCGTGCTGGTTGCGCGGTATGACAATCTGGGCAAGGGCGCTTCCGGTGCGGCGGTGCAAAACCTTGGTCTGATGCTAAGCATTCCTGTTTCCGCCGATCTGCCGAAAGCTGCGTAGGAGGTACCGAAATGGATATCCAACAACCCACCAATCGCGGCCCGCTTTATGTGTTTGAAGGCATTTGGCCGACACTGCATGAAAGCGTCTTCATCGCGCCCACCGCCGCCGTGATCGGCAATGTCACGATCGGGGAGCAATCCAACATCTGGTATCACTGCGTGCTGCGCGGCGATTCCAACTTCATCACCATCGGCAAGCGCGTGAATATCCAGGACGGCACCATTGTACATGTGAATGCCGGGAAGGAGCCCACGATCATCGGCGATGACGTCACCGTAGGCCATGCCGCCATTGTGCATGCCTGCACGTTGATGGACCGCGCCTTTGTCGGCATGGGCGCGACGGTGCTGGATGGCGCGGTGATTGAAGAAGGCGGCGTGATTGCCGCCGGTTCCGTGCTGCCGCCCGGCAAGCGCATCGGCGCCATGGAGCTTTGGATGGGCAATCCCGCCAAGCTTGTTCGCGTGCTAACCGAAGAACAGCGC
>CALRPR020000059.1:0-22404 GCA_943370125.1 Allobosea thiooxidans | reverse complement strand
ATTTTCGCAGGCGGTTGGGGTATATCCTCCACCCGAAACACATGATCGGCGACGACATTGCCAAGGCAGACAACACGCGGCGGGGCGGGGGGAGGGGCCATGATGGGGGGAAGCCTGTCACGGCAGGACCGTCTTGGCCATGTGCCTTCTGAGATCGCGTCCCGCATCCTGCTGCTGCGCGATGATGCGCTGGTGCTGAACAAGCAGGCGGGGCTTGCGACACATCGCGGGCCGCGCGGCGGGGCTTCGGTGGAAGATTGGCTGCCTGCCTTGCAAATGGGCAGGCGGCATCTGCCGCAGCCGGCGCATCGGCTGGATCAGGATACGGCGGGCTGCCTGGTGCTGGGGCGCACAAAACCGGCCTTGGCGGCGCTTGGCGCGATTTTCGCCAAGGGGCTGGCGGCGAAGAGCTATTGGGCGGTGGTGCAGGGCGGCCCGGCTGAGGATGCGGGGGAGATTGCCTTGCCCATCCGCAAGATCAGCTCTCGCGCGCAGGGTTGGCGGATGGAAGCGCATGTGGATGGGCTAGCATCGCTCACACGCTGGCGCTGCCTGGGGCGCGGCGATGGCCTGGCTTGGCTGGAATTGGCGCCGCAAACTGGGCGGACGCATCAATTGCGCGTGCATTGCGCGGCGATGGGCTGGCCGATTTTGGGTGATGCGCTTTACGGCGCTGGCGGGGCGGGCGGCTTGCATTTGCTGGCGCGGGCCATTGCGCTGCCGCTGGAACCGCCCTTGCAGGCGGAGGCGCCGCCGCCGTCACATATGGAAGGGGCGTTGGGTTCGTGTGGCTGGCAAGGCGGGTGAAAGCGGTTAGGCTCGCCCTCGAAAGTGGTCGCTTTCAAGCCCCTCCACCACCAAAATCGCCGGAATCCGCTCGATGCCGATCACCCGAAGACCCGCGACCCTCGATAACCCGCGACCCTCGATAAAATGATCATGAAATGACGCAACTATGATGGTGCCAAAGAAAATAATCCCGGCGAGTAGGAGCAAAAGTGCCAGCCACTGTTCACCCATCAAGGCTGCTCCGATGACCACAGCAGACGTCCAAAGTATCCATTTCCGGCGCGTATTTTTGCTTTTGTTCTGTACCTGGGGTGGCGGTGTTTTACGTGCAGACATGAAGACTCCTTTTTACCCTAAAATAAAAATCGTTAATTTTTACTATGTTTTCTTGCGGCAAATTGTCAACAAAAAAGTACTGGTTACAGCGCCTCACTTCAGGCTCGCTCTGTGAACTGGTAGCGGGTACGCTCGAACTTACAACCGGGAGTATTGCGCATGTTCACACGCAGACACATCATCACTGGCGCGGCAGGCTTGGCCGCCTTGGGCAGCGCCGCACCAGCGCAGGCTTGGGAACCATCGCGGCCCATTCAATTGATTGTCGGCTTCGCCCCCGGCGGCGGCGCGGATTTGGCGGCGCGCGCAATTGCCGAGGCTTCTTCGCGCTTTTTCCCGACCCCAATTGTGGTGATGAACCGCCCCGGCGCGGGCGGGGCGATTGCCGCGCAGCAAGTGGCGGGCATGGCGCCGGATGGGCTCAATCTGCTGGTCGGCGGCGGGAGTGAGAGCATCGCCCTGCCTGCCTTTCGAGAACTTCCCTACGACCCCAAAAAATCCTTCCGCGCCATTATTCGCATCACGCGCCAGCCGCTGCTGATTGTGGCGCGGCGCGGTGGGCGATTCGCTGATTTGCAAAGCGTGATTGAAGCAGCCAAGCGCGCCCCCGGCGCCATTCCGCATGCCTCATCCGGGCAGGGTTCGATTTATCATGCGGTGTTTGTGTTGCTGTCGCGCGCTGCGAATGTCGAATTACTGCATGTGCCCTTCACAGGCGGTGCGCCAAGCTTGCAGGCGTTGATGGCGAATACGGTGGAATTGGCGGTGCTTGCGCCGGAAGAAATGGCGGGGCTTGCCAATGCGGGTGAAATCCGCCCGCTGGCGGTGGCGTCCGCTGCGCGCATTCCCGCCTATCCCGATGTGCCCACGCTCCGCGAATTAGGCTTTGATGTGGTGATCGAAAACATGAAGGGGCTGAATGCGCCGGCGGGTTTGCCGGATGAGATTTACACCAGCCTGCATGATCGCTTCCGCCAGGGCATGCAGGCACCAGCCTGGAAAACATTTCTGGAGCGTACCGGCGCGATGGATGGCTATCTGGATGGGCCTGGCTATCAGCGCGCCATGGATGATGTGCTGGATTCGCTCAAGGCGGCGTTGGCCAGATAAGCCTAACTCGCGCTGGGGATCACACTATCCCCGGCCCTGCCTTCCAGCACCGCATCAAACAGTTTTATCTGTTGCGGCAGGCAGATGGATTGCAGATCATAACGTTCCAGCAAGGTCCGTCGCGCGGCCTTGCGGATCGGCTCATAGCGATCCGGGTTCGCCAGCGCTTCCACCACGGTCTCGGCTAGTGCTGCCGTGTCATAAAACGGCACCAGTAACCCATTCACACCATGTTCGATCACTTCCTGCACGGGCGGCGTGGCGGAGCCGATCACCAAAGCCTCGCACCCCATGGCTTCGATCATGGACCAGGACAGCACATAGGGATACGTCAGGTAGACATGCGCGCGCGTGATGCGAAATAGCGCGAGCAAAGCCGGGTGCGGAATGCGCCCGGTGAAATGCAGCCGGGTCAAATCAAGCTTCTCGCCCAATTCTTCCAGCAAATGTGCGCGCCAAGAACGCCCATCTGCGGGTTTCGGGCCATAGCCGCGGGCCTCGCCCCCCACCAGCACCACTTGCGCCTGCGGGCGACGCGCCAGGATTTCCGGCAAGGCGCGCATGAAAACATCAAAGCCGCGATAGGGTTCCAGATTGCGGGAGACAAAGGTGAGAACCTCATCACCACGCTTGATCACGCTGCCATTCGGCAATTTCAAATGATGCGGACCAATCGGGGTCGCCACGTCGCTATTCACCCCTTCATGCACCACGGAAATCTTGCGCCGAAACATCTCTGGAAAGCGGCCGCGCTGAAAATGTGTGGGGCTCACGCCCCAATCCATCGCCTCAAGCGCTGGGGTTTGCGGCAGGTTCAAAAGCCTGGTGCGCGCTGCTTCATCCAATTCCACCTGATGTGCCGGGTTGAAGCCGACATCGCCACCCGCGGTGGTGAAGTGGAATTCGCAGTAGTGCAACAGCTTTGCATTGGGGAAGATATCGGGCAGGAACATGCCTTCCCCCCAGCCCGGATGGCAGCAGATGATATCGGGGCGGAAGCCTTTGCTCCGCAGATCAACCATTGCCCGCGCGACATTCTGGGCGCGGCGGATGGAAGCCTCCATGGCGCGCAGATAGTGATGCGTCTTGTCTCCGGCACCTTGCGGTTCCGGGTAGCGGATATGGGTGACACCAGGCAGCGAGATATTCTCCCGCTCACCAAGGCCCACCACCCGGGCACCCGGACGCGCGGCGATCACCGGCGCCAAATGGCGGTATTGGCCGGGGAAATTCTGGTGAATGAACAGCGCCTGAACCAAGCAATCGCACCCTGAACTGAAGCAAACCGCCGCTAAATCCGCCATTTGCCGGGCGCGCGCAATTGCCCCCTTGGCGCGGCGGCACGAAGCCCCGAGAATGGCGCTAGATCAGGAGAGAAAGACACCCCATGACATTCGATTTCACCGGCAAGAAGGTTTTGGTCGCGGGCGGCAGCCGCGGCATTGGGCGTTCCATAGCACTTGGCTTTGCCGCGGGCGGGGCCTCGGTTTCCATCTGCGCGCGGGGCGCCGCAGGGCTGGAAGCCACGCGGGCCCAAATCGCTGCCCATGGCGTGAAGGCCCATGCGCAGCCGGCGGACCTGGCCAATCAGGCGCAAATCGAAGCCTGGGTGGCCGCTGCGGCGGCTGTGCTTGGGGGCGTGGATGTGTTGGTGAACAATGCCTCGGGCTTTGGCATGGCTGATACGGAAGAAGGCTGGCAGAAAAGCCTGGATGTGGATGTGATGGCGACGGTGCGCGCCTCCCGCGCCGCGCTGCCTTTTCTGCGCGCGGCCAAGGGGTGCATTGTGAACACCACCTCCATCTCCGGCCTGGGGCCTTCGGTGCGCACGCCGGCCTATGCGGCGGTGAAGGCGATGGTCATCAATTATACCGCATCCCAGGCGGCGGGCCTCGCCAAGGATGGCATTCGCGTGAATGCGATTGCGCCTGGCTCCATCGAATTTCCGGGCGGCATGTGGGAAGAACGCAAAACGACCGACCCCACGCTGTACGGGCGCATCCTGGCGAGCATCCCCTTTGGCCGCTACGGCACGCCGGAGGAAGTGGCCAATGCGGCGCTGTTCCTGGCCTCCCCCTTGGCGGGTTGGATCACCGGGCAGACCATTGTGGTGGATGGCGGACAGACCCTGAGTTGAGGGATGATCCATCGGGTGAATTAAAAGCTTCAAAATTATGAGTTGGACAGCTTGCCGGGGCTGGCTTAGTCAGGCCGGCAGGGTGCCAAAGGGGTCTGTGAAGGGCCGCCTCGGGTGCCATATCAGCGGGGCGGGCTTCGCCCCCGATCATAGCCAGTAGCGGAGAGAGACATGGACACGAACCAAAGCATGGGCAAATGCCCGGTGATGCATGGCAAGCCAACCGCGGCGCGGTTCAGCACCCGGGCCAATAATGATTGGTGGCCCAATCAGCTGAATCTGCGCATCTTGAGCCAGCAATCTGCCAAATCCAACCCGATGGATGCAGGCTTCAGCTATGCCGAAGCTTTCAAGAAGCTCGACCTGCAAGCGCTGAAGAATGACATTTTTGCACTGATGACGGTGTCGCAGCCCTGGTGGCCGGCGGATTACGGCCATTACGGGCCCTTCTTTGTGCGCATGGCCTGGCATGCTGCCGGCACCTATCGCACCGCCGATGGCCGGGGTGGCGCTTCCACGGGTGCGCATCGCTTCGCGCCGGAAAACTCCTGGCCCGATAACGGCAATCTGGACAAGGCGCGCCGCCTGCTGTGGCCGGTGAAGCAGAAATACGGCAATAAGATTTCCTGGGCTGATATGTTCATCCTGGCCGGCAATTGCGCCATTGAATCCATGGGCCTGAAGCCCTTCGGCTTCGGCGGTGGGCGCGTGGATATCTGGGAACCGGAACAGGATATCTACTGGGGCACTGAAGAAACCTGGCTGGATGATAAGCGCTATACGGGCGACCGCATTCTGGAAAACCCGCTGGCCGCCGTGCAGATGGGTCTGATTTACGTCAATCCCGAAGGCCCGAATGGCAAGCCGGACCCGCTCGCCTCTGGCCGCGACATTCGCGAAACCTTCGCCCGCATGGCGATGAATGACGAAGAAACCGTGGCCCTCGTCGCCGGTGGCCATACCTTCGGCAAGTGCCATGGCGCTGGCCCCGCGAGCAATGTGGGCCCGGAACCGGAAGCGGCGCCGATGGAACAGATGGGCTTTGGCTGGAAGAACAGCTTCGGCACCGGCATGGGTGGCGATGCGATTACCAGCGGCATTGAAGGCGCTTGGACCACCAACCCGACCAATTGGGACAATAACTATTTTGAGAACCTGATGAACCATGATTGGGTGCTGACGAAGAGCCCGGCTGGCGCCAATCAGTGGATTCCTGCCAATGGTGCGCTCGCTGATGCCGTGCCGGATGCGCATGACCCCAAGAAGCGCCATGCGCCGATCATGACCACGGCGGATATGGCGATGAAGCTCGATCCAGCCTATGGCCCGATTTCGCGTCGCTTCCTGTCCAATCCGGATCAATTCGCCGATGCCTTCGCCCGCGCCTGGTTCAAGCTGACGCATCGCGATATGGGGCCGAAGGTCCGCTACCTTGGCACGGATGTGCCGAAGGAAGAGCTGATCTGGCAGGACCCGGTGCCGGCGGTTGCGCATAAGCTGGTGGATGCCGCTGACATTGCGGCGCTGAAGGCGCAAATCCTGGCGACTGGCTTGGCGGTTTCCGAATTGGTCGCAACCGCTTGGGCTTCCGCTTCCACCTATCGTGGTTCGGATCGTCGTGGTGGCGCCAATGGTGCGCGCATTCGCTTGGCACCTCAGAAGGATTGGGAAGCCAATCAGCCGGGGCAACTCGCGAAGGTGCTGGCGGCGCTGGAAGGCGTGCAAAAGGCCTTCAACGCTTCCGCTGCTGGTGGCAAGCAGGTGTCCTTGGCCGATCTGATTGTGCTAGGTGGTTGCGCTGCCATTGAAGCGGCGGCCAAGGCTGCCGGCCATGCCGTCGCGGTGCCCTTCACGCCGGGACGCACGGATGCGAGTGCTGCGCAGACCGATGCAGAAAGCTTCTCGGTGCTTGAGCCGGAAGCTGATGGTTTCCGCAATTACCGCAAGCTCGCCTATACGGTGAAGGCGGAAGAACAGCTGGTGGACAAGGCACAGCTGCTGACGCTGACCGCGCCGGAAATGACCGCTCTGGTGGGCGGCATGCGTGCGCTGAATGCCAATGTCGGCCAGGCGCAGCATGGCGTGTTGACCAAGCGTCCGGGCGTGCTCACGAATGATTTCTTCGTCAATGTGCTGGAAATGGCGACGGTGTGGAAGCCGGTTTCTGACTCGGCTGACATGTTCGAAGGCCGTGACCGCACTACCGGCAATGTGAAATGGACCGCGACGCGTGTGGACCTGGTGTTCGGTTCCAACAGCGAATTGCGCGCCCTTTCCGAAGTTTATGCGCAGGACGACAATCAGGCGAAATTCGTGAAGGATTTCGTGTCTGCCTGGAACAAGGTGATGATGCTGGACCGCTTCGACCTGATCTGAGGTTGCGTTCCAGGGATTTTGAAGGGGGCGCCGGTCACAAGCCGGCGCCCTTTTTCGTGCTTGACGCTTGGCATGGGTCAGGGGACGCTTCACCGTCGCGAAGCCCGCCTTGGGAGAGACCCCCATGCCTGAACCCGATCCCGAAGCCGAATTCGATATCGCGCTGGCGCGCGCCGGTGTGGTTGTGCCACCGGAACGTCGCGCGGCGATGATGGAAGGCTTTCGTGCCTGGTGTGAGATGCGCAAGCTGCTGAATGAACCCATGCCTTTGGCGACTGAGCCGGCCTTTGCGCTGACACAGCCGGCAGGGCCCCGAGCATTTTCAAGCCAAGCGGAATCGCTTGGCGACGCGGAAAATGCGATCAAACAAAACTTTAGAGGCGGCTCGCCGCGTCACGACGCGGCGGGGCGACTCTAAATGAGTATGCCTGTCCCCTCCCTCGCGGAAGCCTCGGCTGGGATTGCCGCCGGTACGCTCTCCCCCGTGGCGCTGACGGAAGCCGCCCTTGCGCGGATTGCAGCGCTTGATCCGAAGCTCAATGCCTTCATCACCATCACCGCAGATCGCGCGCGCCAAGCTGCGGCGGCGGCGGAGGCTGAAATCAAGGCCGGCAAAAAGCGCGGGCCGCTGCACGGCATTCCTTATGCGCTCAAGGATATCTACGATGCGGCGGGTATTCGCACCACGGCGCATTCCAAACTGCTGATTGACAATGTGGCGCGCGAAGACGCCACCACCACCGCCAAGCTGGAAGCCGCCGGCATGGTGTTGCTCGGCAAGCTTTCGACGCATGAATTCGCCCGCGGCGGGCCAACAGACGTGCTGCCCTTTCCCAATGCAAAGAACCCCTGGAACACTGCGCATTTCGCGGGTGGGTCTAGCAGCGGTTCCGGTGTTGCGGTGGCGTCCGGCATGGTCGGGCTTGCCATGGGGAGCGATACGGGCGGTTCCATCCGCCTGCCCGCCACCTTCTGCGGCGTGGTTGGGATGAAGGCCACTTACGGCGTCATCAGCCGACGCGGCGTGGTGCCGCTTTCCTTCACGCTGGATCATGCAGGGCCGCTGACCCGCACAGTGGAAGATTGCGCTTTGGCGATGCAGGTGCTGGCTGGGTATGATCCTGGCGATCCTGGCTCAGCGCGTGAAGCGGTGCCTGATTACAGCGCTGATTTGCGCAAGGGTGTCGCAGGGCTGACCATCGGGCGGGCGCGCGCTTATGATATTGAAGCGGGCGTTGATGCGGAAATGATGGCCGCGGTGGATGCCGCCGCTGAGAAATGGCGCGCGCTGGGTGCGACGATTGTTGACGTGGTGCTACCCAGCAAGCAGCGCATGGATGCCTGTATTCAAACGATCCTATTGGCGGAGGGTTTCGCCATTCACGGTGAATGGCTCCGCACCCGCCCGCAGGATTATGGCCGTGTCACGCGCGAACGCCTGATGATGGGCGCCTTCGTCACGGGCGGCGAATATGTCCAGGCGCAGCGCCTGCGCCGCATTATCACCGCTGAGGTAGATGCGGTTCTGGCCGGCTGTGACGCGATTCTGTGCGCGGGCAATCCCACTGCCGCGCCGCGCGTGGTGGATGTGGATGAGGGGCCCTTCCGCCGGTCCCACCCCATCACCGGCCCCTTCAATGCCACAGGCCATCCGGGGCTGGCGCTGCCCTGCGGTTTCGGTGCTTCCGGCTTGCCGCTTGGGTTGCAATTGATCGGGCGGAGTTATGGGGAGCCGATGCTGCTGCGGATTGCTCAGGCCTATGAGGATGTGGCGGGGTGGCTGGCGCGCCGGCCCGAATTGGAGGGATGAAGGGCGCGACCCTCACCGCGCTCTCCGGCACGGCGGCAACCTGCACGGGGATCGGCCTCGCGCGCTTCGCCTATGTGCCGCTTTTTCCGGCCATGGTTGCGGCTGGTTGGGTGGATGGCGCGGAAGCGGGCCTGCTCGGCGCGCTTAATCTCACGGGTTATTTGATCGGCGTTGGTTTTGTGCGGGCGCTGGCGCGGCGCGTTGGCGTGCCGCGCGCGTTGGATTTGGGCATGGCTTTCGCGGTGCTCGCTTTTGCGGCCTGTGCCTGGCATGGCGGGCTTGCCTGGCTGGGTTTTTGGCGCTGTCTGGCGGGGGTTTCGGGCGGCATGCTGATGGGGCTGGCGGGGCCTTCAGTGCAGGCGGTGACGCTGCCTGAACGGCGCGGCCGCGCGGGCGGCATGGTGCTGTTTGGCGTGGGTGGCGGCATCATACTTGGCGCCGTGTTGGTGCCGCTTTTGCTGCAAGGCGGGGTTGCCATGGCCTGGCTTGGGCTGGCCGCTGTTGCGCTGGTGCTCTGGCTGGTGATGCGCCCCTTTTGGCCGCGCCCGCCCTCAGCGGAAATGGCGCCAGAAGGCCGCGCCCCGCCCGCGCTTGGCATCACCATCGCCTATGCACTCTCAGGCGCGGGGCTGGTGCCACCGATGCTTTATTTGTCGGATCTTGCGGCGCGGGGCAGGGGGCTTGGCGTGGAACTTGGCGCCGGCATGTGGCTGCTGTTTGGCCTTGGCTGCATCGCGGGCGCCCTGGTGGGCGGGCGAGCGGTGGATTTATGGGGCGGGCGGCGCGCCATTCTACTTTGGATGGTGATCCAAAGCATCGCCCTGGCGCTTGGTTTGCCTCAGGCACTTTGGGTGCTGGTGCCGCTTGGCTTGGTTTCCGGCTTCACCGCGCTTGGCATCACTACGGTCGCGCTGGCCGCCGCACGCGAGAGGGCCGGCGCCTTGGCCGGCGTGATATGGGTGCGGGTGACGGCAGGCTTTGCTGTGGCGCAGGCCCTGTCTGGTTTTGCGCTGGCAGCGCTGTTTCGCGCCACCGATGAAAGCCACGCCGCGGTATTTGCGGCGGGGCTATTGTTCTCACTCGCAGGCTTGGTGGTGGCCTGGGCGGATTGGCGCTGGCGTTGGGACTGAAAGGCTACGCCCGCCCACGGGTTACAAGACGTCCCGGTTTTTCGCCTGTCGCGCCCTTGCCGGCGACGAAGGTGGAAATGCCATTGGCCCAGACTTCCTCGATGCCCGCGCTTTCCTGCTTCGGGTTTTCGAAAGTGGCGCGGTCAATCACTGTATCCGGGTCGAACATTACCAAATCCGCATAAGCGCCTTCGCGGATCACGCCGCGATCCACCATGCCAAAGACAGCCGCCGGACGCCCAGTCATTTTATGGACAGCGGTCTCAAGGCTGAACAGCCGTAATTCGCGCGCATAAAGGCCAAGCACGCGCGGGAAAGTGCCCCAAAGCCGCGGATGCGGGTGCGCATCATGCGGAATGCCATCCGAACCAATCACCGACATGGGATGCGCCATGATGCGGCGCACATCGGCTTCATCCATCTGGAAGGTGATCTGCCCCGCCGGCAGCAGGCGTTCAGCTGCCATGCGGATATCCGTATTCCAGCCGCGTGCGATATCGGACAGATACTTGCCCGCCATTTCCGGATGCGGGATGGACCAGGTGATCATCACCTTGACATCATCGCGCAGCCGATCGGGCATCAGCACGGTGGAGCCCGCCGGATAGGGATAGACGTCAAAGCAGACTTCCTGGCTTTGCGCATAGGCATCAATCAACGCCAAGGTCTGGTTCGAACGCCCGTAATTTTCGGGCATGGAACATTTATGGTGGCTGATCCAAACCGGGCAGCCCACGCGATCACCGATTTTCAGCGTTTCTTCGATGGAAGCGCAAACGCGATCCGCCTCATCACGCATATGGGTCACGTAAATGCCGCCATAGGCGCGCAAAGGTTCCGCAACCGCGATGACTTCTTCCGTGGTCGCGTGCATATTCAGCGGATAGTAAAGCCCGGTGGAAAAGCCTGAAGCGCCTTCAGCCAAGGATTGCTTAACCCGCAGCCGCATGCGTTCGATTTCGCCATCATTGGCAACGCGCATGACATCGCCATCCATGGCTTCCACGCGCATGGTCTGGTGGCCGACCAGCGCATACGTATTCACCTCCGAGCCCAGTTTCTTCAGCTCATGCGCGTAATCGCCGAAACTATCGAAGCGCCACCAGCCATCTTCGCCAATCAGGTCAAGCGGCGGCGGTGGGCGCTTGGTGAAGCGCGCGGGCGAAAGGCTGACACCGCAATTGCCGACCACCACAGTTGTCACACCCTGGCTGATCTTGCAGGTCATGCAGGCGGGGCCACAGAGCACGGCGCGGTCATCATGCGTGTGGCTATCAATGAAGCCAGGCGCCACGGCCTTGCCGCCCGCCATCACCTCACGGTCCGCGCTCGCACCCCCTAAATCACCCACCGCCACAATGCGGTCTCCAGAGACACCGATATCCCCACGTCGGCTTGCGCCGCCCGTGCCATCAATGATGGTCGCATCGCGGATGATCAGATCGCAGCGGAGAGCCATGGCGAGGTCCTGGGATGGGATGTTGCTGATTGGGGTATCATGACGTAGTGGCCGGCTTCAGGAAACCCCATATCCTGGCTTTGGCCTTGCAACGCATTATTTGCGGCGTGCGGAGGCGGGCGCTGCCAGTTCCATGGCCTTTTCCGTGCCGAGCAGTATTTCGGCGATACGGATCACGTCATGGCGTTGCAGGCCCCCACCATCCAGCCCATTAATGGTGGCCTTCAGTTTTTGGGTGTAGGCCAAGCGAAGTTTCTCGAATCCGTCAAGGAAACCGGCCCGTCGCCCTGCTTCGTCCAGCCGGCGAAGCGCCCGCGCCAGATATTCAATATTGAGAACGACCGCCGCGCGTCGCTTTGCATTTGGGTCTTGCAGTGCCGGCAGGAATTGGCGCTCGTGAATTTTATGGGTGGTTTCCAGAATCAAGGTGGAGAGATTTTGCAGGAGGGGTGAAATGACTGAACGTCTATCACCGCTTCGCCCCGCCGGCGCGGTTTCCAGTTCCTTGAGCAGTGCGATGTATTCCTCGGCCATATGCGCTGCACGCAAAGGGTCTTCGGCAGGCAGCGCAAGCACGGGATTGCGCTGCAATTCCGCAAGCTTGTCATCGGCGATATTGCCGGCAATCGGGGAAAGCCTTGCAGCGGTTACAAGTACTGACCCAGGGCTTTGGGCATTTTGCAGGACGCTGGTCAGAGCCAAGCCGAAGATAACCTGTCCCTCCTGCGCTGGCCCTTTCAGTGCTGCGCTGACAAGTTCAGGTGATGGCCCCGAAAAAGCGGCAAGCTTTGCTTCCCAGATCGCCTCCGCATTTCGCCAAATGCCAGCCGCGATATCGAGCAATTCCCGGCATTGGGCAGCGCTAAGCTCAGCGCCCGGTACGCCATTGGGAAGCGTCAAGGATGGGGCAAGGCGTGCGGCTTCGGCCCAAAGTGTTCTGCCCGCGGAATCCACCTGCAAGACATCAAAAAAATTACGGCCGCCGAGATTAGCGGAAATTTCTTGAGCTGCGGTGCCCATCGCTTCCCGCACCGCGTCCGCGATGGGTTGCAAGGCGGGGCGCGGGAATTTTGCGCTGCCCGCGCTCCATTCCTTCATCGGCACGACAGCGCCATCGAAAGGTAGAAAAAGAATGCGCGCGAAGGTGATGGGTCGCGGCGGCCGCAGCAACTTCAGGCGGGGCCGCGCCGTTTCAATGATGGGATCAAGCATTACCCGTGATGGCACGGCTTCAAGCACAGCGACTACCTGTTGCAGCACGGAATCAGAGGCCAGGGAAGTTCGTTTTGAAATGCGTGAAAGCGCGTCTTCACCATCATTGGCGTGATGTTCACCCTGAGTGAGAGAGCGGGTAGACTGCACCAGATAGGCGTCACGCAGCTTTCTGGCTTCAGTGGTAAGGGATGCACCATGTTGGCCGGTCAGGAGCGTTTCGTTGCGTGCGCTGAATTCCAGTGGACGGAAACGCCGCCAATCCGTACCCTTGATGCTGGTGGCCTGTTCCTGACGCAGCTTTGATGCGCCCTCCGGAAAGGCGCTCCATGCCTCTACTTCTTGGGGCAGCTGCGGGACCAAATGGCTCATTTCCCAAAAACACGCTTCGCGATCTGAAGGTTCTGATTGTCGCCACAAGGCAATGATGATGTCCCAGCCATCCAACAACCATTGCGGGCGGGATGCACGGCGCAGCACCGATGCCTGATCACGCTGCCAGGCGCGCAGCAGGATGGTGGTATCATCAAGCACCCGATCAAGTTCATTGATCGCAGCCTGGGTACACATCAAGGTAAGCTTGGCCTTGCGTAGCAGGAAATCTGCCCGAAGCCCGCGCGCATTGTCACGGCGTGGGGCCAGCCATTGATCAATTTCTTTGATGAATGATTGCAAATCCGCCATCGCCGTTCGGGTATGCCCGGTCACGGAATCATTATGTTTGCCGAGAGGCATGAACAAGCTGGCAAGGGCCTGGATCGCGGCTTCCACCGCTTCTGTCGTCATGGAAAAGCGCTTGGCGATACGCGCTATTGCTTTGCCGATCCGGGGGCGAAGATAAATCAGGCTTTCCTGTTCCGGTGGCACTTTCGCCTCAGCCGGAAGCTCGGTACGGCGTATGAGGTCTGTCAGCAAAAGGAAAAACATACGTCGCAGGGCGGTCGTATCGGCAGCCTTCTGATCTCCTGCCCATGCTGCGGCAGCGCGCCCGCGCCAGCCCTCGGCGGCGATGTCGATCATGGCCTCGCGTATTCTTGCCGGCCCCAAATCCGCCAGTTCACGTAATTTCTGCCACAGCGCCTGATCATGAGCCGTGAGCCCAGGGGTTGCGAGCACTTGTGCGCCCGGCAGCACGGTATTGCCTGTCTGTCCCGACAGATTGGCCAGGATCAGGTCCGGGGGGGCACCGGTGCGGGGTCGCGCAAGGCGCGCCCCGAATAGCTGCGGTGTCGTGAAGGCCACCATGGCACCCCGTTCCGCAAATCCCGCGGGATCAGCATCGGGTTGCAGAGCCGGTTTTGACGATTGAGGACCGAGGCTTGCTGACATGACCCTTGGTTACGTTTGCGGGGACCCGGAAAGGTCCGAGGTCTCTGGAGTAACCAAAGTTTAGGCGATCCTTGGAACTTGGCCAAGCGTTCTTGCGGGGGTGTGACAAGGCCTGGGCCTCGATTAGTCAAAATAGGCCATCGCTGCTTCTGGCCCCAGAAGGATTTCCGCGAGTCGCGCCAAATCAAGCCGTGTCATGCCGCTCGGTTCAAGGGCCCGTCTGGCCGCCTCAAGCGCGGCGGTCATACGCCGCGCGGCGCCATCATACCCGTGGTCCAGCCCGTAACGCCGACCTACGGATTCAATGCGCCGCAGGGCGCGTGCCTGGTTTTCCACATCCAGTATGAGTTCTGGCGTCGCCGCAGCGCATAAGGACGGCAATTGACGCAGGATGTGGGTTTCAAGCCCTTCCTCATAGGCTAGCCGACAGGTTACTTCAGCTTCCTGGCGTAGCTGCACCAGGCTTGTGCTACGGCGCGGGTTGCGCGTGGTAGGCGCATTTTCAAGATCCTGAAACGCCCGTCCAAAAGCTTCGGCGAAGGAGGCTGCGGCGACGAGGTCTTCACTGGGGAGTTGGACGCGCGCCCTTTCCAGCCACTCATCCACAGCGGTATCGGCAATGCTGGCTGCCTTGTCTGACAGCCTTGCGGCTTCCCTGGCGACCTGACCCGGGCTTGTTGCCTTCAGCATCAGCGTTGCCAGTGCCATCGAGAAGGCCGGTGAAGCTTCATCGGCCATTGGCCCAAGGGCGGCGCGCACCGCATCATCCGGCGGTCCCCAGCCGGCCAACTGCACCGCCGCCCAGATTGGCCCGGCATGCTGCCAAACACCTGCCGCAAGTTCCACCAAAGGCGCGAAATCATCAGGGCGCAAGCCTGTTCGTTCCCAGCGCGGCCCGGGCTTGAGGTCTGGCGCCAAACGCGCTGCCGCGGCCCAAAGGGGCCTGCCCGCGCGATCCACTGCTGCGGTATCGTGGAAGAATTTTCCTCGGAAGGAGGCTTCTATTCGTTCGGCCTCCTGACCCATGGCCATGCGCAGGGCCTCTGCAATGGCTGGCAAGGCGCTGCGTGGCAGGCGGGCGTCACCCTTTTGCCAATCCCTGTTCTCAGAAATGGCGCCGTCCAAAGGAAGAAAGAGCAGGCGCGTGAACTGAAGGCTTCGCGATGGTCTGATTTGCTTTAGTCTGGGGCGCGCTGCATCAAGTAGCCGATCTGCTTCTGAACGATCCGGCAGGCGGTCAAGAATTTCGATGATCTGAGACAAAGCCATATCAGATGCCGATGCCAGTGCGTGCATGAGATGGCGCGTTTCAGCTAGCTGGTTCCTGGCCCGCGGTTCGTTCTTCCCGGGATTTTCGTTGCCCTTTTCTGAGGAAAGCTTCGCTGCCTCGATGGTAACGCCTTTGCCGGGCCGTGGAATATTTGATTTTTTGCCAATGATTGGCTTGCCACGCGTTTGACCGCTGCTGAAACTGAGGTTTTCGTTGCGCGCGATCATATCAATCACGCGCCCGCTCCGCCAATCTTCGAATTGCTGAACAATTCTGACCTTGCGTCGTTCCTGCGCCATGTCGTGCTGGAAGCCCAACCAACCCATGACCTCCTTGGGAAGGATTGGCGCCAGGAAGGCCATTTCCATGATGGCGGCATTTTTATCAGAAGGCGCGGCGGCATTCCAAATGCCTAGAATTGCCTCCCACCCGTCAAGCAGCCAATCGAGTCGCGTCAGATCTTGAATGATTTCTTGCCTGTCCCGCTGCCAGGCATGGATGGTGCCGAAAGTATCCCCCATCAGTCCGTCAAATTGTTCGGCCGCCTTGAAGGCGCAATCAAGCGTCAACTTGAGCGATTTTCCTACCAGTTCTGATGGCCCAAAGGAGGCATGCGCGGGCAAGTCGCCCCGCCACATTTCGATCGAACCGGCCAGCGCCTGCAGTTCCGCAATCAGTTGGCGTGAAGGCGCCAGATTATTGTCCTGCGGCATACCAAGGCCGTTGAATGCCCTGGCCAATTCCTCAAGTGCGGCCGCGACGGTTTCTGTTGTCATGCGAAGACGCTGCGCGCAGGCCAGCACGGCGCGTTGTCCGCGCAAGGCGACTTGTCGAGGATCATCCATTTCCGGAGGAGGGCGGTCGGGCGCCCGGCCTTCCATTTGATTGATAAGTCGCAGCAAAAGACCGAAATTGATGCGCTTGGCACGGTCATCACGTGCTTGACGCGCCTCATTAACGGCGAGAATCGCCTTACGCCCGGCATAGCCTTCGCTCGCGGCTGTTTCCGCCGCAGCGCGCACGATACTGGGGCTCAGGACTGTTTCGTCACGCAGCAGGTGCCAAAGACGCCGATCATGCAGCGTTGGAGAGCAAATTTCGGGGATGGCTGCCAATGGCAGGATATAGACACCCTCTCCGCCCGAAGGGTTGGGGATCAATACCTCAAGACCTTCGCCATCCTCCTGGGGGCGCGCGCGGGCGCCAAGCAATATTGGCGTGGTGAATGGAACATTCACACCACGATCAATGAACGTCACCGGATCAAAAAGATTCGGGCTGAGACGATGAAGGTTGGATGCTGGTTGGGCGCTCACGCCTTGTTGTTTCGCATAGATGTCTTAAAAAATTCGCAATGAAGGGATTATCGAAAATGGCGCTGAAACAGCCCGCGTAAGCCATCGGCCCCGACCTCCAAATAGGACGGCGGCCGCATGAGCAAGACGGCGAACAAATTCTTGCTTGAAGCCCGTGCTTCTCCAGATGGGCCGGCAGGCACCCGCGCCGTCGTCACCAACGCCGAAGCCATATTCTGGGTAGGGGGGTGTTATCTCGACCAAGGCGCTCAGCTTTGCGCCGAACGTCCAGGCGAATCGGCGGGAGATCCAAAGCCGCTCAAGCCTGCACACTCAGCACAGTGAAGGCACGGCCAGCCCAGTGTTGCAGGCGCGCTTCGCCTTGTTCGCCCGGGCGGCCCATGCGACACGTAATCACTATCTTTTTATCAAGGAGCCGACGCCTTTGCCGTCGCGATCCGCCCTGCAAGCCGCCCTGGCGCGCGGAGCCTTATTCTTCTGCCTCTGGCTGGTGCTGACCGGCGCGGAACCCTTGGGTTTGCCTTTCGGCCTGCTCGCGGCGTTTTGCGCGACCCACGCCAGCATGCGCCTATTGCCGCCCGGTCCTGGCAGGATTGTGCTCCGCGCGCTGCCTGGCTTGGCCTTCACCGTGCTGCGCCAAAGCTTCAGCGCGGGCTGGGATGTGGCGGTACGTGCCTTTGCCAACCCACCGCGCCTCGCTCCCGGCGTGATCGAGGTCCCGCTCGCCATCCCGCCCGGGCCTTCACGCGATGCCTTTCGCGCGCTGGCAAGCCTCGCCCCCGGCTCCCTGCCGCTTGAGGATCTGCCCGATGGCAGGCTCCGGCTGCATGCGCTTGATCTCGCCATGCCGCTTGAAAAGGACATCGCTGAAATCGAAGCCGCTTTTGCCAGTGGCGCAAGGGCCGACAAGCATGGCTGAACTGCTGACAGGCGCCGCCGCGCTTATCATCCTCAGCGCCTTGGTCGGGCTGGTGCGCGTGCTGCGCGGACCCACACGCGCTGACCGGCTGCTCGCCGCGCAATTGCTGAGCACGGCGGGCATTGGCGCGCTGTTGCTGCTCGCCGCCGCCGGCGCACCGGCCTTGATTGATGTCGCGCTGGTGCTTGCCTTGGTCGGTGCCTTTGCCTCGGTCGCCTTTGTCATGGCGTCCCGTCTGATTGAACGTCGATGAGCATGCTGGTTTCGCTCTTTGCTGCCGCGTGTGTGCTGGCGGGTGCGTTTTTCTTCATTGCCGGCACGCTTGGGCTGCTGCGCTTTGGGGATACGCTCAGCCGTGTGCATGCGCTGACCAAGGCGGATAATCTTGGCCTTGGGCTGATCGTGCTGGGGCTATTGCCACTTGCCGATAGCCTAGCCGATGCGCTCAAGCTTTTGCTGATCTGGGCTCTGGTATTGCTCGGTGGCACAACGGCAGCGCAGCTTGTCGCCAGCGCTGTGCGCCGAGACCAAAGGCCGCCGGAATGACCGGCTGGATGCTCGATCTGCCGCTTGCGCTTGGCCTGTTCGGCGCGGGGGCGGCCACGCTTGCCGCGCGGTCGCTTTTTGCTGCCGTTCTCGGCTTCATCTCCACCGGCCTGATCGCGACCCTTGTTTGGGTGCAGCTTGAAGCGCCCGATGTTGCCTTGACTGAAGCGGTGATCGGCGCGGCGGCCACTTCGGTCATCATCCTTTATGTCGCAAGCCGTATTGGCGGCGGAGCAGCGGCGCCGGCGCCACCACATATCGCGCTGCGCGTTCTAGCCGCGATCCTCTCAGCGCTATTGGCTGTGCTTTTGGCGTTTGCGCTGCTCGCCTTGCCAGAACAGGCGCCGAGCCTTGCCGCACCGGTGCTGGAGAACATTGCCCCGACCGGCCTTGGCAATCCGGTGACCGCGGTGCTGATGGCGCATCGTGCGATTGATACACTGCTTGAATCCGCCGTGCTGGTCTTCGCTGTTTTCGCGATCTGGTCCATGGCGCCCGATCGGCGCTGGGGCCGCGCGCCGGGGCCGGCTTTTGTGGCCGAACCGCATGGGCCACTTGCCTTCCTGGCCCGGGTGCTGCCGCCGATTGGGATTGTCATTGGCATCTATATCGCCTGGGTCGGTGCCGATGCGCCGGGCGGCAAATTCCAGGGGGGCGCGGTGCTTGCTGCGATGTGGGTGCTGCCCTGGATTGCCGGGCTTATCGCACCGCCAAGCATCAGCGATATGCGGCTGCGCCTTGCCATCGCCGCCGGGCCACTGGTCTTCCTGTTGGTCGGGCTGGCGGGTTTCGTCTGGGCAGAGGCCTTCCTGGCCTATCCGCCGGGCTATGCCAAAATCCTGATCCTGGTGATCGAAACGGCAATGACGCTTTCCGTCGCTGTGGCAATGGCCTGCATGATTGCTGGCCCGCCCGAACGTCGCCCGCAGCCATGAATGCAATCGCTCCCTTTGCGCTGGCCGCCGCCGGTCTGATCGGGCTTGGGCTTTATGGGATGCTCGCGCAATCATCCGTGCTGCGGAAGGTGATCGCCTTCAACCTGCTCGGCATTGGCGTATTTCTGGTTTTTGGCGTGGTGGCGCGGCGCGGCGCGGCGGCCGGCCTACCGGCTGACCCGGTGCCGCAGGCCATGGTCATCACCGGCCTTGTCGTCGCTTTCGCCGCCACTGCGCTTGCGCTTGTGCTGACGCTTCGCTTGCACCAGACAACCGGCGCGGTCACCCTGGCTGAAGACCCCGAAGCCAGCACGCCACCCGCCAAGCCTGGGGCGAGCGCAGAATGATCGGCACGCCGGGCGGGTCGCTTTTGGTGCTGGCAATTGCGTTGCCGCTTGGTGCGACGCTGATCGCCTTTGTGCTTGGTGGCCAGGCGGCGGCGCGGATTGCGCGCGCATCTCTCTGGCTATGGCTCGCGCTTGCCGTCGCGATTGCGGCGATGGTCATCGCGCGGGGTGAACCACTCACCTATCTGCTCGGCGGCTTTACGCCGCCGCTTGGCATTGCATTGGCGGCCGATGGGTTGGCTTCTGCGATGCTGCTGGCCTCGGCCATTGTGCTGGTGGCCACTGGGCTTTTTGGCCGTGTCGCCTACCCAGCACCATCCTGGGAAAAGGGCGGGCGTGCTGCCTTTGCCTATTGGTGCCTGCTGCCCGCATTAGCGGCCTCCCTCGCTGTGGCCTCTCTGGCGCGCGATCTGTTCAGCCTTTTTGTGGCGCTTGAGATGCTGACCTTCACCGCACTGGCGCTTGCCTGCCTTGATGGGCGGCCTTCGCAATTCAAGGCAGAGCTTCGCTACCTGCTTTTCGCGCTGCTTGGTTCGGTTCTTTATTTGCTTGGCTGCGCTTTGCTCTATGGCGCCTATGGCACGCTTGATATCGGCTTGCTTGCGGGCAATACGCGCGCCGATGCGCCAACACGCCTGGCCGGCGCGCTGATGACGGTTGGGCTGCTCGCCAAGATGGCCGTGTTTCCGCTGCATCTTTGGCTACCGCCGGCGCATGCGGGGGCGCCGCCGGCTGGTTCCGCCTTGCTATCGGGGCTTGTCGTCAAGGGCGCCTTTGCCTTGCTGGTGCGGCTTTGGTTCTGGGTGCTGCCTGGCCCGCCCGTGGCAGGGGCAGAATTGCTCGCGGCCCTTGGTGCGGCGGCGATCCTGGTGGGCAGCGTTGTCGCGCTCAGGCAGGAAAAGCTGAAGGCGCTGATCGCTTATTCGACAGTCGCGCAGATTGGCTATCTGTTCCTGATGTTCCCGCTGCTGATGGCGGGCGATCCTGATGCGGCAACGCGCGCCTGGATGGGGGGGATGGTGCAGGCTGTCTCCCACGCGCTGGCTAAGGCGGCGATGTTCTTGGGCGCCGGGCTGATTGTGCATTCGATTGGCGAGGACAGGGTCGCCGGGCTTGGTGGCGCGGCGCGGGCCGCGCCTTTGGCCGTGCTCGCGATTGGGATTGGCGGGCTTTCGCTGATGGGTGTGCCGCCCAGTGGCGGCTTCACCGCAAAATGGATGCTGCTGCGCGCTTCGGTGGATACCGGGCAATGGTGGTGGTCGCTGGTCATTCTGGCGGGCGGGCTGCTGACCGGTGGTTATGTCTATCGCCTTATCGCAGCAGCCCTGGCGCCAGCGGCGCCAGGTGTTGCCCCGCGCACCGTGCCGCGTGTGCAGGAAGGCGCGGTGCTGGTGCTTGCGCTGCTATCCATGCTGCTTGGGCTGTTGCCGCTTTCGATGCTTGGCTTGGCGCAGATCGGCCAGCCGGTGATTGCGCCATGAATTTGCTGCTGCCGCTTGTCCCGCTGCTGCCCGCGATGATGCTGCTGGCGCTTGTTTGGCCAGTGACGCGGGGGCGCGTGATGGGCGCGCTTTGGCTGGCACCCTTGCCCGCGCTGCTGATCGCTCCCTTCGCCATGGGCACATCCCTGGTGCTTTATCCGGGCGCGCTCAAGTTCACCTTGCTACTGGATGCGCCAGGCGCGTTGCTGCTCGGTGGTGCCGCGCTGCTTTGGAGTGCCGCCGGCCTTTTCGCCCGGGCGCAGATGGGCAAGGGGCCAACAGCGAAGCGCTTTGCGGCATGGTGGCTGCTGACGCAGTCGGGCTGCCTTGGCGTTTTCATCGCGGGCGATCTGTTGAGCTTTTATCTGGCTTTTGCGGTGGTGAGCCTGGCCGCCTTCGGCCTTGTTGCGCATGACGGCACGCCCAAGGCGCGGCAGGCGGGCGGGCTTTATCTGTTGCTGGCCGTGCTGGGAGAGATCGCGCTGCTGCTGGCCTTTGCCCTGCTGCATGGGCGCGCGGGTACGGAGAGCATCGCGATTGCCGATGTGGCGCCAGTACTCCGCACCACGCCGGGCGGGCCGGTGATTGCGATGCTGCTGATCCTGGGCTTTGGGCTCAAGATGGGGTTGATGCCTTTGCATGTCTGGCTGCCGGTCGCGCATCCGGCCGCGCCGGCGCCGGGTTCCGCGGTGCTGAGCGGCGCCATCATTAAGGCCGGCGTGATTGGGTTGATACGCTTTCTGCCCTTTGATGGTGCGCCGGTGGCTGATGGCGCGCTGCTCGCAGCACTTGGCTTTGCGACCGCCTATTGGGGTGTGGCGATGGGGCTGACGCAGCGCAACCCGAAGACCATCCTGGCTTATTCCAGTGTCAGTCAAATGGGCGTGGTGGCAGCGACGCTCGGCATGGGGCTTTTCCTTGGGCTTGCGGAAACGCCGATCCATGCAGCGTTTTATGCGCTGTATCACATGCTGGCTAAGGGAGCGCTGTTTCTGGGGGTTGGGCTAGCGCTTGCAAGTGGCCCTACAGGGCGGGCTTTGGTGCTGCCTTTGGCGCTGTTGTTGGCGCTTGGGTTTGGGGGGTTGCCACCCACCGGCGGGGCGCTGGCCAAGGCGGCGGTGAAACCAGAACTCGGCGCGGGCCTTGCCGCTGCGGCGGCGATGCTTTCCGCCTTCGGGTCAACCGCGCTGATGCTGCATTTTGTTCATCGGCTAAGGGGGGCGATGTTGGCGGTGCCTGGTGCCTCGCCACGCTGGGGCCTGAGCGCGCCGTGGCTGCTGCTGGGCACAGCAGCGCTATTTCTGCCCTGGGCGCTGTATGGCGCAGTGACAGGCAAGGCGCCCATCGCTGATTGGAGCGCCGCAACACTCGCGCCGGTGGCAGCCGGGGCTGCATTCGCTGCGCTTTGGACCCGCATCGGCCCGCGCGTGCCTGAGGCACCGGCGGGCGATCTGCTGGTATTCGCCGAGCGCGGATCGCCCTGGCGGGATGCTGCGGCGCGTGCGGTCGCGGCGGTGGAGCAAGCAACGCGCGCCTGGCCTGTGGCCGGCATTGCGCTGCTGCTGCTGATTCTGGCGTTTTACGGCCTGATTGGGCTGCGGGGCTGAGCGCGGTGGTTAGAATTGGCTCGTGATATTCGTAGGTTCTGATTACCGGCTTTCCTGCCCGGCAGCGGCGATTGCTTTGGATCAGGGGAGAGTATGATGAAGCGAATACGCCGGACGCATAGTCCAGGCTTTAGGGAACCACTGATTTAGCCCGCATTATTCACCAAGAGTTGGCGGATGTGGTATATCCTTTTGAAATATCGTATGATTTTGCTGTTGAATTTCAAAACCCACGCATTCAAAGGCCACACCCGCCGTGACGGAAACTACCCCATCTCTGCCCGGCCTGTCACCT
>CALRPR020000058.1:0-22895 GCA_943370125.1 Allobosea thiooxidans | reverse complement strand
CCCCCCCGATCCACCCCCCAATACTCCTCCTTGACGCCCCACCCCCCAGCGCGTAAATGCGCGCGTCTCGCTGCAAGGCGCCGGCCCCCTTTGCCCAGGTGGCGGAATTGGTAGACGCGCAGGTTTCAGGTACCTGTGGCCGCAAGGCTGTGAAGGTTCGAGTCCTTTCCTGGGCACCAGTTTTTCTTTTCATGAGGCGGCGCGACCAATGGGTTCCACCTTATTCTCCCATGCCGGCGTGACCATCCGGCTTTATAGAAACGACCTACCGGATGGCCTGGATTTGGGCCGTGTGGTTGCGATTGATACGGAAACCATGGGGCTGAACCCGCATCGGGATAGGCTTTGCCTGGTGCAGTTATCTTCGGGCGATGGGTCCGCGCATTTGGTGCAAATCAGCCCGGCATCGCTTGGTGGGCGCGGTGCGGATGCGCCCAATTTGAAGAAGTTGTTGTCTGATCCGGCGGTCACCAAGCTGTTTCATTTCGCGCGGTTTGATGTGGCGGCGTTGTATCATGCGCTGGGTGTTGTCACGGCGCCGGTGGTTTGCACCAAAATCGCGGCCAAGCTGGTGCGGACTTTTACGGATAGGCATGGGCTCAAGGATTTGTGCCGGGAATTGCTGGGCGTGGATTTGTCCAAGCAGCAGCAAACGTCAGATTGGGGTGCGGCGGAACTCACGACAGAACAAATGGCTTATGCCGCTTCTGATGTGCTGCATTTGCATGCGCTTTGGGCAAAGCTTGAAGGCTTGTTGAAGCGCGAAGGCCGGTTGGATTTGGCGGAGGCCTGTTTCCGTTTCCTGCCGGCGCGCGGGCGGCTTGATCTGCTGGGTTATGAGGACCCGGATATTTTCCACCATTAGTCGGCGCGCTACCGCCTCTGGCATTTTTTTTGCAGGGGGAGCTCCAGAATTTATTGACCCTTGAGGGCCGCCGCCTCATACAAGGTGGTGTGAATACTGTTGTCCCCCATCCTGACCTTGCCGAAGGCCGCCGCGTGCTGGCGCTGGAAGCGGATGCGCTGCGTGCGCTGTCAGACAGTTTGGATGATGGCTTTGTGCGTGCGGTGGGCTTGCTGGCGGGTGTCACGGGCCGCGTTGTGGTTTCCGGCATGGGGAAATCGGGTCATGTGGCGCGCAAGATTGCCGCGACCATGGCTTCCACCGGCACGCCGGCGCTGTTTGTGCATCCGGCGGAAGCATCGCACGGCGATTTGGGGATGATCCTGGCCGGGGATGGGGTGCTGGCCTTGTCCAATTCCGGGGAAACGCCGGAATTGGCGGATTTGATCGCGCATTCAAGGCGCTTCAGCCTGCCGCTGATTGGCATTATCGGCCGGGCGGAAAGTACCTTGGCGCGGGCTGCCGATGTGGCGCTGGTTTTGCCGGCGGCGGCTGAGGCCTGCCCGATGGGGCTCGCCCCCACAACCTCCACCACCATGCAGATGGCGCTGGGGGATGCTTTGGCGGTGGCGTTGCTCTCGCGGCGGGGATTCACGGCGTCCGATTTTCGGGTGTTCCATCCGGGGGGCAAGTTGGGTGCGCGGCTGTCGCGCGTGCGGGATCTGATGCATGGCGCGGCGGAATTGCCCTTGGCGCCACCGGATATGCCAATGGAAGCGGCGATTTTGGCCATGACCGCGCGGCGCTTTGGCTGCCTTGGCGTGGTGGGCGCGGATGGCGTGCTCGCCGGTGTGATCACGGATGGCGATTTGCGTCGGTCGCTGGAAGTCTCGGGCGGGGCGGGTTTGCTCGCGCGCCCAGCCGGTGAGGTGATGACCAAGAACCCCCGCGCTATTACGGGCGATGCGCTAGCGGCGGAAGCGCTGGGGCTGATGAACAAGCACGGCATCACCGCGCTGTTCGTGGTGGATGAAGCGCGCCGGCCAATCGGCATTCTGCATATCCATGATTTGTTGCGCGCAGGTGTGGCGTGAAGAACCGCGCGCCTGAGGCATCGGTGATCGCAGCCCCCCGCGCGCCGCGGCGCATCACGCCGCCATCGCGTGAACGCTGGTCCCCTTCCGCGGGGCAGATGGCGCGCAGGCGGGCGGTGGTAGCGGCGCTGAAATGGTTGGTGCCAGGCGCGGGTGTTGCGCTGCTACTGGCGATTGCCATCTGGCCGGAATTGGAAGGCGCTGAAGAACGCGCGCGGGTTTCCTTCCGCCGTGTCACGCAAACCGCGCCCGATGCGGTGCGGATCGTCACCCCCCATTATCAGGGCGTGGATGAACAGAACCGGCCCTATACTGTCACGGCTTCGGTTGCGACTCAGGGGCAGAATCAGGACATTGTTGATCTTGAAGCGCCGCGCGCGGATTTGCTGATGACCGATGGCTGGGTGCTGCTGGAATCGCGCGAAGGCCGGCTGGACAAGGCACGCAATCATCTTGACCTGCGCGGAGAAGTCACGCTGTGGCATGATGGCGGCAATCTGCTGGTGACCGAAGAAGCCGCGATTGAATTGAAGGAAGGTGCCGCTTCCGGTGATAAGCCTGTGGCAGCGCAAGGCCCCTTTGGCACGCTGGTGAGTGAAGGTTTCCGCCTTTATGACAAGGGCGCAGTGGTGGTTTTCACCGGTCAATCGCGCGCCCTGTTGGAAGGCAAACAATGATGCGGCGTTTTGCATTGGCGTTTTCCCTGCTGGCAGGGGCTGCTTGGGCGCAGGCTGTGGACCTCAATCAAGGCGGCCCCATCGAAGTCACAGCGCGTGATGGCATTGAATGGCACCAGAATGATCAGCTGGTGATCGCGCGCGGCGCGGCGCGGGCTGTGCGCGGCGGAGTCACGATTGATGCTGATTTGCTGCTGGCGCGCTATCGCCCACGCAGCGGCACGCCGGCAGAAGCCCGACCCCCGAGTGAAGGCCCCGGTGGCGCCAGCGAAGTATGGCGCCTGGAAGCCGAAGGAACTGTGGTGATCACCACGGCCACAGATCGCGCCGAAGGCGATCGCGCGATTTATGATATGGATCAGGCGGTGATGGTCCTCACAGGGGGCAATCTTCGCCTGACCTCACCGGATAACGTACTGACAGCGCGTGATAGCGTGGAATATTGGCCGCAACGGCGCATGGCGGTGGCACGCGGCGATGCGGTGGTGGTAACCAAGGATGACAGGCGCGTGCGCGCCGATGTGCTTGTGGCGTATTTCCGCGAAGCGCCGACCGAAGCAGCAGGCACACCGCGCCCGCAAGCCGCGCGTCCCGCAACAGAAAGCTCGCCAGGGTCAGGCAGTAATCTGGAAAAAGTCGAAGCCTATGGCCGCGTTGAAATCCGCACCGCCGAGGAAGTGGTGCGCGGTGATACTGGTGTCTATACACCGCCCAATGGGCTGGCGCTGTTGCGGGGTAATGTCACCATTGTGCGCGGTGACAATACACTGACGGGATGTGAGGCCATTGTGAATATGCAAACCGGCATTTCACAGCTTGTTTCATGCCCTGGCGCCCCCGTGCGCGGCATTATCGTGCCAGGCCAGAACCAGAACCTACCCGCGCCGGGGGCGCCTCTGCGATGAATGACGCGTCCGCAATGAAGGTCATCCCCGGCGCTGGCGGGCTTTACGCAACCGGGCTCGGCAAACGCTACAAAAAGCGCCCTGTTGTGCGCAATGTGTCGCTTTCGGTTCAGCGCGGGGAAGCGGTGGGGCTGCTTGGGCCAAATGGCGCCGGCAAAACGACAACGTTTTACATGATCACAGGCCTGGTGCAGCCCGATGAAGGGCGCGTGATGATGGATGGGCACGATGTCACCATGCTGCCCATGTATCGCCGCGCGCGGCTTGGGCTTGGCTATCTGCCCCAGGAAGCCAGCATCTTTCGTGGCCTGACCGTGGAACAGAATATCCGCGCCGCGCTTGAAGTGGTGGAACCGGAAGCTGATCGGCGCGCCGCGATGCTGGATGAATTGCTTGCGGAATTCGGCATTGCGCATTTGCGCCGCGCACCCGCGCTGGCACTTTCCGGTGGTGAACGCCGGCGCTGCGAAATCGCGCGTGCCTTGGCGACTCACCCTTCCTATATCCTGCTAGATGAACCGCTGGCCGGCATTGACCCCATCGCGGTTGGCGAAATCCGCGATCTGGTCAAGCATCTGAAGGATCGCGGCATTGGCGTGCTGATCACGGACCATAATGTGCGCGAAACGCTGGAAATCATTGACCGCGCCTATATCCTGCATGATGGCAAGGTGCTGATGGAAGGCAACCCGCAGGAAATCGTGGCGAATGAGGATGTGCGCCGCGTCTATCTTGGCGAAAAATTCAGCCTGTAATCGGATATTGGCGCTGCATGTTCCCCGCCTTCCTTTCCGCCAAGCCTAGTGAGCAGCGCTGATGGCGATCGGCCCGCGTCTCGATCTCCGGCAATCGCAGCAGCTGGTGATGACGCCGCAGCTGCGCCAGGCGATCAAGCTGCTGCAATCTTCCAATATGGAAGTCTCGGCCTTTGTTGAGGAAGAACTTGAACGCAACCCGCTGCTGGAACGCGATGAACGCCCGCTGGCTGGCCCGGATGCAGGGCGCAGCACCGATCCCTTGCCGGTGGCAAGTGAGCCGGCCGATGCCGCCAGCGCTGCCGCTTCCGATGCGCTGCCGTCGGAGAATGCCGCGCCGCTCGATGCCGAATGGGATAATGTTTACGACAATGGCCTGCCGCCGATTGGCCGTGGTGGCAACCGCGATTTCGATGATGATCTTTCCGGCATTGAAGCCATGGAAGCGCCAGAACGTTCCTTGCGCGATCATCTGGCGGAACAAATCAGGCTTAACCTTACCTCTCCGCAGGAACGCCTGATTGCCGGCAATCTTCTGGCACTGGTGGATGCTGCCGGGCGGCTGCATGTGCGCGCGCAAGTGATTGCGGATGCGCTTGGGTGTGACATCGCGTTGGTGGAACGCGTGCGGCTTGCAATGGCGCGCTTCGATCCTGTTGGCATGTTTTGCCATGATCTGGCGGAATGCCTTGCGGTCCAGTTGCAGGAACGCAATCGCTATGATCCCGCCATGGCGGCGCTGCTGGCAAATCTGGAATTGCTCGCCAAGCGTGATCTGAAGGGCTTGCAGGAAATCTGTGGCGTTGATGCCGAAGACATGGCGGAAATGGTCGCAGAGCTTCGCCGGCTGGACCCGAAGCCTGGCGCTTCCTTTGATGCACCACCAGCGCCAACCCTGATACCGGATGTGCTGATGCGCCGTGGGCCGGATGATGATTGGATTGTAGAACTCAATCTGGAAACCCTGCCGCGTGTGCTCGTGAATAAGGGCTTCTTTGCCTCCGCCAATGTCAGCGCGCGCGGCAAGGAAGACAAAACCTGGATCGCGGAACGCTTTCAGACCGCGTCATGGTTGGTGAAGTCGCTGGAACAGCGCGCCAATACCATCCTTAAAGTGGCGGTCGAAATTGTGCGCCGCCAGGATGGCTTTTTCCGCCATGGGGTTGGGCATTTGCGCCCGCTGATCCTGCGCGATGTGGCGGATGAGGTCTCATTACATGAAAGCACCGTATCCCGCGTTACATCGAACAAGGCGATTGCAACGCCGCGCGGCACTTTTGAGCTGAAGTATTTCTTCACCACCGCCATTGCCGGCACCCGCGGCGGAGAAGCCCATAGCGCTGAGGCCGTGCGTTACCGCATCAAGGCCATGGTGGATGCCGAAAACCCGGCGGATATCCTGTCCGACGATACGATTGTGGCCCGCCTACGTGAAGAAGGCGTGGACATTGCCAGGCGAACTGTGGCCAAATACCGGGACGCGCTGCGCATCCCATCATCCGTGCAGCGCAAACGGGAGAAGGCCGCCTCGGCCTGATCCGGACAGAAAGGCGACCCGGGAGAAAGGCAAGGGTCGCACGCCCGGTCGCCTTGGGGCGGCCCCTCCACTTTTGAAAGAAGGGAGGGCATAGGCCCATGCTTATCACAGTTGCCGGCAAGCAAGTTGAAACGGGTGAAGCGCTGAAGACCCATGTGAGCGACGGGTTGGCCGCGATCACCGCCAAGTATTTTGATCACGCGCTTGAAGCCAATGTGACCTTCCACAAGCATCGAAGCCAGTTCAGTTGCGACATCAACCTGAAGGCCGGGCGCGGGCTGATGATGCGCGCTGAAGGCGAAGGCGCCGATGCGCATCGCGCTTTTGAAGTGGCCGCCGAGCATTTGGCCAAGCGCATGCGTCGCTACCGCCGGCGCGTGAATGAACATGCGCGGTCCTTCGCCGGAGATCGGGAACCGCTGGCAGAAGAAGCGCCTTCTGGCCGCCGCTATGTGATTGAAGCCCCGAGTGAGGAGGAAGCGCCAGAACAAGGCGACCACGGCGCCATCATTGCCGAAAACCCGACGCATATTGAGAAGTTGAGTGTGGGTGAAGCCGTGATGCGGCTCGATCTGGCCCAAGCCCAGGCGCTGATGTTCCTTAACAAGAAGGGCGGCGGGCTGAACGTGGTTTACCGCCGCGCCGATGGGAATATCGGCTGGATTGATCCGGGATAGGTTACAGCTAAGTGGCGTGATCCGCCGAAACTGATCACGCCATACGCCTGATCACCCGCGATGCAGCGCGCAAAGCTTATTGCCGTAGGGATCGCGCACATAAGACAGGTAAAGCCGCACCGCACCGCTTTCGCGCCAGCCGGGCGGGTCTTCAATGCTGGTGCCGCCACTGGCCACGGCCGCATCATGGAAGGCCTTCACCTTTTCTGGGCTGTCGCAGGCAAAACCAATCGTGCCGCCATTGGCATGGGTGGCGGGCTTCCCATCAATCGGCTTGCTGATGCCAAGCGTGCCCGTTGGCGTGCGATAGAAAACGCGCCCTTTCGGGTCTATCTTGCCTTCCGCGACACCAAGCACGCCAAGCGCCGCGTCATAGAATTTCTTGGAAACGGCAACGTCATCCGCGCCGACAAAAATATGAGAGAACATATCCACCCCTTTGAGTTGAACGCCCGGCAAAGGACGATGATCCATCTTCCGATACCGCGCGCCGATTGCAAGTCCCGTTCAAGCCTATTCCGGCTTCAGCCCCACCGCGCGCACCACCGGGCCCCATTTCGCCATATCGGCTTCCATCGCCGCGCGCATGCCGGCGGGGTCCTTATGCCAAACCTCGGCACCCTGGCGGCGTATACGCTCGGCCACATCGGTTTCGGTCACGATACGGCGAATGCCGGTGGAGAGCCTCTCCATCACCGCCGGCGGCAGGTTGGGCGGCGCGATGAAACCGAACCAGAGATACATCTCAAACCCCGGCACCCCAGCCGCGGCAAAGGTCGGCACATCGGGCAAAGCGGGGTCGCGCGCGCTACCCGTGACAGCAAGCGCGCGCATCTGCCCGCCGCGAATATGGCCAATGGAATTCGGCACATTGTCAATCAACAGATCAATGCGCCCGGCGATGATTTCGGTGCCCGAGGCAGCGCCGCCGCGAAACGGGACATGGGTGATGTCAACGCCGGTCATGTGCTTCAGTAATTCGCCCGCCAGATGCGGGCTGCTGCCGCTGCCGGAACTGGCGAAGGTCATCCGCCCCGGCTGGGCGCGGGCGCGTTCCAGAATTTGTTGCAGGCTGGTCAGGCCACTATTCGGGTTCACTACCAGCACATTCATCAGTCGCGCCGCAATGCCTACCAGGCTGATTTCCGTCCGCGGATCATAGCCCATATTTGGATAGACGAAGGGATTGACCGACAGGATCGGCGTATTGCCGATGCCGATGGTATAGCCATCGGGGGCTGATCGCGCGACATGCGCGGTGCCGATATTCCCCGCCGCCCCTGGGCGATTTTCCACGACACCTGGCTGGCCGAAGACCTCTGGCATCTTATCCGCAACCCAACGCGCCAGCATGTCGTTGATCGCACCCGGCGGGTAGGGCACCACAATGCGAATGGGCCGGCTTGGGAAAGTTTCCTGCGCGCAGAGCGCCGGGGCGGCGAGCAAGCCCGCTGCACCAGCGCCCAACAGGGCGCGACGAGACATCGCCATGGCGGATCCTCCTGGGTGCTTGGGGCGGTTCATGCGCCCTTATGCGGGAAGCCTAGCGCGGGCTGCGGGCGCGCGCCACAGGTGGATTTTTCGGGTCCTTGCAGCGCCATCCAGGAACCCCAATTCACCAACCCCGGTCATGCCTGCCAAGAAGCCGTCGTAGAATTCAGGCGACTTTGTTTAAACCGGACGGGGAAGAAGATTGATCCGCCGCGATGGCAGTAGGCGAAGCTTCCGGCTCTGGTGGCCGGGGAATGCCGGGGCGTGCTGCACTCGGACCACCGGGGGTGGTATTCATACCCCTCACATCAGCAGGAATTTCCGCGCCAAACCTGATAGAAGCACGGTAAGCGTCAATCTCGCGCTCGGTCGGAAGGCTAACACTCACGCGGCCGGCCGCGTCACGAAACTCAATCACCACCATGCCCAGATCACGATCAATCCGCATGCGAGGATTGGCGGGCCCAGCTTCCGGGGAGGCAGACGGTGGCACGGCCCCGGTAGGGCGCTCAGCGCCCACTGAGCCGGAAGATGGACGCAAACCATCCTTGGGTTGGCTTTGGGGGAAGGAGAGTTGGTTGATCATGACAGCTTACTCGGTGCTTTATCCCAAAAAATCCGGGAGAAAGTCAAGAAGTTTATGAATTTTGCTGTGGAAATCCTGGCAAATTTGCGTAAAATCCGACCACCTCATCCTATAGAGTGATCATCAAGGGACTCAATCGCCCAAAGATTGAGCGAAAAAGCCGCCATGAAGCTTGATTTCTACGCCGATGGACGACCCATGCCAATCCTGGAGGTTGGCGACCTTGTGCGCCTGACCCGCGCGGAGGCCGGGCCTGCCCCGACTGCCCAAGCCGGGGAATGGGGCAAAATCCGCCGCATCACTGAAAGGGGCAGCCTAGACATCGTGCTTGCGGGCTATTCCCGCCCACGCGGTGTGGCGCTGGCCTTGGTGAGCGATTTCCCGGCAACCAATGTCATCCCCTGCGACCATCGTGGCTTGGCCCTGGAGTTGCCGAAATGGTCCAATTGGCGAAATTCGAACGACAGCGGGTTCAGCTCTCGCAAAGATAGGGTCTGACAGCGCCCAAAAGCGGAAGCCGGTCCAGGATGCGCCGCAGAATGGCGGGGGGCCAGCAAGCAGCCCCGCCTTACCCCGTCACGCTGCCATCAGCGGCTTGCGGGAAGCACAGAATTCCTCCACCGCCGCGATATAGCGTGCGAGTTCCGCCTCACCCACCGGCAGGCTGAGCGCCACCATGCCGCGGCGAGCGATGTAGATCCCGGCCTTCATCATATCCAGGAAGAATAATTCCCGAAGCCCTTCCTCCTGCGCACTGGCCGTATAGGGCCGCAGGATCAGGCCCAGGCGGAAATGCGGCTGCACCATGCTGCCAATGCCGGTGAATTGCATGGCCACACCATGCTTGGTGCAAATCGCATTCAGCGCATCGCGCAGCCCATCGCCGCGCTTACGCAGCGCCTCCGCCGCCGTGTCATCGAAAATCTCGCCCATGGCCAGCATACCCGCGGACATGGACAGGACGTTATTGTTGAAAGTGCCGGAATGCACCAGCGCGCCGGGCTTGTGTGAGTCAAACACCGACATGACATCCGCCCGCCCACCAAAAGCGCCGAAGGACATGCCGCCCGCGATATACTTGCCGAGTGAGACCAGATCAGGCGTGATGCCATGCAGCTTTTGCAGGCCGCCCGCGGTATGTCGGCTGGTCATTACCTCATCGAAAATCAGCATGGCGCCCACTTCGCGCGTGGCATCCCGCAGCCCGGCCAGAAATTCTCGGCTGGCGGGGATGCAACCGCCGCTGCCCATCATGGGTTCCAGCAGCACGGCGGCCAGATCGGCAGCGTGTTCGCGGATCAGCGCCAGCGTGCCGGGCAGGTCGTTATATTCGGCGAGTGTCACCGAAAACGGCGCATTCACCACGCTGCCACCCGTGACGAAGCTCATCACCCCGCCATGATAGCCACCGCGGAAGGCGATGATCTTGCTGCGTCCCGTATGCGCGCGCGCGGCTGCCAGGGCCATCAGATTTGCTTCTGTGCCGCTATTGGTGAAGCGCACCAATTCCAAGGCCGGGAAGCGCGCGCAGAGAATGGCGGCAAGCTTCGCCTCATTCTCACCAACCGAGGCCAGGCTGATGCCGTTCTGGATCACTTGGAACAGCAGCGCCTGAATGCGCGGGTCCGAATGGCCAAAAAGCCCCGCAGTATATTCGCCGCAAAGGTCCAGGTATTTGTTGCCGTCAACATCTTCCAGATAGCAGCCCTGCCCGCTTTTCATCGCCGTTGGATAGGGCGTGTAGAAAAGTGTGGTGCGCGTATTCCCGCCCGGCATCACGGCGCGGGCTTTCTCGTGCGCGGTGGCGCTATTGGGGCGCGCGCGGGAGTAATTCTCTCGCGCTTCGGCAAGGGCCGCTTCCAGATCAGAATTGCGCGGCGCGGCGGATGCATCAAGTGGCGGTGTCATACGCGTTCCTCCTTATCCTTGGGCGGGGACATGTTTCCCGGGGCCGTGATGCCGTCCCGCCCTGGAATGTCACTTCATCATGTTTTTTCAGGTAGCGCACCCCCTTTATCGGGGGCTCGCTTTGCACCGACCAAGCGCGGGTGGCATAAGCGCCACGTGCGAATTCTGTATCACCTTCCCCTCTCCCCCTATGCACGCAAGGTGCGGCTTGCCCTGGCGGAAAAACGCATTCCCTTTGATCTTCGGGTCGAAAGGGTATGGGAAAGGCGCGCCGAGTTCCTCGCCATCAACCCTGCCTGCACCGTGCCCGTGTTGCAGGAGGAAAACGGCTTTTGCATCATCGATTCATACGCAATTTGTGAATATCTGGATGAAGCCTATCCGGATATGCCACTGCTAGGGCGGTCACTGGGTGAAAGGGCGGAAATTCGGCGCCTGGTGGCGTGGTTTGATGGTAAGTTCCACCTGGAAGTTGGGCGAAACCTGCTGTTTGAAAAGCAGATGAAGCAGCTTCTGGGCCGCGGCAATCCGGATGCGGGCGCTATTCGCGCCGGCTATGCCAATTTGCGCCCGCATCTGGATTACCTGGGGTGGCTCGCGGAAACGCGGCCTTGGCTTGGGGGGAATGCCCTGTCACTCGCGGATTTGGCGGCGGCGGCGCATCTTTCGGCGCTGGATTACCTGGGCGATGTGGATTGGGCGCTGAATGATGCCGCCAAGGATTGGTATGCGCGGGTGAAATCCCGCCCATCCTTCCGGCCCCTATTGCAGGACCGGATCAGCGGCCTGATCCCGCCCGAGCATTACGCCAATTTGGATTTTTGACGCATTTTGCTTGAATATAAGACACAGCTAATTTATCTACTGAGCGAGAGTTTCAAGGAATCCCGCCATGTCAGCCGAAACCATTTCCGCCCACGAAGCGGCTGACCTGATCGCCTCGGGCGAGGCTGTGCTAGTGGATATTCGCGAAGCCGATGAACGGGCGCGGAGCCATGTGCCGGGGTCGGCCCATGCGCCGGTGTCTCGGATGGGGAGTGCCGCGCTCGGCTTCCCACGCGGGTCCACCGTGATTTTTCATTGCCAATCGGGCAGCCGGACGGCGCAGAACGCGCCTGCCCTGGCCGCCGCCGCGCCGGGCTGCCGCGTGTTGCTGGTGGAAGGCGGGATCGGCGCGCTGAATGCGGCTGGCGTGAAGATCGCGGAAGATAAGCGCGCGCCTTTGCCCATCATGCGGCAGGTGCAGATTGTTGCAGGCAGCCTGGTGTTGCTAGGCGCCGTGCTGGGCGCGTTGGTGGACCCACGCTTTCACGCGCTTTCCGCCTTTGTCGGCGCGGGGCTGGTTTTCGCCGGCATCATGGGGCTTTGCCCCATGGCGAATTTGCTCGCGCTGATGCCGTGGAATCGGCGCGCGGCGTAATCTGTCTGGCCGCGCGCTACTTATCTCAATCCACCTTGGCACCAGAAGCGCGGATCAACGGCGCGAAGGCGGCTTCATTATCGGCGCGGAACTTCACGAATTCCTCGGGCGTCGTGTACCAGGTGGTGGCGCCGTTTTCGTGAAAGCGCCGCTTGATATCATCGGTTTCCAGCGATTGCTTGGTGAGTTCATTGATGCGCCGGATGAGTGCCGGGGAAATCCCGGCTGGTGCGCAAACGCCACCCCAGGATGAAACTTCAAAGCCCGGCAGGAATTCGGCCATGGTCGGAATCTCCGGCGCTTGCGGGCTGCGTTCTGCGCCCGTCACGGCCAATGCACGCACCTTGCCGTCACGTGCCAAGGCCAAAGCCTGCGGGATATTATCGAAAATCATGTGAACGCGCCCGCCCGCCAGATCAATATGCGCTGGCGCCGCCCCGCGATAGGGAACATGCAGCATATCCACGCCGGCCATGAATTTGAACATCTCGCCAGAAAGATGAACCGTGGTGCCGGACCCGGATGACGCAAAGGCATATTTGCCCGGATTGGCCTTCAGTAGCGCGATCAGTTCAGGCACACTCCGCGCCGGAACATCATTGTTCACCACAAGCATATTCGGCAATTGCCACAGGCCAGAGATCAGCGCGATATCGCGCGCGGCGTTGAAATTTAGCCTGCTGTAAAGTGTTGGCGAAATCGCCAAAGCCGCAACGGAAGCAAGCCCGATGGTATTGCCATCCGGGTTGGACCGCGCAATCGCTTCAGTCCCCACATTGCCGCCGGAACCGGAACGGTTTTCGACGACGAATTGCTGGCCGGTGATCTCGCTCATTTTAATGCACCAGATGCGGGACAGGATATCCGTGCCCCCGCCCGGCGGGAAAAGCCCGATGAAGCGAATGGGGCCCGTTGGCCAATTGCCCTGCGCGCTGACAAGGGCGGGTGCGGCGAGCAGGCCGGCGCCAAGGCCCAGAGTAGTACGGCGTGTGATGGTGTTTTTCATGTTGATCCTCCCGTGAGACCCGCGCCTTGGGGCGCGGCTTATTCTGCCATGGCAGAGCCTAGCGCCTGATCAGCGCAGGTGGAAACACCAACGACCCAAAAAAGAATGGCCCGAAAACCATAAGGTTTCCGGGCCAAGTCAACAGGGAGGCTTCACGTCTGGGAGACGAGGGATCAACGGACCCCTTCCGAACAACGTCGGATGCTCAGTATGTAGCCGCTCTCGCTTTGGTTGTGGTTCCCGTTCTTCACCACACGGCCATGCAAAAAACGCATAACTCAGACCTTTGCTGTAACATTCGGTCACAACGCCCCGGTCAGCTCCGCCACCAAAAAATCCCGAAACACCGCTACACGCTTGGAATGCCTCATTTCTTCGGGGTAGACGAAGTAAGCCTCAATCTTCGGTCCCTTCACTCCGGGCAGGACCTGGACGAATTCATCCAGCTCCGCCCCGATGTAATCCGGCAGCGCCGCCAGGCCCAAACCGCTACGGACCGCCTGCACCATGCCGGGTATGGAATTGAGCTCAATCGCCGCACGCCGCGCCGTGCCGGGGCGCCGGCCGACCTCGGCCAGCCAATTGATGTTTTCAATCGGCGGCTGATAGTCGCCGTAGATGATCAGCCGATGCGCATCCAAATCCTCGGGCCGTTGCGGGATGCCGATGGTCTTCAGATAGGAAGCCGCGCCGCAAATCCGCCAGCCGAAGCTTGCGATATGGCGCTGGATCAATTCCGGCTGCCGCGGCGCATGCATGCGGATTGCGACATCCGCTTCGCGCATGGCGATATCCAAATCGGAATCATCCAGTAGCAAGGTCACGCTGATTTCCGGATGAATATCCAGCAGCTTCTTCAAACGCGGCGCCAGCCAGGTACTGCCAAAGCCGACGGTGGAGGTCACTTTTAGCCGCCCCGCCGGGCGTTCGCGGCTTTCGGTCAACATGGTCTCAGTCATCGCGAGTTTCGCGAAAACCTCTCGCACCGTACGGTTCAGGGTTTCGCCCTGTTCGGTCAGGATCAGGCCGCGCGCATGGCGATGAAACAGCGGCACATTCAGTGCTTCTTCCAGGGCTTGAATTTGCCGAGATACCGCGGATTGGCTCAGGTTCAGCGTTTCACCCGCATGGGTGAAGGACCCCGCTTCCGCCACCGCGTGAAAAATACGAAGCTTGTCCCAATCCGTTGGCATCAGGCCGCCGCCGCGTGGCCCGCTTCAAGCGCGGCGAGGTATTTTTCCGCCTCAAGTGCTGCCATGCAGCCGGTGCCGGCGGCGGTGACGGCCTGGCGATAAATCTTGTCCTGCACATCGCCCGCGGCGAAAACACCAGGGATGGAAGTACGCGTGCTGCCCGGCGTGGTTTCGATATAGCCTTCCGCATCCATGCCGATCTGGCCTTGAAAAAGTGCCGTTGCAGGTGAATGCCCGATGGCCACGAAAACACCATCCACCTTTAATTCGCGCGCTTCACCGGTGATGCGATCGCGCAACGCCAGCCCCCGCGCCACCGGCATGCGGCCCGATGTATCGGCCAGCACTTCTTCCGTCAGCGTATTCCACATGATCGAGACATTCGGCTTGGCGAAAAGCCGCTGCTGCAGGATTTTCTCGGACCGCAGCGTGTCGCGCCGATGGATCAACGTGACATGCCGCGCGAGGTTGGAAAGATAAAGCGCTTCCTCGGTCGCGGAATTGCCGCCGCCAATCACCGCCACATCCTTGCCGCGATAAAAGAATCCATCGCAGGTGGCGCAGGCGGAAACGCCGAAACCGCCCAATTCCTTTTCGCCCGGAATGCCAAGCCAACGCGCCTGCGCGCCGGTCGCGATCACCAGCGCATCAGCGACATAAACATCGCCGGAATCCCCCACCGCGCGGAAAGGCCGGCGCGACAGATCAATAGATGTAATCACATCCTGCACCACCTTGGTGCCGCAATGGGTGGCTTGCGCGGCCATCTGGTCCATCAGCCAAGGGCCTTGCACGGCCTCCGCAAAGCCTGGGTAGTTTTCCACATCGGTGGTGATGGTCAGCTGCCCGCCTGGCTGCATCCCCGCCACCAGCAGCGGCGAAAGCCCCGCGCGTGCCGCGTAGATGGCCGCCGTATAGCCCGCCGGCCCGGCACCTAGAATGAGAAGCTTGCTTTGAAATGTCTCGGCCACGATCCGCACCCCTGAAATCTACCGGTTGATATCGGCCAGCCGCCCCTTTCGGGCAAGCCGCTGCCGGGCCGATGCCACATCTTGAAATGATATTGCGCGGCAGCCCGGTTTTGAGCAATGAAGGGCGGTGCCCAATACCAAGAACCCCGCCCCCGAGCCTGCCCTGGATACGCTTGACCGCCAGATTCTGGCGGAGCTCCAGCAAGATGGCCGCATCACGAATGTGGAGCTTGCGCGCCGCGTCAATCTTTCCGCGCCACCCTGCCTGCGCCGCGTGCGCCGCTTGGAAGAAGAAGCCGTCATTCGCGGCTATCACGCAGACCTAGACCCCACCGCACTGGGTTGGGAGGTGATGTTCTTCGCGCTTGTCGGCCTGGAATCGCAAAAGCAAAGCGTGCTGGATGCGTTTGAAGCGCTGGCCACTTCCTGGCCAGAGGTACGCGAATGCCACATGATCCGCGGCGGCGGGGATTTCCTGCTACGACTTGTCGCGCGCAATACGGCGCATGAAAATGAATTGACCGCGCGGCTGACCGGGGCGCCCAATGTGCTGCGCGTGCAGACCTTGCAGACGATCAGAACCGCGAAGGACGCGGCCGGCGTGCCTTTGGGTTAGGCCCGGTTCTGCGGCAGGGCGGTTTGGCCGAGCACCCAGCCCTCCCAGCTGCGGATCATCGGGTCTTCGGGGATGAAATCCGGGCGTTTGCCATCCACCACGCCAATCAAGCCGAGCAGGCCGATCAGCGAGTCGAAGCGATCTTCGCCGGCGGCATCGGTGCCGAAGCCGGAAGTGATCGCCTCGGCCAACGCGGCATCAGGGGTGACGTGAAGGACGGCCATGGCATCGCGCAACGCGTGGGCGAGCGCGCGGCGTGGCATCTCAGCGCGTTTCGATCCGGCCAATTTCAGCCCCAAATGGCGGAGCGACTCGGCCGGATAGACCTCAGCCAGTGCAAGCTGGCCAGGGCAGAGCAGATCGTGCAGCCCGCCAGCGAAGGGCCAAAGGCGTAAGGGCGCACCGGCGGCAAGCGCGGGGGCAAGCCAATCGCGCCAGGCGCTGATCGCCGCCTTGCCGGATTGATTGGCGCCGAGCGTCCAAAACACCGGCGCGCCGGCGGGGCGTTCGGCCGTGGCGCGGTCACATAGGCGCGACAGGCCAGCGGCATCGGCAAGACCAAGCGCCGCAGCATGGGCAGCGCGGGTCATGCCCTTGATGCCGCGCGCCGGGTAGAAGGGCCGGGCGGGGGAGATTGTTTCCAGGGTTGGCGACACGGCGAAGAAATCAGCGTTTCCCGCAAGCCCCGCCAGAAAAGCGGGAAAGCCTTGCTCGGGGCGGGTTTCGGCAAAGCCACGCGGCACGCCAAGTGGCAGGTCAAGCCCGAGCGCGGCGGGTAAGCCTTCCGCGATCAAGTTCGCCGCCAGCGTGGCGGGGTCTCCGACCAGGCGTGGGGCGGTGGCGTACCAATGCTGACCCTGGCGCCGGGCCAGCGTGACCCAGCGCTTGCGGGGATCCAGGCTCCAATCCGCATGGGCGGCGATCACGTCGTTAAATTCCTCGCGTTTTGCCGGGGCTTCGTGCCATGCTGAAGGCAATAAGAAGGGAGATCGTGATGGATGTCATGGCAGCTTTGCCGCCCAAGGGCACGGATGCGGCGCATCCGGCGGGGCAATATGGCGCGATTGCGAAGCTGTTTCATTGGGTCACGCTAAGCCTGATGCTGGTGGCGCTGCCGCTTGGCTTTGTCATCCAGCATGTGAAGGATGCCAGCAAGATGGGTTTTTACGCACTGCATGAAAGCGTGGGGCTGACCATTCTGTTCGTAGCCCTCGCCCGGTTGGCCTGGCGCTGGATAAGCCCGCCGCCCAGCCAGCCGAATGACATGCCGAAGCTGTTTCGCACCGCTTCCACCGCCGTGCATCATGCGCTGTACGGTTTGCTGATCTTGCAGCCGATCTTTGGCTTTCTGGCGACCAATGCCTGGGGCTTCCCGATGCGGGGTGCGACAGCCTACCTGGGCTTCATTGAATTCCCGAAATTCATGGAAGCGTGGGAGAGTCTGGCGAAAATCCTATCCCTGCTGCACAGCATTGGCGGCTGGCTGCTGGTGGTGCTGATTGCGCTGCATGTTGGCGGTGCATTGTTCCATCACGCCGTAAGGCGCGATGGAACGCTGATGCGGATGATCTGAGGCGGGAAGTTCAGCCCGGATCGCCAGAAAGCCCGGCGATCATCTGGTCGTTGATTTCGATTAGGAAGGCGATATCCGGTGCCTCATTTTCCATTTCGCGCTGGACCCCGCGGCCGAGCCGCATAATGCCAATGCGGGTCACTTCCGGAAGCAGGTTTTCAGGATTGACCAGGGCCGCTTCAATGGCGAACCAAAGCCGGCGATTATCTGCAATGGCCCGAGCGCGATCAATTGAATCCCCGTTCAGCGCGGCTTTCAGGCCGAAATTCACGCGGCGGAAGACATCGGCTTCCTGTTCGCGCAAGGTACGAGTCCGCTGCGTGGCACCATAGCCGCGCGTTCCAATCATTTGATTCATCGGATTAACCGTCATTCAGCCGTGGTTGCGAATTGCGCGATGGGTGTGAGGCCCAGCACCACTTCCTCATGCCGCATAACGCGGCGGGCGAATTTCAATGCCTGGTAGCACTGATCTTCCTCGGCAAGCGCGAGCGCGCGATCCAGATATTCTCGGGCCAGATTGGAAGTGGTGACTTCCTTGAATTCGGCGATACGCTGCTTCGCTTCCTCAAGGCCGACCTTTCTTTCTTCATGATCGCCGATATAGGCGGTCTGCAAGGCAAAATAGATGCGCCGGGCCGGGGTATCGGCCATATCGGGCGTCATCAATTGCTTGCCGAACAGGAAGCGAGCTTTGGCGGTTAGTTCGATCCGCGCGCGGTTGCGGAAGCGGATGGGGGCGCCATTGACGATCATCATGTCGCCTTGGCGGAGTTCCAGAACAAGCGTCGACATTTTTTGTCTCCGTTACGGGGTTAGGGTGGCGACCCCGGACCAGCCGGGGCCGCCTGTTGTACTATTAGCGGAAGAGGCTGAGCAGAACCTGCGGCCCCTGATTCGCGATACCAAGAGTTTGGATGCCAAGCTGCTGACGCGTTTGCAGCGCCTGCAATTTGGAACTTTCCTTGGCCAGATCGGCATCCACAAGGGCACCGAGACCATCATTCATGGAATCGACCTTCTTGGAATTGTAGGAAATCTGGTTTTCGACATACGACGAGCTTGCACCGAACCTGTTCAGCGCGGTGGAAATCAAGGCATCGGTCGTGGAGAAAGTACCGGCTGACGCGATCATGGCTTGCGCGGCAGAGGCAGTAGCTGGAGCGGTTACGTTGAGCTTCAAGGTCTCCCCATTCACCGCAGCGATCGTGAAGGTGCCGCCACCTTCATTACGGATACCTGTGATGTCACCGCCAGTAGAACCACCAGCAGCGGTAGTGGCGGTGCTGAGCAGAGTCCGGCCGTTATAGGTGGCGTCATCAATGAAGTCAGAAATCTGCGTGGCCAGCAGGTTATATTGAGTGTTATACTGCGAGCGCTGAGCATCATTGATGGAGCCGTCGGCCAAGCGGGTGAGCGTAGCACGAACCTGCTTCATGGTATCAGATACGACAGAAAGCGATGCGAAGGTGGTCTGAAGAACACCCTTGACACCACCAAGCTGTTCGCCCACCGCCGTAACGCCCGCGACATCGGAACGCACTTTCTGGGCAACGGCGAAAGCGCCGCCGTCATCCTTGGCGTCCGCAACGCGGTAGCCGGTCGAAACACGCTTCTGCACACCGCTCAGCTCATTACTGGTCTGATTGAGGGATTGCAGGGCGAAGGTGGCCTGACGATTGGTAATGACAGAATTGAACGACATTGGGGTCTTCCCCTTTCCATTGGCGCCCGCTCTACCCTGAGTAGCGGTTGCCAGTTTGCCTTCCGCTTTTTGCGGCGCCCCGCATCATGGCCCGATGATGGTTAACAAAAACTAAATGGCAGAACAAAAAACTAAAGTTCGGTCAATTTTTTTTAAGAGAACCTTAGCGGCCGGATTAAAACGCAATCTTCGCCCCATTATCTGAACCTCTTCTCGCGCGGCGGCCCCCAGGACCTCACTCCTGCGCATAAAGACCATTTGGGGTCAGAGAAGGCTCCGCCCTGGCTTATGCACCGGCTTGCAGGTGCCAAAAACAAATACGCCCAGCACAGGGCTGGGCGCGGGGTGGGGCGCAAAAGCTATGAAGACATCAGGTTTAGCGAAACAGCCCCAACAGAATCTGTGGCCCTTGATTGGCTAGGCCCAGTGTCTGTACACCAAGCTGCTGCCGGGCCTTCAGTGCCTCAAGCGTTGAGCTTTCCTTTGCCAGGTCGGCATCCACCAGGGCGCCAAGCCCGGCTTCCATGGCATCGACCTTCTTCGAGTTATACGTGATCTGATTATCCACAAAGCTCATGGAAGCGCCAAATTTGTTCAGCGCGAATGAGAGCTGCGCGTTAACAAGGTCAAAGGTGCCGCCAGAGGCGATAAATCCTTGAGCAGCGCTGGCAGTATCCGGGGCCGCAGTGGTGATCTTCAGCGTTTCCCCATCAATCGCCTGAATGGTAAAAGTCCCGCCGCCTTCATTGCGGATGGCGGTAACATCACCGCCATTGGCAGCACCAGAGGTCGTCGTAGAGGTCGTTACTACTGGCCCTGACCCAGAGGTCGCCGTTGTGGTCGCCGTTGTGGTCGCCAAAGAGAGTTGTAACAGGGTCCGACCATTATACGTCGCATCATCAACGAATTTGCTGACCTGATCAGCCAGAAGCCTGTATTGTTCTTCGTAGGTTTCGCGCTGGTCTGAACTGATGGCACCATCAGCCAAGCGCGTCAGTACTGCCCGAATTTGCTTCATGGTGTCCGAAACAACCGAAAGTGCCGCAAAGGTGGTTTCCAGAACACCCTTGACGCCACCGAGCTGTTCCCCAACCGCGATGACCCCAGCCACATCGGACCGAACAGCCTGCGCGACCGCGAAGGCACCACCATCATCTTTGGCATCGGCCACGCGATAGCCAGTGGACACGCGCTTTTGGGTGGCAGAGATTTGCGCATTAGTCTTATCAAGCGACTGAAGCGCAATCAGGGCTTGCGTATTCGTATTGATCGAATTCATCGGCATCGGAATTTTTCCGTTCCTCGGCGCAAACTCCTTGCGGAGCCTTATCGCACCTTTGTTCCACCGCATTTTGCGACGTGGGGGATTTAGAACCCGAAAAAGTTAACAAATCCTAAACGGCGGTGCGGATTTTTACCGGTTAGCGATTTTTCTTAAGAATTGTTTGCACACGGGCAGGCGGGCGCCTCGGTCTTAATTCGCCCTTTCGCAATAGGTGCCGTCCGCAGTCTTCAGCACGATCTTCTCATCTGCTGTGGTAAATAGCAGCACGATCACTCTGAGACCATTGGAAAATAGTTCAGGCTTATTGCAGACTCCCTCGGCTTCGCGGCTGGCATGGCGTAAGATGCCTTCATGCCAGATCTGACCCAATTCTTCCTCTACCTCGCGGCGGCACTGCTGTTGGCGGTCACTCCGGGCCCGGGCATTTTCTATGTCGCGGCGCGCAGCCTGGCAGGCGGGCGGGCTGAGGGCATCGCCTCCAGCTTCGGCACTGCACTCGGCGGCTTGGTGCATGTGCTGGCCGGGGCGCTCGGCGTTTCCGCACTTGTCTTGGCGAGTGCGGAGCTTTTCACAGCGCTGAAATGGCTCGGCGCGGCTTATTTGGTTTGGCTCGGCGTGCGCACCATCATGGCTGCGCGGCGCGATGCGGCGCAGGATTTGGCTGGCGCCGACCCGGCCCCCGCCATGGGGGCGCGTCGCGCCTTTCGGGAAGGCGTGGTGGTTGAGGCGCTGAACCCCAAAACGGCAGCCTTCTTCCTTGCCTTCATTCCGCAGTTTCTTGACCCCAGCGCGGGCGCGGTGGCGCTGCCCTTTATTCTACTGGGCGCGATTTCCGTCACGTTGAATACGTTGGCTGATATTGTGGTGGCGATCGGCGCCAGCCGTATCCGGGAAGGTGCGGCATCGCGGCCCGCCTTCATTCGGCGGCTGCGCGAAATCTCCGGTGCGTCAATGATTGCTTTGGGGGCCGGCTTGGCGTTGGCCAAGCGGCAATAGGGTTGTTGGGCGGCGCGCAGCGTATAGCGCGCCGCCCTTTCTTGTTAGGCGCTTTCGTAAAGCCGCGTCAGGCTGAATTCGCGGTGGCCGAGCAATTCAGCCGCGGTCAATTCGCCATCAGCGGTGCGGATAATGCAATCAAGCAAGGCTTCGCCCGCTTCATCCATATTCATCTGCCGCTGCAATAGCCCAGTCACATCTACATCAATATGTTCAGACATGGTGCGCTGGGTGCGCGGGTTCGCGGTGAGTTTGATCACCGGCAGGATCGGATTGCCGATGACATTGCCCTGCCCGGTCGGGAAGGTATGCACAGCAAAGCCGGAAGCGGCGCAAAGAGTGACCATCTCGGCCGCGGCCGAGCTTGAATCCATGAACCAAAGCCCCGAATGGGTCGGCGCTTCGGCCTTGTCCAGCACGCCATCCACCAGGCACTTCTTCCCGATCTTCTGGATATTGCCGAGTGCCTTTTCTTCGATGGTGGTCAAGCCGCCTTCGATATTGCCCTTGGTGGGCTGGCTTTCGGAAAGATCATTGGTCTTGTTGGTTTCGACCACGCGCTGGTAACGATCAAACATCGCCTGGAATTGCGCGCGAACTTCTGGCGTGCGGCAACGTTCAGCGACCAAGTGTTCGCCACCCGTGAGTTCTGTGGTTTCACCGAAAACGAGCGTGTTGCCGTTAGCCCAAAGCTTGTCGAAGGAATCACCGACCGTCGGGCAGGAAGCGAGGCCCGATGTGGTATCGCTTTCGCCGCATTTCGTGGAAACCCAAAGCTCCTGCATCGAAGCGCGGGTCTTCTTCAGGCGCGAAGCGTGCTTCACCATGCGATAGGCTGCGCGGGACGCATTGGCGATGGTGTTGATGTCGCCATTCTGTTCAATGGCGAAGCCTTCCACCGGCTTGCCGGACTTGGCGATGCCTTCAACAATACGGCCCGTCCAACCTGGTTCAATACCAATCACCACTACGCCGGCGACATTCGGGTTGCTGCCCGTGCCGATCAGCGTGCGGAAGTGCAAATCCAGGTCGGCGCCGAATTGCAGGCGGCCATAGGCGTGCGGAATGGCCAGCGCGCCTTTGATGTTGTTCGCGACCGCTTCGCAGGCAGCGTTGGAAAGATCATCAACCGGCAGGATGATGACGTGGTTGCGCACGCCCATGCGGCCATTTTCGCGGCGCCAGCCTTCAAAGGCGGCGTTTTTCAGATTGATGCCCATGGCGCTTACCACCGCTTCGTTTTGACGTTGTGGACATGCAGATGTTCGCCGGCAGCGATATTCTTCACCGCTTTGCCGATATCAACGCCGTATTTGATGATGGTGTCACCGGCGGCGATGGCGCGAATGGCAAGCTTATGGCCGATCGGAATATCCGACTTGGCGTTGAAGGCGATCATCTTATCCTGATCCATGATCCAGCCATTCAGCGCTTGGCCGGATTTGATCCCTTCGACAACGACGACGCCGACGGAATCGCCTTCGTCATGCACACAGAAATGCACGGTCATGCCGGCATATCCTCCCTTTTTTGATAATGGTGGGAAAAGCTAGGGCGCTGGCCGTTCCGGGTCAATCAGGCAGCCAGAGCATTTTCAAGCCAAGTGGAAACACTTGGCGACTCGGAAAATGCGACCAAACTCGATGCATTTTCAAG
>CALRPR020000057.1:0-23103 GCA_943370125.1 Allobosea thiooxidans | reverse complement strand
TGGTGGAACCGGTAAGCTGCGTCCTTACCAGTTCAGCAAAATGCCCGCCTTGGGCCACCAATTCCTTGAAGCCGCCGCGTTCGGCGATTTCCCCACCGGCAAAAACCAGGATTTCATCCGCATCGCGCACGGTGGAAAGCCGATGCGCGATGATGAAGGTGGTGCGCCCCGCCATCAGCGCCGCCAGGGCTTTTTGCACCCGTGCTTCCGTGGCGGCATCCAGCGCACTTGTTGCCTCATCCAAAATCAGCACGGGCGGGTCCTTCAACAGCGCGCGTGCAATCGCCAGGCGCTGGCGCTGCCCGCCGGAGAGTGAGCTGCCACGCTCACCGATCATCGTGTCATAGCCATGGGGTTGGCGCTGGATGAAATCATGCGCCTCAGCCAACCGGCAGGCATGTTCCAAATCCTCCTGCGAGGCATCCGGGCGGCCAACCAACAGGTTTTCGCGAATCGTGCGGTTGAACAGCATGCTTTCCTGGAACACGACGCCGATATTGCGGCGCAGGCTTTCCAGCGAAACATCGCGCAAATCATGCCCATCCAGCGTCACGCGCCCTTCCTTCGGGTCCCATAGGCGCTGCAACAGCGCCATCGCGGTGGATTTGCCCGCGCCTGTAGGCCCCACCAGCGCAATGGTCTTGCCGGGTGCGGCCGCGAAATTCACATCGCTGAAAATTGGCTGCCCACCTGGATAGGCGAAGGCAACATCTTCAAACGCCACCTCACCCTTCGCGCGGGGGATATCAATCGCATCCGGCTTTTCCGGCACGGTTGTGCGCGCATCCAGCACGGCAAACATCTCAGACAATGAAGGCATCAGCAGCACCAGCCGGGACGCAAAGCCAACTGCGCCTTCAAGCTTGCCGATCAGCATGGTGGCGAAGCCCATGAAGGACACAATCTCCCCCACCGTCGCCTGGCCGCGCAGATGCAGCCAGGTGCCCATCATGAAGATCATGATGACGCAAATGGTGGAAGCGGCTGAGGTCATGACGGAGACCACCGCCCACCAATTCAGTACCGGGAATTGATGCGTGATCACCTGGCGAATGATGTCGCTGAAAAGCCGCGCCTCACTGGAAAGCCGTGTGAAGGATTGCACCACCATCACATTGGAGAGCGCATCCTGCGCATTGCCGGCCAATTGCGTATGAAGCGCTTCCACCTGGCGCTGCGCGTTTTCCGTCCGGCGAATGACAAAAGCGGCGAGTGCGCCAAAAATCACCACAAGCCCAATCAGCAGCAGCCCCAAGCGCCAATTCAGAATAAGCGTGAGCGGCAGCAGCACAATGGCGGAAATGAAGGTGATCAGATGTTCGCGGAAAAAGGAAAGCCAAAGCCCGAACAGATTATCGGAACCCACCAGCATGATTTTCATCAGCCGGCCCGATTGCGTATCCCCATGAAAGGATAGCGGCAGGGACAGCACATGCTGGAAGTAGTCATGCATGACCTTCAGGCGATTGCGATGCGCCATGCGGTCCGCGAAAAGGGCAACGGTGACATTGGCGCCAATGGCTGAAAGCCCAATCACCGCCCAGAGGATCAGCAAAGAAAGCGCTTCCGCCCATACGGCCGATTCCTGCATACGGTCTGAACGCGAAAGCAGGTCAATCACCCGCCCGAACAGGACCGGTTCCAGGAATTGCAGCCCGGCAATGGCAAGCGCTGCCAAGACAAGCCCAATAGCCACGGCGCGATCCGCCGCCAGCAGCCTGAGCACCCGTCCGTAAAGCCGTAAAAACTCCATTTCGCCCGCCGCCCCTATGTTGCGCCGATCATAGGGGAGGAATCGCCCAAACTGAAACCCAGGCAGGCAGGTTGATCTGGCGGGGTTCACGGGCCACCTTGCTCCGTAACGTACGAACCGGGAGGCTAAAGACCATGATCACCCGCCGCAGCTTGGGCGCCCTGGCCATAGGGGCCGGATTGCCGCTGCCCGCCTTGGCGCAGGGGCTATCCAACCGCCCCATTCGCCTTGTTATCCCCTTTACCCCCGCTGGGACCACGGATTTAGTCGGGCGGCTCACGGCTGAACGGCTTTCGGCCCGGCTCGGCCAGCAGGTGGTGGTGGATAACCGCCCCGGCGCTTCGGGCAATGTCGGCGGCGAATTCGTGGCGCGATCGGAACCCGATGGGCATACGCTACTGCTGACCACCATCGGCACGGGGGCGATCAATTTCGCCGTTTTCGGCAATCGCATGCCCTTCAAGCCTGAGGATCTGGCCGCGGTCGGCCTCATGTGCCGCGTGCCCAATGTGCTGATGGCGGCCAATCGCATGCCGATCCGCACGCTCGCGGACATGGTGCGGGAAGCGAAAGCCAAGCCCGGCGCGCTGAATTACGGCACCGCCGGCATCGCCACTTCTCCCCATGTGGTGATTGAACAAATCCGCCTGGCGCAGGGCATTCAAATCACCCATGTGCCCTTCCGCGGTTCCGCCCCCATGCTGACGGAAATGGTGGCGGAACGGATTGAACTTGGGATGGACAATATCCCCTCAGCGCTGACCTTTGTGCGAGAAGGCAAAATCCGCGCCATTGGCGTGACCGGGGCTCAGCGCAGCGCCGTGTTGCCGGATGTGCCGACCATTGCGGAACAGGGCATGCCAGGTTTTGAGGCGACCGCCTGGTTCGGCGTGCTGGCCGCAGGCGCCACGCCCGCCCCGATCATTGCGCGGCTGGGTGCGGAACTGGACGCGATCGGCAAGGAAGCCGATTTCCGTGCCCGCATCGCGGCCTTTGGTGCTGAGCCGCCGCGGCTCACGCCTGATGGTGGTTCCAGCCCGGAAAGCTTCGCTGCCTTCATGCGGGCCGAAGTGACGCGCTGGGCCGATGTGGTGCGCCAAGCCGATATTCGTGTGGAATAAGGAGCAGATAATGACGCAGAACAACGCCCTGCTGGGACGCCGCATCATCCTGGCCGGCATGGCCGGCGCGCTGGCCGCGCCCGGCATTGCCCGCGCCCAGGCCTTCCCAACCCGCCCCTTGCGGCTGGTGGTTCCCTTCCCGCCCGCCGGGACCACGGATATTGCCGGTCGCATCATGGCCGAACGCCTTTCGGCGCGCATCGGCCAGCCGATCATTGTGGAAAACCGCGCTGGTGCGACGGGAAATCTCGGCGCTGAAATGGTCGTTCGGTCAGAACCCGATGGCTATACGCTTGTGATGTGCACCATCTCCACCGCTGCGATCAATTATTCGCTGTGGGGCGCGCGCATGACCTTCAAGCCCGAAGATCTGGCCGCGGTTGGCCTGGTGATCCGGGTGCCGAATGTGATCTTCGTGCCGGCCAATTCGCCTTACCGCAGCGTGAGCGATCTGATCGCGGGGGCGAAGGCCAATCCTGGCAAGCTCAATTACGGCAGCAGCGGTTCGGGCGGTTCGCCCCATATGACCATGGAAATGTTCAAGCTGCGCAGTGGCACCGATATTACCCATGTGCCCTTCCGTGGTGCGGGGCCGATGTTGGTGGAAGTGGTGGCAGGCCGCCTCGAATCCGGGTGCGACAATATGCCAAGCTGCATCGGCCATATTCGCGATGGGCGGCTGCGCGCCTTGGCGGTTTCCAGCAATGTGCGCGCGGCAGCACTGCCGGATGTGCCAACGCTGGCCGAAGCCGGCATTCGCGATTTTGAGGCAACCGCCTGGTTCGGTGTGCAGGCCCCGGCCCGCACGCCGCGCCCGATCATTGAAAGGCTGGGGGCGGAGATTGATGCGGTCACGCGCGACCCTGCCTATATCGCGCGCATCGCGGAGCTGGGCGGCGCGCCGCCGGCACTCACGCCCGCCGGCGGCACCAGCCCCGAGGCTTTTGAGGCCTTCATTCGGAGTGAAATCACCAAATGGGCCGAAGTCGTGAAGGTTTCGGGCGCCACAGTGGATTGATGGCTTTTGGCGCTTGCGGGCGCCACCGGCTTGTCTTTAGTCTTTGTTTTTCAGCAGGGAGCAATTGAGATGAAGATCAGCAGACGTGGCCTTGGCCAGGGTGTGGCCGCAGCCGCCGGTGGCTTGGCGCTGAGTGGCATTGGTGCCGGGCCAGTGATGGCGCAGCGCAGCGCCAATACACTGCGCGTCGCCTTCCGCGATGCCGTGCCGAATATTGACCCTTATTTCAACAGCCAGCGTACCGGCATCATCATCGCGCATCAGGCGATGGATGGGCTGGTGCATCGCGACCCTGAAACCTTCCGCAATGTGCCCGCGCTCGCGACCGAATGGGCTTGGCAGGGCAATAACGCGATTGATTTCAAAATCAGGCCCGGCGTGAAGTTCCATGATGGCAGCGATTTCGGCGCTGATGATGTTGTCTATACCATGAATGGAATCGCCGAATTGGGCGGGCGGCTTTCCACACCCGGGAATTATTCCTGGATCGAGGGCGCTGAGAAGCTGGATGCCAATACGGTACGCATCAAGATGAAGCGGCCCAATCCGGCTGCGCTCGATTATTTGGCGATGGTGACACCAATCTGGCCCAAGGCCTACCGCGAAAGGGTGGGGCCTGAGGGCTTTTCCCGCATGCCGATCAGCACCGGGCCGTATCGCTTTACCAAGGTGGATGTCTCGAACGGGGTCGAATACGAACGCTTCGATGGCTATTACCAGGGCGGCCCCAAAGGGCGGCCGGCCATCCAAAAAATCACCGCGCGCTATCTTTCCGATGCTGCGACTGAATTGACTGAATTGCTGGCGCAGCGCGTGGATTGGATCTGGAACATGAATCCAGACAATATCGCCAATGTGAACCGCTTGCCCTTCCTGCAAGCACTGCAACAGGAAACCATGCGCGTGGGCTACCTTGGCATGGATGCAGCCGGACGCACGGGCGCGGGCAATCCCATGACGCACCTCAAGGTGCGGCAGGCGATTTTCCACGCCATTGACCGCCAATCCCTGGCCGAAAAGCTGGTGACGGGCGGCGCGCGGGTGCCGCCGGCGCCCTGCTACCCATCGCAATTCGGCTGCAATGGTGATGTCGCCACGCAGTATGAATTCAACCCGGCCAAGGCGCGGCAATTGCTGGCAGAAGCTGGCTTTGCCAATGGCTTTGACATTGAACTCACTTCCTATGTCCAGCCGCGGCAATGGTCCGAAGCGGTGCAGAATTACCTGCAAGCGGTCGGCATTCGTGCGCGCCTAAACCTGATGCAGGTGGCAGCACAAATCCAACGCTCACAACGCGGCGAATTGGCGCTCGCGATGGGAAGCTGGGGCAGTTTTTCGATCAACGATGTCTCGGCCTTCCTGCCGCAATGGTTCGCCGGCGGGAATGAGGATTACGCGCGCGATCAGCAGGTGATTGACCTGGTGAATGCAGGCGGCAGTTCCTCTGATGAGGCGGTGCGCAAGCGTGCCTATGATGCGGCGATCAAGCGCATCACTGAACAAGCCTATTTCGTACCGCTGCACACCTACGTGAGCACCTATGCCTTCCAGCGGCAGTTGGAATTCAAGGCCTATGCCGATGAATTGCCGCGCTTCTATCAGGCAAAGTGGAAGTAAGGGATTTTGGTCCAAAAAAGCCCCGCCCGGAGATCACTGGGCGGGGTTTTTTGCTTGTTGCTCAGCCGGCCAAATGGCATTCCACCAGCCCATCTTCCAGGCTGGTGATGCGTGGCGTTGTCGCCGCGCAGGGCGCGAAACAGGCGGGGCAACGCGGATGAAAGCGGCAGCCGGGCGGAATATTCGCGGGATCCGGCATGATATCGCCAAGCCCGACATCCGGCACGCCAAGCCCGGGTTCGGGTGTCAGCACGCTATCCAGCAGCGCGCGCGTATAGGGGTGGCGCGGGTCGCGGAACAGCGCCTCACTTTCGCGCCGTTCCACAATGCGGCCGAGATACATCACGGCGACTTCACTTGCCACATGTTCCACCACCGCAAGATTGTGGCTGATGAACAAATAAGTCAGCCCCAGATCGCGCCGCAATTCCGCCAGCAGATTGAGGATTTGCGCCTGCACCGAAACATCCAAGGCGCTGGTCGGTTCATCGCAAACGACGATGCGCGGGCGCAGCACCAGGGCGCGCGCAATCGCGACACGCTGGCGCTGCCCGCCTGATAATTGCGATGGGAAACGCGTGCCCTGTTCGGTGGAAAGCCCAACCCGTTCCAGGCTTTCAGCAACGCGGCGATTAACTTCCGAAGTCGTCACATTGCCTTGCGCCACCAGCGGCATGGCGATGATATCGCTGACGCGCCGGCGGGGGTTGAGCGATGAAAACGGGTCCTGGAACACAGGCTGTATCAGCCTGGCGCGCGCGCGGCGATCCATGCCGTCAAGGCGCTTGCCATCCACCAAAACCTCACCGGCGCTTGGTTCCATCAGGCCAAGGATCATGCGCGCCAGCGTGGTCTTGCCGCAGCCGCTTTCGCCCACCACGCCAAGCACGCTGCCGGCAGGGACGGAGAAGCTCACATCATCCACGGCCACCACGCGCCGCGGGGCAGCGAATAACCCTTGGCTCGCGCGGAATTCGCGCCTCAGGCCGCGCACTTCAATGGCAGGCGTGCTCATGCGGGCACCCCTTCCGGCAGGATGCAGAGCATTTCATGGGCGGGGCCCACATTGCGGCGCGGCAGCGGGCCAGCGCAGGCGGCTTCCGCAAAGCTGCACCGGTCCCGAAAGGCGCAGCCGGTGAAGCCAGGCGGGATGCGCGGCACCACACCGGGGATGGACCCCAGTGGTTCATCACGCTTCACCTTGCCCGGCACCGGCACGCAGGAAAGCAGGCCGCGCGTATAGGGGTGGCGCGGCGCGCGAAACAGCTCGGCCGTTGGGGCGCTTTCGACAACTTCGCCGGCATACATGACGGAAACGCGGTCCGCGACGCGGGCCACAATGCCAAGATCATGCGTGATCAACAGAATGCCGAGGCCGAGATCCTTTTGCAGTTCCGCCAGCAAGCGCAGGATTTGCGCCTGCACTGTCACATCAAGCGCGGTGGTCGGTTCATCGGCAATCAGCAATTCTGGATCGCACATTAGCGCCATGGCGATCATGACGCGCTGACGTAAGCCCCCTGAAAGCTGATGCGGAAATTGTCCAAGCCTAAGACCCGGCGCGGTGATGCCAACGCGCGTCAGTAATTCCACCGCACGATCCACCGCCTGCGCACGCGGCGTGCCGCGATGGCGGCGCAGCACCTCGGTCATTTGCGAACCCACTGTATAGGCCGGGTTCAGGCTGGTCATGGGTTCCTGGAAAATCATCGCCATGCGATCACCGCGCAGGCGGGACATCTGTTTTTCGTTGTAATCGCGAATATCATCACCGGCGAAGGAAAGCCGTGCGGCCTCGCGCTTGCCGCCCTTGGCGAGCAGCCCCATCACCGCAAGTGATGTCACTGATTTGCCGCAGCCGCTTTCACCGACCAGGCAATGGGTCTCTCCCTTCTCCACTGTCAGTGAAATACCGCGCACTGCCGCCGTGCCGCCGAAGGTCACGCGTAGATCTTCGATGTCCAGCAGCGCGCTCATCGGGACAGATCCGTGCCCAGCATGTCACGCAAAGCATCACCCAGCAGGTTGACGCCGAGCACAAGGATGAACAGCGCAATGCCGGGGATCATAATGATCCAGGGGCTGAAGAACATGTATTCCTTGGCTTCCGAGATCATCAGCCCCCAGGAAGGCAAGGGCGGTGGCACGCCAAGACCCAGGAAGGAAAGCGCCGCTTCCAGCAGAATGGCGAGCGCCATTTCAAGCGTTGCGACCACCGCCAGATGCGTCGCGATATTGGGCAGCACTTCCTTGAGCAAAACGATCATCGGCGAACAACCCGCGCAACGCGCCGCCGCCACATAATCCAGATTGCGGATTTGCATGGTTGTTGACCGCGCCACCACGGCAAACCTATCCCAAAGCAATAGCCCCAGCACCAAGATTACCAAGGTAAAGCTGGTGCCCAAAAGCCCTGCCACGGCCAAGGCCACCAGCACCACGGGGATGGAAAGCCGCGCGGTGATGGCAAACATGACCGCATCATCAACGCGCCCGCCATAAAAACCGCCCATGACGCCCAAAAACGTGCCGATAATGCCTGATGTGATGACAGTCGCGACCCCGATGATCATCGAAACCCGCGCGCCATAGATCAGGCGCGACAGGTAATCCCGCCCCAATTGATCGGTGCCAAGAAGATTGATCGGCGTGCCGCCTTCCATCCACATGGGCGGGATCACGCGTCGCCCAAGGTCAATCGTGAAAGGATCATAGGGTGCCAGCCAAGGCGCGAAAATCGCGACAAAGGTGATGAAGCCGACAATGCCCGCGCCCAATATCGCCCCTGCATTTCGCCAGATGCGTCGCCGATTACCGGCGCCAGCAGGTTGCAACACCGTACTCATGCCGACCTCAAGCGCGGATCAAGCACGGCATTCAGCAGATCGGATAAAAGCGTGAGGCCGATATAGATCAGCGCCAGCACCAGCACCACGGCCTGCACCACGGGGAAGTCGTTCTTGCTGATACTCTCCCACGCCAGATAGCCAACGCCATGCAGCGCGAAGACCGTTTCAATGACAATCGAACCACCCAGCATGAAGCCAAGCTGCACGGCAGCAATGGCGACTACCGGAATGGCCGCGTTGCGAAACCCGTGCTTCACCAGAATGGAAAGCCGCGAAAGCCCCTTGGCGCGGGCGGTGCGGATGTAATCGGAAGCGAGTGCTTCAATCATGCCGCTCCGCGTCAGGCGCATCAGCGATGGAATGGCGGAAAAGGACAGCACGATGGAAGGCATGACATAATGCTGCCAAGACCCGGTGCCCGAGATCGGCAACCAGCCCAGGTTCAAGCCCAGCACCACCATCAGGATCAGCCCAAGCCAGAAGGAAGGCATGGCCTGGCCAATCAGCGCCACCATCAGCACGCTGCGATCCACCCAGGTATTTTCCCGGACCGCCGCTAAAATGCCCAAAGGCAACGCCACGCAAAGCGCAATCGCCAAGCCGCAAAGCCCAAGGGACATGGTGATCGGCATGCGTTCCATAATCAGGCGCGCCACGCGTGTCTTGAAGAAATAGCTATCGCCGAAATCGCCCTGAAGCGCGCGCCAGAGCCAATCGAAATACTGCACCCATAGCGGCCGATCGAGCCCATAGGCGCGGCGGATAAGCTCAATATCCTCCTGCGTCGCATTTGGCCCAGCAATGGAAATGGCAAGATCGCCCGATAGCCGCGTGAGCAAGAAGCTCAACGTCAGCACCGTCAGCGCGACCAGAATCGCAACCGTCAAGCGGCGTCTTAGAAAGTGAAGCATCCCAGGGCCAAACTAGGCTTGATGGGCCGGGCGCGACAAGGGGGCCATCACCAGGCCCCCGCCCAGCCATCCCGGCGCGGATCGGATGCCGCCATGCGCACGCCATTATCCAGCACGCGAATGGCCTCCACACTGCAAGGGCCTTCCAGATCGGGCACGGTCTTCACGCGGTGGCCGCGCGCTTCAAGGGCGCTGATCACCTCGGCCCCCATGCCGCGCTCAATCGTCAGCAAATCCTCACCGCCATGGGGGTAGTTGCTTTCCTGACCGGGCTGAGACGATGTCCATCGCGGGGCTTCCAACGCCTGTTGCGGGTCCATACCGAAATCGGCACAAGCCACCAGCACCTGCGTATTCACCTGCACCTGATTATCCGCGCCAGGCGTGCCGAAGATCAACCAGGGCTTGCCCGCCTTCATCAGCATCGGCGCATTCATGGTGTGGCGGACGCGCTTGCCGGGGGCGAGTGCATTGGCGTGGCCTTCTTCCAGATGCCAGTAAGACATGCGGTTATTGAGCAAGATGCCGGTCTCAACGCCGGTAACGCCGGAACCGAAACTGGAATTGATGGATTGAATGGCGGAAACCGCATTGCCATCCGCATCCACCACACAGAAATAGGTGGTGTCCGTTTCCGCCATACCGCGCACTGGCAGCTTCGCCGCGCGGTCCGTGATGGCGGTGGCATGTTCGGCGGCGCGTTCGGCTGACAGCAGCATATCAAGCGGCGGGTTCACCGCGCCGGCATGGGCTTCGCGTTCCAAGAAGACGCGCTTCTTCGCTTCTACCATCAGGTGGATCAGCGCCGCGCTGCCCCAGCCGAGCGCGGCGAGGTCGAAGCGATCCAGGATGCGCGCCATTTGCGCCATCGCGAAACCCATGGAATTGGGCGGCGTCTGGCGCAGTTCAAAACCGCGATAGGGCACAGCGATGGGCGGCGCGATGAGCGCTGTCACTGCCTGAAGGTCAACCGCGCGCACCAGGGCGCCCGCCTTTTCCAGATCAGCGGCCAGCGTCGCGGCAAGCCTGCCCTGATAGAAATCCTGCGGCCCTGCCGAGGCCAAGCGTTGAAGTGTCGCCGCCAAAACCGGCTGCACCAGCAAATGCCCCAAAGCGGGCGGTTTGCCTTCCGGCAAAAACAGCGCAGCGCTCAGCGGATCGGGCGAAAGCCGCGCGCGGTTTTCGCCGGCGAAATGGCGCAAAGCATGGGTCGCCGCAAAACCATCCCGCGCTGCTTCAATCGCGGGGCCAAATAGCGCGCCCCAAGGCTTGCTGCCTTCCGCGCCATGCAGCGCGGCAATCCCGGCCACCATGCCAGGTGTTTGGATGGAAAGCGGGCCATGCACGGGAATGCCGCCCGCCGCGCGATAATGGGCAATGGTGGCCGCCGCCGGCGCCGCGCCAGTGCCGTGATAGGTGTTGCTGACGCCGGTTTTCGCATTCCAGGCATGGTAGAAACCATCGCCGCCGAGCCCCGACATATGCGGTTCCACCACGCCGAGCGTGAGGGCAATCGCCACCGCCGCATCGGCTGCATTGCCGCCGGCGCGCAGGATCTCCAACCCCGCTGCGGTCGCGACCGGATGGTTGGTTGCCACCGCCCCGCGCCTGCCCATGATCAGCGGGCGGCGTGCGCGAATGCCTTCATAAGCCATGGATCAGCCCCCGAGATTCATGCGCGAGACAATCGGCGCCCAGCGCGTCACTTCCGCCTGCACATGCGCTGCCGCTGCGGCCGGTGAAGGATCGGGCCAGGTTTCCACACCTGCCGCGGCCAAGCGCTGCTTCACCGCCGGATCGGCAACCGCGCGCAACGTCGCTTCGCGAATGACGCTGAGTGCTTCTTCCGGCGTACCCGGTTTGGCGAACAGCACCTGCCAGGCCGTGACTTCATAGCCAGGCACACCAACCTGCGCGAGTGCGGGCAGCCCAGGCACCAGATCGGAAGGTGTAGCGGAACTCACGGCCAAGCCCCGCACACGACCATCGCGTATCAGCGGTGTCAGCAGGGTTGGGCTATCAATGGTCAGATTCATCCGCCCCGCGAGCAGATCCTGCACCGCATTGGCCGCGGTGCGATAGGGCACGATAGTGAAACTGGTACCGGAAAGCTGACGGAATAATTCTCCCGCCAGATGATTCGTGGCACCGGGATTGGTCGCGCCGTAATTCGCTTCCTCCTTCTTTTGCGAAAGCCAAGCGAGCAAGGAAGCCACATCCCGCGCCGGTACATCCGGATGCACCGCGAGCACGAAGGGCTGCCGGCCCACCAGCGCGAGGGGGATGAAATCCGTCACGGGATCATGCGGAAAACTCGGATAAATCGCCCGCATCACCGGATGGTTATTGGTGCCGATAAAAATCGTATTGCCATCGGCGGGCAGGCGATGAAACGCCGCCGCGCCCACGGTGCTGCCCGCACCAGCGATGTTTTCTGGCACCACCGGCCGGCCAAGCTGGGTTTGCAAGGCATCCGCCAGGATGCGCCCCACCACATCCGTCACGCCGCCAACGCCCACCGGGATGATCATGCGAAGCGGCCGCGCCTGAGCGAATGCCGGGGCCGCCAAGCCAAGCGCAGCAGCGGTAAGGAGGGAACGACGCAGCATGAGGGGAACATCCTTCAGTTTAGCCACGCCGCAACCTAGCCTGCCTTGGGCATTCTGCCAGCCCTGAGTCGCTTATCTTTCCAAGCCCAGCGTTTCAGGCTTAGCTTCTTCTCAAAACGGGGGGGGCGCGACATGGCGAGCATTGTTCTCATTCACGGGGCCTATCAGGGCGGCTGGATTTGGCGCTTTGTCGCCGAACGGCTCCGCGCCGCGGGCCATGATGTGCACGCGCCAACGCTGGATGGCTGCGCCGAACGCCGCCACCAAATGCGCGCGGGCATTGATACGGAAAGCCACGGCCAGGAAATCGCCGAATATCTCTATTACCATGATTTGCGCGATGCGGTGCTGGTGGGCACCTCAGCCGGCGGCATGGTGATGGCGGCAGCCGCCGAACGTGCGCGTGAACGCATCGGGCGCCTGGTTTTCGCCGATGCGCTGGCGCTCATGGATGGCGAAAAGATCCGCGACATTGTGACCCGCCCGGCTGCCATCAATACGGATATCGCGTTGGGACCGGGCCGGGAGGATGCGCTGAACCGGCTTTTTGTGGGCATGGACAAGGGGCTGGCCGAATGGGCGGCAGACCGCATGGCGCTGCATCCGATCAACACCTTCACCCAGCCCGTGAAGCTGCCAAGCTTTTGGCAGCAAAGTTGGAATGCCTCGGTCATCTATTGCCCGCAGGCGCAAAACCCCGGCGAGGCGCATCAGCGCCGCTGCGCGGACAAACTCGGTGCGCGCTGGCATGTGATTGACACGGGCCATTACCCCATGCTGACCACGCCGGATGAGCTTGCGCGCATCATCATCTCCGGCTGAGCCTTACGATCTGGCCGTCATTGGTGGCGGCATCAATGGTGCCGGCATTGCGCGTGATGCTGCGGGGCGCGGGCTTTCCGTGGTGCTGTTTGAAAAGGGCGATCTGGGCGGCGGCACTTCAGCCAATTCTACCAAGCTGATCCATGGTGGCTTGCGTTATCTGGAACATTACGAATTCCGCCTGGTGCGGGAAGCGCTGATCGAACGCGAAATCCTGCTGGGTATCGCGCCACATATCATCTGGCCCTTGCGCTTCGTGCTGCCGCATCACCAGGGCCTCAGGCCCGCCTGGCTGCTGCGGCTTGGGTTGTTTTTGTATGATCATTTGGGCGGGCGGAAGCTGCTGCCGGCAACGCAGCGCATTGATCTGACACGCTCTCCGCTCGGCGCGCCGCTCAGCCCCGGGCATGCCATCGGCTTTGAATATTCCGATTGCTGGGTCGAGGATTCCCGCCTGGTGCTGCTGAACGCCAAGGATGCGGCGGAACGCGGTGCCGCCATCCATCCGCGCATGGCGGTGAGTGCTGCGCGGCGGGAAGGCGCGCTCTGGCATATCACCGCTGAGGGCCGTGATGGGACAGCTGAATTTCACGCCCGCGCCTTGGTCAATGCTGCCGGCCCCTGGGTGGGCGCGGTGCAGCATGCGGTGATGGGCAACAACCAGCCGGCGCGCCTCAGGCTGGTCAAGGGCAGCCATATCGTGCTGCCACGGCTTTATGATCACGACCGCGCCTATATCTTCCAGAACGCCGATAGCCGCATCATTTTCGCCATCCCCTATGAACGCGACTTCACCCTGATCGGCACCACGGATGAGGATCACCCAAACCCACACGAAGCAGCACAAATTTCTGAGGACGAAATCAGCTATCTCTGCACGGCCGCTTCCAGTTATTTCCGCACGCCGGTAAAGCGCGAAGATATTGTCTGGACCTATTCAGGGCTCCGCCCGCTTTATGATGATGGGGCAAGCAAGGCGCAGGAAGCGACGCGCGATTACGTGCTGAAGCTGGATGCGCCGGCGGGTCAGGCGCCGCTGCTCAATATCTTCGGCGGTAAGATCACCACCTATCGCAAGCTGGCCGAAGCCGCCTTGGCCGAACTTGGCCTCAGGCCCGAGAAAGCCGGCTGGACCGCCCGGGCGCCGCTCCCCGGCGGGGATTTCGCGCCGGATGGCTTCCCCGCGCTGCTTGCCCGCTTCCGGCACGACTTCCCGCTGCTGCCAGACGCGCTTTGCACCCGGCTGCTCCGCGCCTATGGCACACGCGCCTGGCGGATTTTCACCCCCGGCCAGGACCCCGGCCCGGCCATTGGCGCCGATTTGCACGCGGCGGAGCTTGATTATCTCCGCCGCGAGGAATGGGCCATAACGGCTGAGGATGTGCTCTGGCGCCGGAGCAAGCTTGGGCTGCGCTTCGATGCCGGGGCGCGGGAGAGGCTGGCCCGGCTGTTGGGCGGCTGAAAGACCGAAACACAAGCTTCGCGAAACTGTCTTTTACCTGTAATAAAGCCTGGGTATCGGGCAGCAGCCTCAACAAAAAAGGAGAGCTTTCATGCAACGTCGTCACATTTTGCTGGGAACATCGGGTCTGCTCGCGGCCCCCTTCATTGCACCTTCCGTGCGCGCCCAGGGCCGCACCGAAATCCAATTCTGGTATGGGCTGGGCGGGGCGCTTGGGGAACGCGTGGCCGAACAGGTCACCCGCTTCAATGAAAGCCAATCGCGCTATCGCGTGAATGCCAATTTCCGCGGCTCCTATGTGGAAGTCATGACCGGCGCCATCGCCGCCTGGCGCGCCGGCACGCCGCCCCATATCGCGCAGGTTTTTGAAGTCGGCACCGCCACCATGATGGCCGCCGGCCCCGCGATCCGCCCGACCCATGAATTGCTCGGCGAAGCGGGCATTACGCTGGACCCGAAGCGCTATCTGGCCGGTGTGCGCGGCTATTATTCCGATACGCAAGGCCGCATGGTTTCCATGCCGCATAATTCTTCTTCCGCGGTGCTCTGGATCAATCTGGACGCTTTCGAAAAAGCTGGGCTTTCCACGACGAATCTGCCGAAAACCTGGGCCGAGATTCGCGCCGCCGCGCAAAAGATCAAGGCGACCAATGCCGCCGAAATCCCGATCAGCACCGCCTGGCCGACCTGGGTGATGTTTGAACAAATGTCTTCCATCCATGATGTGGGCCTTGCCACCAAGGCCAATGGCTTTGAAGGCCTGGATGCCCAGATGAACCTGGGTGCGCCGATTTTCGCCAAGCACACCAATATGCTGCTTGAAATGCAGCGTGAGGGAACTTTTGTGTATGGCGGGCGCGATGGCGATGGTTTCGCAAGCTTCCCCGCCGGCAAGGCCGCCATGTCCTTCAATTCCTCGGCCGGTCGGGCGCAGGTGCAGCGCGAAGCGAAGTTCCGTTGGGCGTCCGTAGTGCTGCCCTATCATGGCGATGTCACGCAATCCCCGCGCAATGGCGTGATCGGTGGCGCCAGCCTTTGGACGCTGACCGCGCGCAACCGCACGGCGGAAGAATATCGCGGCGTGGCGGAATTCTACCGCTTCATCTCGGAAGTGGAGCAGGATAAGTGGTGGCACCATGTCACCGGCTATGTGCCGCTGACGCTGGCCGCTTATGAGGCTTCGCGCGCTGAAGGTTTCTATACCCAGAACCCCGGTGCCGATGCCGCGATCATTCAGCTTTCCCGTGCGGAGCCCACGCCCAATAGCCAGGGCTTCCGCTTGGGTGGTTTTGTGGAAATCCGCAACATCATCCAGGAAGAGCTGGAGCGCGGCTTCCAGGGGCAGCAGAATACCGAAACGCTACTGGCCAATGCCAATCGCCGCGCCGATGTGGTGCTGCGCAATTTTGAGCGTGCCAATCGCCGCTAATCACGTATCGGGGCCGCCTTCACGGCGGCCCCCTCCTATCGGTATGTTTGATCGCATTTTCCGAGCCGCTAAGTGAGCCCACTTGGCTTGAAAATGCTCAGTTGAGGCCACATGCAGCGCAAGGCGATATTCAACAATAAGCTACTGCCCTATCTGCTGCTGGCGCCGCAGCTTGCCATTACCTTTGTCTTCTTCTTCTGGCCGGCGGGGGAAGCGGTCTGGTATTCCTTCATCCGTCAGGATGCCTTTGGCATTTCCAAGCAATTCGTCGGGTTTGAGAATTTCACGGATCTTTTCGCTGACCCGTTGTATCATCAAGTCATCATCAATACGCTGATTTTCTCATTGGCCGTCACCGTGCTTGCCATGGGCTTGGCGCTTGGCCTGGCGGTGCTTGCGGATCGGCATATTCGCGGCAAGGATGGCTATCGCACCTTGCTGATCTGGCCCTATGCCGTGGCGCCGGCCATTGCCGCCATTCTTTATATTTTCCTGTTCCACCCAGATATCGGGCTGATTGGCCGCGCGCTGAAGGCAGCGGGCGTTGACTGGAATTATACGCTGAATGGCAATCAGGCCATGCTGGTGGTGGTGCTGGCCGCGGCCTGGAAGCAGGTTTCCTACAACTTCCTGTTCTTCCTGGCCGGGCTGCAATCCATTCCGCGCAGCGTTTTGGAAGCGGCTGCCATTGATGGCGCTTCACCCCTGCATCGCTTCCGCACGGTGATCTTCCCGCTGCTGTCGCCCACTACCTTCTTTCTGCTGGTTATCAATATCACCTACGCCTTCTTCGACACTTTCGGCATTATTGATGCACTCACCAAAGGCGGGCCGGGCAATGCCACGCAAACCTTGATCTACCGCGCCTATATTGATGGGCGGGTCAATCTGGATCTCGGCTCATCCTCAGCGCAATCCGTGGTGCTGATGATTGCGGTGATGGCGCTGACTTTGGTGCAATTCCGCTTCATTGAGCGCAAGGTTCATTACTGATGGCCGAGCCGCGCAACAGCATCGCCGCCCCGATGGGCATGGCCGGCAGTAATCCCAGGGCGGATATGCTGACTCATGTTATCCTGGTGCTGGGGGTTCTGCTTTTTGCTCTGCCGATCTGGATTGTGCTGATGGGCTCCACCCATGATGCCGGCACAATCGGCCGCGGCGATGTGCCTTTGCTGCCGGGTGCCGAGGCGGTCGCGAATTACAGCGCGGTCTGGAACCAAGGAAACAAGCAGCGCGCCGGCGTGCCGGTTTCAACCATGATGTTCAATAGCGCCATCATGGCGCTGCTGATCACCATCGGCAAAATCGCGATTTCCATCATCTCCGCCTATGCGGTTGCCTTCTTCTCCTTTCCAGGGCGCATGCTGTTCTTCTGGGCAATTTTCATCACGCTCATGCTGCCGGTTGAAGTGCGCATTTTCCCGACCTTTCAGGTGGTATCCGATCTTGGCCTGGTGAATACCTATGCCGGTCTGATCGTGCCTTTGATTGCTTCCGCCACCGCGACTTTGCTGTTCCGCCAATTCTTCCTGACCATCCCGGATGAATTGGTGGAAGCTGCCAAGATGGATGGGGCGGGCCCCATTCGCTTCTTCAAGGATGTGGTGCTGCCGCTATCGGCCACCAATATCGCCGCCCTTTTCGTCATCCTATTCGTCTATGGCTGGAACCAATATCTTTGGCCGCTGCTGGTGACGACCTCCACCGATGTGGAAACCATCATGATTGGCATTGTGAAAATGCTCGGCTCCCAAGGGGATACGGAATGGCATCTGGTCATGGCGACCACGGTGCTGGCACTTCTGCCCCCCGTTGCCATCGTGATCCTGATGCAGCGCTGGTTCGTCAAAGGCTTGGTCGAGACTGAGAAATGAGAAACCCCCATGGCTGAGCTCAAACTTTCCGGCATTGTGAAGAATTTTGGCGCGGTGCGCGTGCTGCATGGCATTGATCTTGTCGTGCAGGATGGGGAGATGATTGTGATTGTCGGTGCTTCCGGCTGCGGCAAATCAACCTTGCTCCGCATCGTGGCCGGGCTGGAACGCAGCACGGGTGGCACGGTGCTGATTGATGATCGGGATGTGACAGCGCTTGAGCCTGCCGCGCGCGATATTGCGATGGTGTTTCAGAATTACGCGCTCTATCCGCATATGCGCGTCTTCGACAATATGGCCTATGGGCTGCGCATTCGCGGCCTTTCCAAGGAAGACATCAAGCGCCGTGTTGGCGAGGCAGCTGACTTGCTCGGCCTTTCCGAATTGCTTGATCGGCGCCCGAGGGAGCTTTCGGGCGGTCAACGCCAACGCGTTGCCATGGGGCGCGCCATTGTGCGGGAACCCAAGCTGTTCCTGTTTGATGAACCGCTTTCGAACCTCGATGCGAAGCTTCGCGTTGCCATGCGCGCGGAAATCAAGCGCCTGCAACGCCGGCTTGGCGTCACCAGCCTTTTCGTGACGCATGACCAGGTGGAGGCGATGACTTTGGGCGACCGGCTGGTTGTCATGCATGAAGGCCGTGCCGCGCAAATCGCCTCCCCCATGGAGATTTTTGAACGCCCCGCCGATACCTATGTTGCCGGCTTCATCGGCAGCCCATCCATGAATTTCCTGCCCGCCACCATCACGGAAGATGGCAAGGGGGCCAAGCTTTCGGATGGCAACATCATCACCCTGCCGCCGGGACAATTTGCCGCGCGTCCCGGGCAGAAAGTGACGCTTGGCATTCGGCCAGAACATATCAGCCTGACAGGACCACTTCGCCTGATCAGCGATCTGGTTGAACCGCTGGGGTCGGAATGCGTGGTGCATGGCAAGCTTGCTTCCGGTGAAATCATGGCCTTGCGCCTGCCGGGTGCGCCGCCTTCTGCCGCGGTGCTGGAAATCGCGCCGCGCACTGAACATCTGCATGTCTTTGATGCTGAAACGGACAAACGGCTGCCGCCGCCCGCCTGATCCGCCTTACGCCTGCCCGCGCTCCACCAGCAGGCGCTTCACCTCATTCTTCGGGACCTTGCCGTAGCCTGAACGCGGTAGCGCATCCCACACCACGATCTTGGCCGGCCATTTATAGCGCCCAAGCTTTCCATCCAGATGCGCCATCACTGCCGCCGGATCAATCATGGCACCCGCTTCGGCCACCAGCACCGCAACCCCGCTTTCGCCCCATTTCGCATCCGCAACACCTACCACGCAGGCTTCAGCAACGGATGGGTGCGTCAGCAGCGCTTCCTCAACCTCACGCGGATAAACATTGGAACCGCCAGAAATATACATGTCCGAAGCGCGGCCTGTGATGTACAAAAAGCCGCGCGCATCCAAATGGCCGAGGTCACCGGTATGGAACCAGCCGCCGGCGAAGGCCTTTTCATTCGCGCTTTCATTTTCGAAATAGCCAGCGAAAACCGCAGGACCGCGCACGCAAATATCGCCGGTTGCGCCTGCGGGTAAGAGCTGGTTCGCGGTATCCAGAATCGCAACCTCAATCCCCGTGCGCGGATAGCCGCAGGAACCGATCGGCATGGCAGGATCATCTTCCAGACTATGCCAGGCAGGCGGCAACACGGTGATATTGCCGGTCACCTCGCCCAGGCCGAAATACTGCACCAGGCAGGGGCCGAGCTTGCTCAGCGCGTATTTCTGATCCTCCCGATACATCGGCGCGCCGGCATAGATCACGTGGCGCAGCGACGCATGATCATGCGTATCCACCGCCGGATCACGACAGAGCGTATTGAGGATGGTCGGCACGGTGAACATGTTTGAAACACGATGCGCCTCAATCAGCCGCCAGGCTTCCGGCACATCAAACCGCTCACCGGGCAACAGGATGGAAACAGCGCCGCGCGCCACTTGCGATAGCGCATGCACGCCAGCGCCATGGGAAAGCGGCGCCACCACCAAGGACGCATCATTCTCGGTCAGCCCCGGCATCAGATCGGCGATATGATTGTTGATGACAAAGGCCATCTGCCCATGGGTCAGAATACCGCCCTTGGGCCGGCCCGTGGTGCCGGAGGTATAGAAGAACCAGGCCGGATGATCCCGATCCACATCGGCGGGCAGAGTCACGGGCGCAGCCTGGCCTTCCGCGATCAAATCCTCCCAGGAAAAGCCAGCGCCATCGCCAATCGCGATATCCAGCACGCAGGCCGGGTTTTCCGCGCGGCAGGCGGCGCGATGTTCCGGGAAGGCCACATCAAAAATCTGCGCCTTGCAGCGCGAAGACCCGGCCAGATAGGCGGCCTCCGGCGGGCTCAGGCGGAAATTCGTCGGCACCCAAACCGCGCCAATCAGCCAGCAGGCCCAAACGCCTTCGAAAATCGCGTTGTTATTGCGCGAATGGATCAGCACGCGATCGCCCGCGCCAATGCCGCGCGCGCGCAAACCGGCAGCGGCGGCACAGGCGCGGGCCGCGATTTCCGACCAGCTCCAGACCCTGTCGCGCCAGATCAGCCCGGGGCGGTCCGGCAGGCGGCGGGCGGTTTGCAGCAGCATGGCGCCCAGGTTGGAAGTCGGGATCATGCGGCGTCTCCTTCTTTTGCGGCGCCCTTCCGGCGGTTCGCGCGATGTTTCGCTTGCCTCCAGCCTCAGGCTTGGGCAAGTGATGATCATAATTCGGACTTTACCAAAGGGAGAAGAACGCCATGACCACCCCATTCCAGGGCGCGACGCGCCGTAACCTGCTGCTGGCCGCCGGCGCGCTTGGCCTGACCGCCCCCAGCATTGCGCGTGCCCAGGGGCAATACCGCGCCGAATACAAGGTCTCGGTTGTGGGCAATCGCCCGCTGCCGATCTCCGACGGTGCCTTTACCTGGGCGGAGCTGGTCACGGAACGCTCGGGCGGGCGGATCAATATGAAGGTCTATCCGGGCAGCCAATTGGTCGGCGGTGATCAGACGCGCGAATTGGTCGCGATGCGCCAGGGCGTGATTGATATGGCGGTGTTTTCCACCATCAATATCTCCCCGCAAATCCGCGAAATGAACATCTTTTCGCTGCCCTTCCTGATGCCCAATCACCGCGCTTATGACGCGATCATCAATGGGGAAGTCGGGCGCGATTTGTTCGGCACGCTGACCAGCCGCGATGTGACGCCGGTTGCCTGGGGCGAGAATGGTTTCCGCGAAATCTCCAACAGCAAGCGCGAAATCCGCAGGCCCGAAGATCTGCGCGGCCTGAAAATCCGCTTCGCAGCGGGGGCGATTTTCAGCGAAATCTATCAGGGCCTTGGCGCCAATCCGGTGCAGATGTCTTTCGCTGATCTGCAACCCGCGCTTTCCACCGGCGCGGTGGATGGACAGGAAAACCCAGTCAATCTGTTCCTGGGCTTCCGGATGGATACGCTGGCGCAGCGCCATTTGACCATCTGGAATTACTGCGCCGATGCGGCGATTTTTGTCGCTTCCAAGGCCGTGATGGATAGCTTCGCGCCGGCAGATCGCGATTTGGTGATTGCCTGCGCGCGGGAAGCCGCTCAAAGGCAAATCGCCGCGGCGCGCAAGGGCCTTGGCATTGATGGGGATCGGTCTTCCATTGAAGAATGCGTCCGCCGCGGTGTGGCAGTGGCAGAACTGACGCCAGCTGAAAAGCAGGCTTTCGCCCGCGCCACACGGCCCGTTTTTGACAAATGGGCGCAGACCGTGGGCAGCGCGCTGGTGCAAAAGGCGGAAGCCGCCATTGCGCGCGCGATTGCCTGACGCCCCATGAGTGTTGAGTTGGATCCGGGGGCAACGCTTCCGGATCCGAAAACCCGCATTCCGCTCAGTTTCGAACGCGTGCTGCTCGCCATGGCAATGGCAGCCATGGCGCTGATTACGGCGGCCAATGTGCTGGCGCGTTACCTTACGAATGTTTCTTTTGCTATCACGGAAGAATATTCGGTGGTGCTGATGGTGGTGATTGCGTTGATCGGCACGGCGCTCGCCATCGCAACCGGGCGGCATATACGGGTTGGGTATTTCACCGATCTTATGGGGAAGGTTGGGCAACGCCGGGCAGAAATGCTGGCGCTGATCCTTGCCATTATCTGCTTTGGCTTGCTCGCCATTTTCGGCGCCAAACTGGCTTACGATGAATATCGCTTTGAAGTGCTGTCCAACGGGCTTGGCAATCCGCAATGGCTCTATACCGGGTGGCTGCCTTTGGTCTCGCTTTTGGTTATTGCGCGCGCGGCGGGCCGGCTGATGCGGCTGGCACGCGGAGAGGATGGCTGAGCCATGATCGCCACCATCCTATTCCTCGCCTTTGCCGTGCTGCTTGCGGGCGGTGTGCCAGTCGCGATTTGTCTTGGGCTTGCGGGCGCTTTTGCCATTTGGCTCGCGGATCAATCCATCATGGCGATGCCCACCAATGTCTATGCCGGCATCGCCAAATATCCGCTGATTGCCATTCCCATGTTCGTGCTGGTGGGCAGCGTGTTTGACCGTACCGGCGTTGCGCTGCGCCTTGTGCGTTTCGCGACTTCCCTGGTGGGGGCAGGGCGCGGCGCGCTTGCTTCCGTGGCCGTGCTGGTCGCGATGGTGATCGGCGGCATATCGGGATCAGGCCCCGCCACCAGTGCAGCGGTGGGTCAGGTGGTGACGAAAAGCATGGCAGAGGATGGCTATCCGCGACCCTTCATCGCGAGCACCGTGGGCGCTGCTGCCGCCACTGATATCCTGATCCCGCCTTCGATTGCCTTCATTGTCTATGCCGTGCTGGTGCCGGGTGTTTCCGTGCCCGCCATTTTCGCCGCCGGCATGATTCCAGGGATTCTCGCCGGGCTTTGCATCATCGCCGCCGTAGTGATCATTTCCATCCTGAAAGATTTCGGCGGCAAGGCGCGCCAGAAGGAAGCCATTGCCGTCTGGCAGAGCTTCAAGGAAGCCTTCTGGGGCCTGATGGCGCCGGTGGTGATCCTGGGCGGTATGCGGCTTGGGTTTTTCACGCCAACCGAAGCCGCCGTTGTCGCGGTATTCTATGGGCTTTTCATTGGCTTTTTCGTCTATCGCAGCCTGACGCTGCGCGATGTCTATGAAATGCTGGTGGAGGCTGGGGAAATCTCCGCCGTCATTCTGATCGTGATTGCCCTGGCGACGGTTTTTGCCTGGTCCACCAGCACGCTTGGTATCGTGCGCCCGGTTGTGGAATGGGTGGTAGGGCTTGGGTTTGGTTCGGCCGGCACGCTGGCACTGCTCACGATTTTCCTGATCATTGTTGGCATGTTTCTGGATGGTATTTCGATCTTCCTGATCCTGCTGCCGGTGCTGCTGCCGATTGCAGCTGCCTTTCAGTGGGATTTGACCTGGTTTGGCGTGGTGCTGACCATGATGATCGCGATCGGCCAATTCACGCCGCCCATGGCGGTGAACCTCATGGTGTCCTGCCGGATTGCAGGCGTTTCCATGGAAAGCACCGTGCCCTGGGTGATCTGGCTGGTGCTGGCCATGTTGCTTTCGGCCGTGGCTGTCATGGCCGTGCCTGATTTGGCGCTTTGGTTGCCGCGCGTGATGGGGCTTGGCTGACGGCTTTC
>CALRPR020000056.1:0-23177 GCA_943370125.1 Allobosea thiooxidans | reverse complement strand
TCCGTCCTCCAGCAGCTGCCAGCATGGTTCGAAGATTACAATAACATCCACCCGCATTCAGGCTTGCGCATGCGCTCGCCACGTGAGTTCATAGCAAGCAAGTTATCCAACCAAGCCGAGTGTCCGGTTTGATAGGGGCAAGTCCAGGTACGCTGCCCATGCCGGATGGCCTTGAAAGGTCTATAAAATCAATACTGCGTCCAATGATACCCGGCTACCTGCGATCCTGACCTTCAAACCTCTTTGTCAATATAGCGCTCCTTTGACAACCTGCTTGCGGAACTTGAAGGACTGGGGAAAACTGATGGTTGATTTGGAACGAGGAAGCGGCCCTGCGACCGAAACACGATATATCCGGCCTGATTGCCTGGGTGTACCGCGATGAATGGCGCGGGCCGATGCAGGAGGCGCTGTCGCGTCACGCCGATCAGGCTTGCCTTGACGCTGAGGTAGAGCTCGCCGACATCAAGTCCCTTGTTGGCGATCATGCGGTCTCAACCGTTTGGGGCGCGTCTTTTGAAGACCTGCTCGCGACCAACATGCCCGATGGGCGAAATCTGGCTGACGAGTATCTGAAACGCCGCGGCTGGAAGGAAAGCGCCTCTACGCGCGAGTATATTGCGGGCCTCCGTCATTCTGTCATGAGCCTATATGAGGTGAGTGGCCTGGTTCCCGGCGAGTCGATGCTGCTACGTGATCTCATTCGTGGCGGCGAGCCTGTTCGGGTGATGGAGAAAAGCGGTTCCCAAGGCCTGAGGCAGTGGGATCGTATCGTCACGCGCGTAATCCCGCTGCGGGATCGAAGTGTTATCAGTGGTACGTTGATGCGCCTGGATCATGAGGCCAGCGATATTCTGAAAAACAGGCTCGCGAAGATAGCAAGAAAGAGAGTTCGGCAAACGAAGCGCGAGGCCCGGGGCCAGGATCGTGGAACGGACCAGCAAACCCCCGCAGTTGAATTTGCGGCTGATCAGTTGCTCAGCATGGCGGCCTTCATGTTCACCAATCTTTGGCTATCTGATGAACTGAAAGCTGCGCAGGGGAACCAGTTTCCTGAACTCTGTAATGCTGAGGGCGATCCGATTGCCTTTACCAAAATACATTTTCCCCTGAAATCAAGTGTTACGCTGGACCAGGTCGCGGATGCGCTGAATACCCTGCCCTCACTGCAACAGGAGGATGCAAGCTTCTGGAACTGGTTGTCTGACGAAGGGCCTCATAAAAAAGCGCCACCAAAGAAGCAGAGCACAAAAAGCCTCGTGACCAGAATGGAAGATGGCGCCTTGGTTCTTGGGACTATTTCCTTGCAGGCCCGCAGGCTGATGCTTGAGGTGAATTCGGAAGCGCGTGCCAAGCGTGGAAGGGCCCTGCTGGAGCAGAGCGTTTCCGGACTCGTCGGGCCGCCTCTGGTCGAGCATCTGGATCTCGCGGAACTTCGGAAGGCCAGAGGGGCTGAACCCATATCCGACCCTTTAAGCCTTCCGCCCGAGGAAAAGCGCGATTTCATCAAGCGCACCTTGGATGCGCATTATCGCCAGGTCATCGAAGAGCCAATCCCGGCACTGGGCAATAAGTCTCCCCGGACTCTCATCAAGACGCCAAAGGGGCGAGGGATGGTAGCCGCTTGGCTAAAAAAGGTGGAGAACCATGGTGAATATAAGGAGTCAGATGACCCGTTGCGAAGTTATGACTTTACTTGGCTTTGGCGTGAATTGGGGCTGGAGGCGCTGAGGCGTTAGGCTGTTTCTGATAATGCTGCATTCTTGTGCCGCATACTGAGCTACAGAAATCTTGCTATTTTATTGATGATAGAACGACCTTCAAGCATTCGGTCAAGAAGGTGGGAGCAGAAACATAGCCGTAGACAAATCGAGCGGGCAGCGAAACGAGGCGATTAAGTTGCCGCATATATCATTGGCAAGGAGCGCGACAGATGCAGAAGCGATTTGAAGGCAAAACGGCGGTGATCACCGGCGGCGCGTCAGGTATCGGGCTCGCCATCGCGCGGCGCTTTGTTCAGGAAGGCGGCAAGATTGTCGCCAATGACATCAATACGGAGGGTGTGGCAGCACTGGCGGCGGAATTGGGTCCATCAGGCATTGCGCTCATCGGCGATGTGACACGAGAGGATGATGTCGCACATCTTTTTTCAACAGCGATCGATTGCTTTGGCGCCGTTGATGCAAGCTTTCACGTCGCGGGCGCCAATAAGCACGCATACATCTCGCGTATGGCAGAGGCCGATTGGGACTTCGCCATCAATCTCTGCCTAAAAGGAGTGATGTTCGCCATGAAGCATGCCGCCCAAGCCATGCTGAAGCAGGGGCATGGCGCCATGGTGAATATTGCCTCCCTCAATGCGCATGTGCCGATGCATGCCGGGGCGGCCTATTCGACCGCTAAGGCCGGTGTTGAGATGCTGACCAAGAATGGTGCGCTGGAACTGACGCCAAGCGGCATCCGGGTGAATGCCATCCTGCCCGGGCTTGTGCAGACGCCGCTAACAAAACGTCTGTTTGATAATGAGGAGATCCACGCGGCGTTCATGGAGCGTATTCCACAGGGAAGGGCAGCGCAGCCAGACGAAATCGCAGCACCGGTACTTTTCCTGGCAAGTGAGGAGGCCAGCTATATTTCCGGTGCTTCGTTACTGGTGGATGGCGCATGGGCAGTGAGCGGCTATCCAGATATGCGACCTTGGCGCAATTGATGCTGGATGAGGCGGGCGCGAGCCTGATATCCCGGCTTTCGCTGCCTTGAAACCCGACACGCAAATGTCTGATGTTCGTTTTGGCCGTTAGCGACCCAACGAGATTCCGCATTCTTGCATCAGGCCCGAAACATTGCCTCTTGCGGCATTGGCCACGCGAGCCACACGGGCAGAATCCTGCGCAGGCAGAGTGCGTATCAGGCATGCAGACAAGGCGGTCATATCTATCGTTCCGCAACCTGCCGCCGCCTGCGCGACACGGCCGCAAAAGGCGCGCCTTTGCTCTGGCGTCTGCTCGGCAAAGGCGCCGCGCAGCGCATCTGTCGCGCTTCCGCCCTGACCGCCTATGCCGGGTAAGCTGAGGCCCTGCGCCATGGCGGAACCTGTTGCGCACAAGAACAGCGTCATCATGACATAAAAACGCATGGGGTGTAGCTTTCGTTGAGAGCAATGAGTCTCGATCGTGAGGACAGATTTGGGCATGACGACAAGGTGATTGCAATGCTGGCCGGTACTGACGTTTCCATCAGAGGCAGCGCCAATTCTCGTTAGACCTAGTTACTCAAGAAAGCGGACGCTTTCCCTGCGCTCTGCAACGAAGCAGCGCCTTGCGTGAAAGCGAAAAGATAGGGGCCAGGACGTCCACTGTATGATCGAGACCCTAAGAATTTTTCGCAGTCAACCAAACCGCGTCAGCGCCAAGTTCGGGCCAGCCAATAGCGCGGCTAGCCCGGGCGGCAGATTCCGAACCCGTTAGGTTGCAATCCCAGCGTGCGGCTATGATGCGCTGGCCCGTGAAATCCCCCGCTGCGTCGGAGACAATGCTGGACAAAAACCACGCGCGCGCGCGCGAGGCGCCCGCTTGGCATGAGCCCGAAATCAGCCTGCAAAGGGGGGTATCCCGGCGATTGGCGGGGGTATGGGCGGGGGTATAGAATGGGAGCCCGAAAAAATACCGAGCAAAAACAATATCTTAAGGGCTTGGTATGGCGGAGGGGATGGGATTCGAACCCACGATAGGACTATTAATCCTATAACGGTTTAGCAAACCGCCGCCTTCGGCCACTCGGCCACCCCTCCGCAGGAGTGGAAATTCACACGGCGTTGCAACACCCCGCTTCTAGTGCCGCAGCGGGGCAGCGTCAAACCCGAAACTTCGGGTCAGCCCAGCGAAACCTCAAATCCGCGTTTCGTGGCGGGGCGGGCCATCATCGCCTCATACCAGCGCTTCACATTCGGCAAGGTCCCAAGATCCACCTGATGGCGTTCATGCCGCCAAGCCCAGCCCAGAATCGCGAAATCCGCGATTGAAGGTTCACCGCCGGTCGCCACAAAATCGCGCCCTTCAAGCCGGCGGTCCAAAACGCCATACAAGCGCTTTGTTTCATCATGATAACGCTTAAAACCGTAATCGCGCGCTGGGCCTTCGGGCTGCATCAGGAAGTGATGCACCTGCCCCGGCATCGGGCCAAAGCCGCCCATCTGCCACATCAGCCATTCATAAACAGGCACGCGGGCGCGCAGGTCTTTCGGCATAAAGCGGCCGGTCTTTTCAGCCAGATACAGCAGAATGGCGCCGCTTTCGAAAACCGTCATCGGCTTGCCATCCGGCCCATCCGGGTCCTGGATGGCGGGGATGCGGTTATTCGGGCTGAAGGCCAGGAATTCAGGATTGAATTGTTCGCCCTTGCTGATGTTCACGGGCCGCACCGTATAGGCCAGCCCCATTTCCTCAAGGGCGACACTGATCTTCCGCCCATTGGGCGTATTCCAGGTCCAGAAGGTTATGCTCATGGGCGGCGATCCTTGGGTCAGCCGACGCGCCCGCATAAAAGGGCGCGCCAGGTATTCACATCAAAGCGCGGCCAGAACCGCTTCGGCCTTGCTCACGTCAAAGGCGCCCGGGGCTTCCACGGCCACATGCGTCACCTTGCCATCCTTCGCCACCAGGGCGAAGCGCTGGCAGCGCATGCCAAGGCCACGCGCCGTCAGGTCGAATTCCAGCCCCAGCGCCTTGGTGAAGGCGGCCGAGCCATCGGCAATCATGGTTACCTGGTCCGTGATGCCCTGATCCTTGGCCCAGGCGCCCATCACAAAGGCGTCATTTACAGCCATGCAGGCTACGGCATCCACGCCCTTGGCCTTCAGCGCCGCGGCATGTTCCACAAAGCCAGGCAAATGCTTGGCCGAGCAGGTGGGGGTAAAGGCGCCAGGCACCCCAAACAGGACCACCGTGCGGCCCTTGAAGAATTCCGCCGTATCAAGCTCCTTCGGCCCTTCCGAGGTGCCCTGCATGATCTTCATCGCGGGAATGCTGTCGCCAGTCTTGATAGTCATGGTCTTCTCCTTGTGACGCAGCCCCAAAACTAGCCCCGAGCAAGGCGCCTGTCACCTGGGCGAAGCGGGTCATGATTGGACACTTTACCGGACAGCCCAAGGCCCCCGAATCGCCGATAGGTTGAATTTTCAACCAATTCGCGCCTAACAAGGGCTAGCCATGAGCGCGAATCCCCCCATGGCCCCCTGCCGGACCCTGCCTTTATTGGCCGTGGTCCTGGCGCCATTGTGGTTTGGAAGCCCCCTTCCAGCCGCAGCGCAGGGGGCCGTTCAAACCGCCGCCTTGCCCGCGCCCGCACTGCGCGGTCCTGCCAGCGCCAGCAGGCCGCTTGCGGCTGCGGATGCAGACCAGATCAAGAATATCTTTGTTCTGCACACCACCAAAGATTGGTCTGCGGCGGAACAGGCAGCATCGCTGCTCACGGATCGTAGGCTTGAAGGCCATATTCTTGCGGATCGCTGGCTGAACCCCGCTGCGCCAAAGCCGGATCAGGAAGCGCTACGGGATTGGCTGGTGCGCTTTGCTGATCATCCGGATGCGCCGGCGATCCATGCCATACTCCGCCGCACGGCGCCGCGCGGGTCCAGCCTGCCGGCTGCGCCCGCCCAAGAAAGCCTAGCCGAGGATGCCGGCGCCGCTCCGGAAGAACGCGAAGCGCCGGAACAGGGTTTTGTCCGTAATCCCGCCCTGGACCGGGGGCTCAGGGATCTGGTGCGCGATGGCAATCTGGAAACCGCCTTGCGCCAGATGGAAGCCACGCGCGGCATGACGCCCCCCTATGCCGCCGCGCTCAGGGCCGATTTTGCCCTGATCCTGTTCCGCCGTGGGGAAGATGAACGCGCCTTCGAAGTTGCATCGTCGGCCACCCGCAGCCGGGCTGAGCCCAGCGGGCGGGCCGCCTTTGCTGCGGGCCTTGCCGCCTGGGGTCTTGGGCATTTCGATGTGGCGCTGCCCTATTTCGAAGTGGCGGCGCGCGCGCCTGGGGCATCGGCGGCCAATCGCGCCGCCGCTGCCTATTGGGCAAGCCGCGCGGCCATTCGTGCCCGGCACCCAGGGATGCATGTGCCTTGGCTTCTGCAAGCCGCACAGGAGCCGCGCACCTTCTATGGCCTGATGGCGCGCCGCGCGCTTGGGCTGACACCCGGCTTTGCTTGGCATGCCGAAGCGGGCGGTGAGGAAGGCATGGTGGCGCTGCTGGAAACCGCCGGCGGGTGGCGCGCCCTCGCGCTGCTGCAAATCGGCCAGGCAGGCCGGGCAGAGGCGGAATTACGCGCACTTTGGCCGCTGGCGCGGGGTAATTTGCCCCTGTTGCGCGCTATGCTTGCCCTGGCCTCTCGGGGGGGGCTCACGCATCTTTCGGCGCAGCTTGCGGAACTGGCGCAGACTGCCGATGGGCGGCCGCGCGATTTGGCGCGCTTCCCACTGCCCCGGTTGAACCCAGCGCAAGGTTTCCGCGTGGAACCTGCCCTGCTTTATGCGCTGGCGCGCCAGGAATCGAATTTTGACGCTGCGGCTGTGTCTCCTGCCGGGGCGCGCGGCTTGATGCAGGTTATGCCAGCCACCGCCGCCTATTTGGCCAATGACCCATCCTTCGTCGGCGAAGGGGCGGAAAGGCTAAACAATCCCGGGCTGTCGCTGGAATTGGGCCAGCGCTATCTACATTATCTTGCACGGAGCGAGGCGGTGGGCGGCGATCTGATCCGCCTGCTCGCGGCCTATAATGCCGGGCCGGGCAATCTGGCCAAATGGCTACCTGCAGCACGCCACCGAGGGGACGCGCTCCTTTTCATTGAAGCGATTCCCTTCGACGAAACCCGCACCCATGTGCAGCGCGTGCTGGCCTATTCCTGGATTTATGCCTCTCGGCTTGGGCTACCAGCGCCAAGCCTTGATCAATTGGTGCAGGGCGACTTCCCGCGCTTCCTGTCACCACAGGAAGTGGTGGCGCTGCTCGGCGGTGCACCGCCTCTGCCTGGCCGGACGCGCTGACCCCTGCGACTCAACCCTCGATCTTTACGCCCATCCGCCCCGCCAAATCCTGGATGAATTGCCAGGCGACACGACCGGACCGAGACCCGCGCGTGACGGACCATTCCACCGCCTGCGCATGCAAATCCTCAACCGATACCGCCAGCCCGTAATGCTTGGCATAGGCTTCGATCATCGCGAAGAAGGTATCCTGATTGGCATTATGAAAGCCGATCCAAAGCCCGAAGCGGTCTGAGAGCGAGACCTTTTCCTCAATCGCCTCAGACCCATGAATGGCGGCGCTGCGTTCATTCTCAATCATATCGCGCGACATCAAATGCCGGCGGTTGGAGGTTGCGAAGAACAAGACATTGGCGGGCCGGCCTTCAATGCCACCATCCAAAACGGATTTCAGCGCCTTGTAATCGGCATCTTCACGCTCAAAGGAAAGATCATCGCAGAACACCAGGCAGCGGCGCACACCCGCGCGCAGGAAGCGCAGCAATTCCGGCAGGGTCTTGATGTCTTCGCGGTGGATTTCAATCAAGGCCAGGCTGCCGGGCACTTCCCGATTGGCCGCCGTATGCGCAGCCTTCACCAGGGATGATTTGCCCGTCCCCCGCGCGCCCCAAAGCATGGCGTTATTGGCGCTGAAGCCGCGCGCGAAGCGCAGAGTGTTTTCCATGAGAATCTCTTTCTGCCGATCCACCCCTTGCAGCAGGTCAATCGGCACAGCCGCCACCTTCGGCACCGGCGATAACCGCGCCACGGGTTCCGGGTGCCAGATGAAGGCATCCGCGCCAGAAAGGTCTGGAATGGCCGCGGGCGGCGGGGCCAGGCGTTCAAGCGCCTCAGCAATGCGGGTCAGGGCGGGGAGAAGCGAAGAATGATCCATGGCCGCGCGCAATAGGCCGGGTTGCTATTGACGGAAAGGGGGCGGGCGCTAGTTTCCGCCCCATCATCGCAAATAAGGAATGCCGGACCATGGAAAGACTTTTTGGCATCAGCCCCGCCTATGCCCAGGATGCGGGCGGCACGGCGGCGGTTGTCATGCAAATGCTGCCGCTGGTTTTGATTTTCGTCGTCTTCTACTTCCTGCTGATTCGCCCGCAGCAGAAGAAGATGAAGGATCATCGCGAAATGCTCGGCCAATTGAAGCGCGGGGATCGCGTGGTGACCGCGGGCGGCATTGTCGCCACCATCACCAAGGTCAAGGACGGCTCTGACGAGATCGAGGCCGAAATCGCCCCCAATGTGAAAGTGACCGTTGTGCGCGGCACGATCGGCAGCGTGCTTCGCCCCGAAGCCGCGAATGATGAGGCGAAAAGCTGAGCCTTCAATGGGCAACAAAAAAGGCGCTGAGGATCACTCCTCAGCGCCTTTTTTCATGGCTGCGCCGTGAATTAGGCTGACTGGCCGGAAGCGAGACCACCCTTGCCCATCAGATCGGCAACGACTTCCCAATTCACCAGCTTGTTCAGGAAGTTATCCAGGTAATTCGGGCGCACATTGCGGAAATCCAGGTAATAGGCGTGTTCCCACACATCCACACCCAGAATCGGCTTGCCTTCGCCGGTGGAGATTGGGTTGGCGCCATTCGGTGTCTTGGTCACCTTCAGCTTGCCGTCGCCGCCGATGATCAGCCAGGCCCAGCCAGAGCCGAATTGCGTCACACCCGCCTGCTTGAAGGCTTCCTTGAAGGCCGCGAGGCCACCCAGGTCGCTATCAATCTTGGCCGCCAGCGCGCCCGGCAGCTTGTCACCACCGCCGCCTGGCTGCATCACCTGCCAGAACAGGATGTGGTTGTAGTGCTGGCCCGCCTGGTTCAGCACGGGCAGGCCATCAGCGCCCGCCTTGCCGGCTTCGGCGCAGATCGCTTCAAGCGACTTGCCAGCCAGGCCCTTGGCTTCAATCAGCCCATTCAGCGCCGTGACATAGGCATTGTGATGCTTGCCATGATGCAGTTCCAGGGTTTCCTGGCACATGCCATTGGCGGCAAGCGCAGTGGTGGAATAGGGCAGCGGGGGCAGGCTGAAAGCCATGGGGGGTTCTCCGTTCCTCAGATGTGAGCGATTAACGCTGCGACTGAGGTAAGCGGGGCCAGCACAAGCGTCAACCGCACCCTTCCCGCGCGGCGCGAGCCCAGGCATATCAGCCAGGGTGAGCCTTTCCCCGATTGCGGCCTTCGCCCGCGCCCATGACACGGACCGTTTCCTGGCCGCGCTTTTCGCGCCGCCGGAAAGGCGAGAGGCGATCTTCACCCTGATTGCCTTCAACCACGAATTGGCCCGCGCCCGCGAAGCCGCGAGCCACCCCATGGCCGCGCTGATCCGCCTGCAATGGTGGCGCGATGCGGTGGAGGAAGCTTTGGCCGGCAAGCCCGCCCGCCGGCATGAAGTGGCCACGCCGCTCCACGCCGCGATCACCGCCGGCAGCCTGGACCCAGCGGCGCTTGGCGCGATGATTGACGCGCGTGAGGCGGAAACCGAGGAAGCCGGCATCCCGACCGAAGCCGATTTCGTGACCTGGCTGCGCGGTACCGCGGGCGGCCTTGCCTATGCGGCTGGGTTGGCTTTGAGCGGCAGCGCGGAGGAGGCCGAGAAGCTCCGCGCCCTTGGCGCTGCCTATGGGCTGGCGGGGGGGCTACGGTCTGTGGCGGCGCATGCCGCGCAAGGGCGCTGCCTGCTGCCGGGTGATCGGCTGGCGGCGGCTGGGCTGAATGCTGAGGCGGTGATCAGCGCGCCGACGCAGCCCGCGCTTTCGGCGCTTTGCGCTGAGATGGCAGTCGAGGGGTTGGAGGCTTTACGGACCGCGCCGCGCGATGTGCCAAAGGGGCTGATGGCCGCGGCGCTACCTGTTGTGCTGGCGGCGCGCGATTTGCGGCGGTTGGCGTCGGGGAAGGTGGTGCCCATGCCGCGCGGGGTGGTGGATCGGGTGGCGGTGATTTGGGCGGGGTGGCGGGGGCGAGTTTAGGGGAAGCTACTGTCGGGCGATTAGGCTCAGGACCCATTAATCGCTTGCTCCGACGCGAGGGCGCGTGAGTCATCCCATGGCGGAGGTGCCGCCATGGCTGATGTTTTCCTGCTCTCGCCCGCCCAGATGAAACGGATCAAGCCCTTCTTCCCACTTTCCCACGGTATTCCCCGCGTCGATGATCGTCGCGTCGTCAGCGGCATCGTCTTCGTTATCCGCAACGGCCTGCGCTGGCGCGACGCGCCGCCCGCCTACGGCCCGCACAAGACCCTCTACAACCGCTTCATCCGCTGGAGCCGCCTTGGCGTCTTCGACCGCATCTTCGCAGGGCTCGCGGGCCAGGCGGGCGCGCCTGACCGACTGATGATCGACAGCACCCACCTCAAAGCCCACCGCACCGCCGCCAGCCTGCTCAAAAAGGGGCTGTTCCCCGCCGTATCGGGCGCACCAAGGGCGGCTTGAACTCCAAGCTCCACGCCATCTGTGATGGTCAGGGGCGGCCCCTCGTCATGCTGCTGTCCGAAGGGCAAATGAACGACCATAAGGGCGCCGGCCTGATGATCGATGCCCTGCCGCCCGCGCGCGAACTGCTGGCCGATCGGGGTTACGACAGTGACGGTTTCCGCGCAGCGCTGGCCGCCAGGGGCATCACCCCTTGCATCCCGCCGCGCAAGAACCGCAAGTCCGTGATCGAATACGACAAAATCTTGTATCGCCAGCGCCATCGCATCGAGAACACCTTCGGCCGCCTGAAGGACTGGCGACGCATCGCAACCCGATACGACCGCTGTCCCCACACATGCTTCTCGGCCATCTGCATCGCAGCTACCGTCATCTTCTGGTTGGGAGAATGAGTCCTAAACCTAGTCTGGCGCGAATGGATGGGGCATTCAAAGGGCCGAAAAACTGGGATAGCGTTGGGGTTTCTAATCGCGCCCGCAGAAGCCGAAGCACATTACTATGCCTCACTGGATCAGCCCGCCATGGCAGCGTAACTTAAGCAAAATAGCCTTCGGCGAAACCGGGGCGGTTAAGCAAGGTGCAACCACCCGGGAGGAGGATATATTGCATACATACGTGACCTTATTGTATTAAGAAATGGTATTCTTTGGGACTAGGATGGCCCATGACAACAGCCTGGGAACAGGCCTATCTGGCGCTACGCCGCTGCCTTGCGGATGGAACCTATCCGCCGGGCGCGCATTTGCGTGAGGAGGATCTGGCCACCCAGCTTGGCGTGAGCCGCACCCCCATCCGCGAAGCGCTGCGACGCCTGGATGCCGAAGGCTGGCTTCGCGTTGTGCCTAATCAGGGGGCTTTCGCTGCCGAATGGTCGCTCCCGGAAATGGTCGAGATTTTTGACCTGCGCGGCATGTTGGAAGCCCATGCGGCAGAACATGCGGCCATGGCGCCAAGCCCCCAGGGAATCGCAGCGCTGCGCGCGGCTTGTGAAGCGGGGGAAGCAGCCATGCCCGGCGCCGATCTGGCCGCGATTGAACAGATTTCGGAAGCCAATGTGCGCTTCCATCAAACGCTTTGGGACATGAGCGGGCAGCACCGCACGCGCGCAACCCTCATCAGCTTGGCGGTGCCGCCGATGATCCTGCGCAATTTCCGCAAATTCAACGAAGCCAATCTGCGCCGCAGCCTGTCGCAGCACCGCGAAATGACCGAGGCGATTGCGGCGCGCAACCCATCCTGGGCCGGGGCGGTGATGCGCGCGCATGTGGAAGCCGGCAAGGCCGTTTTCCTGGCCGCCGCCGTACAGGCCGAGCAGGAGTCAGCATGACCACCCCGATGCATACAGATTGCATACAATCTGAGTTTCCGACAATTGCGGGAGCGCTCTCGGCCATGGCCGATGGCAGGCTGAAGCCAGCGCAGGTTCTGGATGCCTGTTTGGCACGAATCGCCGCGCTGAATGGCGCGCTGCATGCGGTGCATCATTTGGATGAAGCTGGCGCGCGGGCCACGCACAATACCGGCCCACTCGCGGGCATTCCCTGGGGCATCAAGGATAATTTTGATGTCGCCGGCCTGCCCTGCGTTGCCAATTCCAGGCTGCGTGCCGGGCGGGTCGCGACATCGGATGCCCCCATTGTTTCCATGCTGCGCAAAACCGGCGCGCCTTTGCTCGGCAAGCTCGCCACCTGGGAATATGGTACCGGCACAGGGGCCGAGCATTTCGATCTGCCCAACCCACCCGCGCGCAACCCTTGGGACACGGCGCGCTTCACCGGTGGTTCTTCTACCGGTGCTGGTGTCGCTGTCGCGACAGGCATGGCGCTTTTCGCGATTGGTTCAGATACGACCGGTTCCGTCCGACTGCCCGCCGCCGCCACGGGATGCTGCGGCGTGCTGATGACGCCAGGCGTGCTACCCATGGAAGGCGGCTTGCCGAATACCTACTCCATGGATCGCCCCGGCCCCATCACCTGGACGGCCGAGGATGCCGCGATTGTATTGGATGCCATGCTGGGCTCGCAATTGCGCGCAGCCGGCAGCACGAGTGCAAAGGGGCTGAGGGTAGCTGTGGTGCGCGATCCTGGCCCGGGATTACCTTCCGCCGATGCTGAACTTGCGGCCGCTTTCGAATCCGGGCTTTCGGTTTTGTCACGGCTTGGTGCGCGCATCACGGAAGCTAAACTGCCCTGGACAGCTTCTGCTTGCCTGGATGCGGCGCGGGTGATTGGCGCGGCTGAATCTGCCTCCATCCATGAAGATGAATTGCGCAAGACGCCGGAATTGATGGGCGCTGCGCTGCGCGACAAATTGCTCGCTGGCATGGGGGTGAGCGCGATAGATTATCTGGCGGCGCAACGCCTGCGCCGTGCCTTTACTGGTGCCATGGAACGGTTCTGGGATGCGCATGATGTGGTGCTGTGTTTCGGCACGCTCAACCTGCCGCCGCGCCTTGGCGTGGAACCCGAATCTTCAAACTACACCATGGAAACCATGCTGACGCCGGCGAGTCTCGCGGGGCTGCCGGCGCTCGTGCAATGCACAGGCTTTTCTGAGGCCGGGCTGCCGCTGCATTGGCAGATCATGACGCGCCAAGGCAATGAGGCAGCGATGTTCCGCGCTGCCATGGCCTTTGAGGCTGCAACCGATTGGCGCAGCAGGCGGCCGGCATGATTCCTCCGAAATACGCCGCACGCGCGGCTGAATTGGCAAAAGGCATATCGGCCATTGCTGCGCGCTTGCCGCGCGATTGGCCCAAGGAGCACCCGCCGGCGAACCCCGCCTGCGAAGCAACAACAGGTTCAGCAAAAACGGGAGAGCAAAAGAATGGCTGAGACGGAAATGGCGCCAGGTTTTGGTCGGCGCGCTTGGATGGGCGGTGCTGCGGCGTTGGCCTTTGGTGCCGGCTTTGGCGTGCCGGTGATGGCGCAAGGCGCGCGTACTTTGCGTGTGCGGTTTGGGTCCGATATTTCAGTGCTGGATCCAGCGCGGATTTTCCAGATCGAAAATCAATCCATCGCCGGGCATGTCTATAGCGGCTTGGTGCAATATGATCAGCGCACCAATGAAATCGTACCCGACCTTGCGACGGGGCATGAGGTTTCCGCTGATGGTACCGTATGGACCTTCCGGCTGCGGCCCAATGTTACCTGGCATAAGAATTATGGTGCCTTCACATCTGATGATGTGAAATTCTCCTTCGAACGCGTGCTGGATCCTGCAACGGGCAGCCTCTATCGCGGGCAGCTTGCGGGGCTCAAGGAAATCCAGACACCTGACCCGCTGACGGTGCGCCTGGTGTTGGAAGCACCCAATTCCGGCTTCCTGCATAAGCTCTGCGCTTTCAACCAGGGCTGGATCGTCTCTCGTCGTGCGGTGACCGAAATCGGTGAGCGTTATACGATGAACCCGATCGGCACCGGGCCCTTCATGTTTGATCGTTGGACGACGGGTAATGAAGTACGGTTGGTGGCGAACACAGCCTATTTCGGCGGTTCGCCGGCGCTGACCGACATTATCTTCCGCGTGGTACGCGATGAAACCGCTGCCTCGATTGCGCTGGAAAACCGCGAATTGGATGTTTTCTTTGCCCTGCAATCACCCGATGTGATTGAAAGGCTGCGGCGCGCCACAGGGGTGACATTGCTGGACCGCCCAGCTAATAACACTGCCAATCTGGTGCTGAATACTACGGCTGGTCCTTTGGCGGATGTGCGCGTACGCCGCGCCATGATCCATGCGCTTAACCGCAAGGCGCTGATTGATGGCTTTTTCCGTGGCACGAAGTTCGAAGCGACCAGCGTGCTGACCTCCACCTTCCAGGAATTCAGCGATGAAGGCGTGCCGCGCTATCCTTACGATCCCGATCGCGCACGCGCCCTGTTACGGGAAGCGGGTGTTTCCAATTTCCGCTTTGAAATCACAACAGTTGGCCTGAACCCCTTTGACCGTTTCCCGGTGCCGCTCGCGAATGATTTACAGCAGGTCGGCATTCAGGCAACGGTGCGCGTCCTGGAACGCGGTGCCTATGTGCAGGCGCGGTCTTCGGGCAATCTGCAATCCTGCATCACGGCGGTTGTTGGCCCGCCCGATCCGGATAGCCCGCTGGTCACGCTGTATCACACGCGTTCCCATCCGCCGGGGCTGAATACATCGCGCTATAACCGTGCCGATGATCTTTTGGCGGAAGCGGCGCGTGCGCCTGATCTGGCGGGCCGCAAGGCTGTCTATAACCGCCTGCTGCGCCAGACCATGGAAGATGTGCCGGTGATCCCGCTGTACGCGGATAGGCTTTTTGTCGCCCATGGGCCGAATGTTCAGGGCTTTGTGCAGAACAGTCTGTTCACGGTGAATGCGTCACCGGTATCGCTGCGCGGGGCCTGATGATCCGTTATCTCGCCCGCTGCGCGGCACAATTTGCTGTCGCGCTGGTTGGGATCGTCACGGTGGCATTCTTTCTGATGCGTGCCATTCCTGGCGATCCCGCGCTTTACATGCTGGGCGATTTCGCAACGGCCGAGGCGCTGGCCACGTTACGCGCGCGCCTTGGCCTTGATCTGCCAGTTTGGCAGCAATATGGCGTTTTCCTGCTGCGTGCGGCGCAGGGCGATATGGGTGTATCGGTGGTGACCGGGCAATCCGCCTTGGCCGAGATCTGGTCCGCAGTTCCGCCTTCGGCCACACTGGCCGTGGCGGGCATGACGATTGCCATTTGCTTTGGCGTGCCTTTGGGCATTATCGCCGCAGTGCGCCAAGGTAGCGCGGTTGATCTTGCCGTGATGTTGCTGGCCTTGGGCGGCATTTCCTTTCCGGTGTTCTGGCTTGGGCTGGTCGCGATCCTGACGCTATCGCACGCGCTTGGTCTTTTCCCGGCGCTAGGCGCGACGAGTGAGCCAGGCTTCTGGAAGGGACTGCATCATTTGGCTTTGCCTGCGTTGGTTTTGGGGCTTTCGGTGGCGGCCTATATTGCGCGGCTCACGCGCTCTGCCATGCTGGAAATTCTGGGCCAGGATCACATTCGCGTGGCACGCGCCATGGGTGTGCCGGAACGGCGCATTGTCTGGCATCTTGCCTTCCGCAATGCGCTGATCCCGGTGCTGGCGGTGATTGGCGTGACCTTCGCGTGGTCCTTGGGCAATGCGATTTTGGTGGAGGCTGTGTTTAGCCGGCCCGGGCTTGGTTCCACCATTCTGAAAGCGATTTTATCGCGCGATTACCAGCTGGTGCAGGCAGGTGTTCTGGTGCTGGCGGCGGCGGTGGTGCTGCTGAATACTGCGCTTGACCTGATTTATGGCGCGATAGATCCAAGGCTGCGACGCACATGACTGTAATGACCGAAGCCGAGGAAGCGCTGGAAGACAATGCCGCACGCAAGCGCGCCACACGCAGGCGCTATCTACGGCATCCGGGCTTCATGATTGGGGCGATTGGAATCGCGTTACTGGTCTTCATTGCTGTTTTTGCGCCGTGGCTATCCCCGCATTCGCCAACGCGTACGGATTTGATGAATACGCTGGCGCAGCCTTCGGCCACCTATTGGTTGGGGACGGATCAATTCGGCCGTTGCGTGCTTTCACGCCTGATCCATGGTGCGCAGGTTTCGCTGCAAGTTGGGTTTTTCGTTGTACTGATCTCACTTTCTGTTGGCACGCTGCTGGGCGCCATTGCGGGCTATGCGGGCGGCTTTTTGGAACGCGCGTTGGTGGCCATTATTGATATCCTGCTCGCTTTTCCCTCCTTTCTTTTGGCGCTGGCGCTGGTCGCCGCGCGTGGGAATACGCTTGATTCCATCATCATCGCGGTTGCCATTGCCTATACGCCGCGTGTGGCGGCGGTGATGCGCTCGGTCGTGCTGACCATCCGTCCGCGGCCCTTCATTGAAGCATCGCGTGCCATCGGGCTTTCCACCTGGACCATCATCATCCGCCACGTGATTCCGAATGCGCTGCCGCCGGTGATTGTAGTGGCAACCGTGAGCGCCGCCACGGCCATTCTGGCAGAAGCGGGGCTTTCCTTTCTGGGGCTTGGTGTACAGCCGCCCACGCCAACCTGGGGCAATGTGATTGCGGAAGGCCAAACCGCCATCACCACCAATCCGCTGATCTCGCTCTCCGCCGGGCTTTGCATCGCCTTTACCGTCATTGTGCTGAACCTATTGGGCGATGGGCTGCGCGACACGCTGGACCCGCAAATGCGCCGCAATACGGGCAAGCTGCTATGACCGCGATGTTCGAATTGCGGAACCTGACCGCCGCCGTGCCAGGTGAGGCTGGACCAGTGCGCCTTGTTGAGGATGTGTCGCTACACGTGCGCGCGGGCGAAACACTGGCCATTGTGGGTGAAAGTGGCTCCGGCAAGACAGTGACCTTCACCTCGGCGCTTGGCCTTTTACCAAAACCAGGCCGCGTGATCGCCGGCCAGGCACTGCTGAAAGGCGAGGATTTATTGCAGCTCTCGCCTGAGGAATTACGTCGGCGCCGCGGCGCGCGCATCGGCATGGTGTTCCAGGACCCGCTGACGGGGTTGAATCCCGTATTCCGCATCGGTGATCAGATCACTGAGGTATTGCGCGCCCATCTGCCGATCAGCCGGCGCGCGGCACGGGACAGGGCGATTGAATTGCTGGCGCGCGTTCAAATTCCTGACCCGGCCCGGCGCGTGGATGATTATCCGCATCAGTTTTCCGGCGGCATGCGTCAGCGTGTGTTGATCGCGATGGCGATTGCGCTTGGGCCGCGCGTGTTGATCGCCGATGAACCGACCACTGCGTTGGATGTGACAGTGCAGGCGCAAGTTCTTGATCTACTGACGGATCTGCGCCAGGCGGATGGCATGGCGATGGTGCTGATCACGCATGATCTTGGCGTGGTGGCGCGGCAGGCTGATCGCGTTGCGGTCATGTATGCCGGGCGCGTGGTAGAAACCGGCACGGTTGAGGAAGTGTTTCGCGCACCCCGGCATCCCTACACGATATCGTTGTTTCGTAGCATCCCTGATCTTGAATCGCCCACCGGCACAAAACTTGCGCCAATTTCCGGTGCGCCGCCCGATCCTGCGCGGCGGCCAGTGGGTTGCGCCTTTGCGCCGCGCTGCTTTGCCGTGCGCGAAGATAACGGCTGCCTGCGCGAACGCCCGAGCCTGACCGCAGATCACCACGCAGTCGCCTGCCATAGGACAGGAATGCTGGAGGCCGCGCCATGACCACGCTTCTGGAAGTTGAAGACCTACGCAAGAATTTTGGCGGAGGCGCCAGCCTGCTTGGCGCCAAGCGCGCCATGACACGCGCCGTGGATGGTGTTTCCTTCACCCTCGCCGCCGGTGAGACGCTGGGCCTGGTGGGGGAAACCGGCAGCGGGAAATCCACTCTTGGCCGCCTGGTGCTGCGCCTGATTGAACCAAGCGGTGGCCGACTGCGCTTTGAAGGGCAGGATGTGCTGCGCGCCTCTGCCAGCGAATTACGCGCCATGCGCCCGCGCATGCAAATGGTGTTTCAGGACCCCTATGGTTCGCTTGATCCGCGCATGACGGCGGGGCAGATCATCGCGGAACCTATGAAAACCCAGGGCATGTCGCGCGCCGAGGCGCGTGAACGTGTTGGCGCTTTACTGTCCCTGGTCGGGCTGCGCGCGGCCATGGCGGGGCGCTACCCGCATGAATTTTCCGGTGGGCAACGCCAGCGCATCGGTATTGCGCGCGCCATTGCGCTTGATCCGGTGCTGGTGGTGTTGGATGAACCTGTCTCGGCACTCGATGTATCCGTGCAGGCGCAAATCCTCAATCTTCTGGCGGAAATCCAGGCGCGCTCATCGGTTTCATACCTGTTCATCGCACATGATCTCGCCGTGGTGCGGCATGTGAGTGATCGCGTGGCGGTGATGTATCTAGGGCGCATTGTGGAAATCGCGCCGCGCGATGCGCTGTATCGCACGCCGCGCCATCCTTATACAGTTTCGCTTCTATCCGCCGTGCCGCATGCGGACCCGGTACGCGAAAGATCGCGCGAACGCATCCGCCCGATTGGCGAGATCGGTTCAGCCGCTGCTTTACCCTCGGGCTGTCGCTTCCATCCGCGCTGCCCGCGCGCGCGCATCATTTCCGCGCGCGGTGGTGAAACAATAGCTGCCGCCGGCACAAGCCTGCCTCAGGCGTGTGTGACGAAGGACCCCGCGCTTACGCCTTCAGGCAGCACGCAGCATTTCTCCGCCTGTCATTTCCCAGAAGAAAACTAAGGAGTATCGCCGATGTCGCTCTCTCGTGAAGACAATTATACGGGCGTTTTCGATGGTAAGGTCGGCTTCGGGCGAAACCCGGCCGTAGTGGTGATTGATTTCACCCTTGCCTATACCACGCCAGGCTCGCCGTTTTTTGCGGAAGGCGTTGTGCGTGCTGTAGCCGATACGGTGCCGCTGCTGCAAGGCGCGCGCGCTGCCGGCATTCCCGTGATCCATACCAAGGTGATGTATCATCCTTCCGGCGCGGATGGCGGCTGGTTCGTGCGCAAAGTGCCGGCGCTGCGCAAGCTGGTGCCGGGTGAGCCGCTTGCTGAGATAGACCCTAAAGTGGCGCCGCTTGCGGAAGAGGTCGTGATCGTCAAGCAATATCCAAGCCCCTTCTTTGGCACACCGCTTGCCCCCATGTTGGTGACCCTTGGTGTTGATACGCTGATCCTGGCCGGCTGTTCGACCAGTGGCTGCGTGCGCGCCGGCGCGCTGGATGGGGTGCAACATGGCTACCGCGTTATCGTGCCGCGCGAATGTGTGGGCGATCGGCATGATGGCCCGCATGACGCTAATTTATTCGACATCAACGCGAAGTATGGCGATGTTGTCGGGCGCGATGAAGTGATCCAGTATCTTGCCAATCTCGCCAAACGTAATGACTGAGAGGGAATACCCATGAACAATATCACCGCACCGGATGAAGCCATTCGCGTCTATTGGATGACGGGCTGTTCTTCCTGCCTCAGGACCAAGGAATTCCTGACGCGTCACGGCGTGCCCTTCATTTCCAGAAATGTGCTGGAAGATGAAGGCGCTTATGATGAACTCGCGCGCTTTGGCCTAAGGCAAGTGCCGATTGTCACGCGCGGCGCTGCCTGGGCCAATGGCCAGGTACTGCGCGATATCGCGAAGCTTTGCGATATAAAGTTTGGCGAACAGCGCATGTTGCCGGTGGATGAAATGCGCCGCCGGTTGGATGCGGTATTGGCCGGCAGCGCGCGGTTTCTGGCACAAATGCCCGATGCCGCGCTTGCGCAAATGCTGCCGAAACGGCCGCGTTCATTCGCGCAGCTCGGCTGGCATATCGCCAACATCGCGGATGCGTTCCTGGAACACGAGAACGGCATCCCACTGACCTTCGATAGCTACATGCGCGTCCCGGAAGACAAGGATGCGACGCGCGAAAAGCTGATCGCCTATTGCGAGGAAATGCGCCGACGTATGTCGGATTGGTTTGATGGCCCTGGCCTCACGCGGGATTGGTCGGCGCGCGCTGATGTCTATTACGGCGAACAGACCATGCATGAATTTATGGAACGCACGGTTTGGCATGCGGGGCAGCATTCCCGGCAATTGATGTGGGTGCTGGAAGGATTGGGCATTGCGCCGGATCAACCGCTGGGGCCGGAAGTTTTCGCGGGCCTGCCCATGCCCGAGAGCGTTTGGGATGATGCTGACCCGGCAAAAATGAGGCGCTGAATTTCCAGTTTCACATCCAGATACAGAGAAGTGGCGCGGGATATTTGGACGTTCCGATAGCTGGCTTTCCTGCCTAAATGCGGCGATATTGCCGCGAATCAGGAAGGAGCATGACGAAGTGAGCACGCTGGACGCTTAGTCCTGGCTTTGAGGTGAAGGCGACCTTAGCTGCCATGAAGGGTGAGTCGGTACCGCCGGTGCTGCTGCCTCACTCGGCTTGGGCTACCACCTCTCTGCGTGACGCAGCAGCACGAGCAAGACGCGCCTTCCAACAGACAGGGGATACAGTTATCGGAAGCGAAATACTGTGGCCAAAAGCCAAGCCGCTTCTGGCTGCTTAAAGCCTTGTTCCTTTTCGGTCCGTTCATTGGCAAATTGGCGCTGGCAACCGTTGCCGACTTTCGTGCCTTTACCTTGAGATGGTATGATCGCCTTCTGTTCGGTGGCGCCTATGCTGCCAGTGTCTGGATTGCCGTGCAGCTCGCGGCCGCGACCGCGGTGTTTGCGATTGGTCTGGAACTGCCTGCTGCCTTTGCGCTATCCCGCCACGGGTTTCTCGGTTTGACAGCGCTGTTAGCCTTTTGGACCTTGCCGCTCTCCCTGCCGCATTGCCGATTGGCGTTGGCATGCTGAAGCTTTTGCAGGCATTCACAGCCATATCCCCCTTCCTTGGCACGATTGCCGTGCATGTGGTGCTTGTTCTGCCCTTCTCGATCGCGCTCCTTCAGGCATCTGTGGAACAACTCGACAAGGCACAGGAAGATGCGGCCGCAAGCCTTGGCGCTTCAGCAGCGTAGCGCTTCCTGACTCGTGCGCAGCGGCTCTCGGGTGAATGTGGCGCATGAGGATATCGACAAGTTTATTGGGCGATGCACCACGTCCGAGGTGTAGTCCCCCAGATCTTTAGTGCATGTTCGGGTCCCCTTCGCTCACCGTCTCTGCACTAAACCTTCGTCGAGCGTTCGCGCGCGATGGCGCCGATTAATTCACGAACTTGCTTCCGGTGCAGCAGGTTGCGCGGGCGGCGCGGTGGGAACGGCGGAATGAAGGAACCCGCCTACCAGACCGGTATATGGGCTTTGAATAGCCATATTTCCCAATTACCTAGCGAACTCCTACTTTCGCGCAGGCCAGGCAAGCACCAAGCCGCCCGCCGCAATCAACAGACAGCCCGCAAGCGCCCAAAGCCCTGGCCAGCGGTCAAACATCGCCGCGTCCAAGGCAAGTGCGAAGGCAATGCGCGCATAATGCCAGGGGGCGAGGGCCGAAACCTCTGCCCGGCGCACCGCGCCCGCCAGAAAAAGCAAAGCTGCCGTCTGCAAAAAAGTGTAGATCACAACCAGGCCCCAGGTGAGCAAATCCGGGCTGCGCCACAGCACCAGCATGGCCGGCGCCAGCATCAAAACACCCATCAGCGCGCCTTGGGTGGTGATGTCCTCGGCGCTCGCCACATCGCGAATGCGCCGCGCCATGACCTGATAGGTGGCGTAGGACAGTGCGGAGGCGACAGGGATCGCCGCATACCAGGTGAAAAGCTCTCCGCCCGGGCGCACCACCACCAGCATGCCGGCGAAGCCGAGCAGCACGGCAATCCAGCGCCGCGCGGTGACTTCTTCCTTGAGCCAAACCGCACCAAGCGCGGCAAGGATGACGGGTGCGGTGAAACCAAGTGCTGCCGCTTCCGTGATTGGCACCAGCCAATAGCCGATCACGCCAAGTGTTGTGGAGAAGATCAGCATCGCCCCCGTCATGCGCTGCGCCCAGGGGCGCGCAGGCAAAGCGATACGCTTGATGGTCGCCAAGGGTGCGGGCTTCACCATGGTCAGCGCCATCACGGAAGCCAGCACCAGGGCTGACCGCAGGAAGGTGATTTCAAACGGGTGCAGGCTTTCCGCCAAAACCTTCGCCAGCGCATAGCCAAGGGCGTAGAGTGCGGTGCTCGCCAGGGTAAACAGTACCGCGATGGCGTAGGGCGACATTGCTTATCGTTCGTCCGGGTAATCGCGGCCGGGGCGGGCTTTATAGGTCGGCATGGACCAGCCGCGCAGGATGGCGGCGCCGCGAAGTGCAAAGCCGGCGAAGGCACCGATCGGCAAAGCCAAGTCGCGCGGCATGCCGACCTGGGTCAGCACCACAAAAACTAGGGCGCCGAAAGCCGCCGCAGTGGCGTAGATTTCGCGCCGCAGGATCAGCGGCAATTCGGCGCAGATGATATCGCGCAATATGCCGCCGAAGGTTGCCGTGATGGTGCCCATGAGTATCGCGACCCAAGGTGGCCCGCCCCAGAGAAGCGCTGCTTCCGTGCCAAGCACGGCGAATAGGCCAAGCCCGACTGCATCAGCCCAAAGCAATGCCTCGAAGCGTCGTTCCACAAGATGCGCCGTGAAAAAAACCAGTAGTGCGACGCCTGAGGCCAGCAGCACCATGCCCGGCGCTTTCAGCCAAAAGACGGGTGCGCCCAGGATCAAATCGCGCATGGTGCCGCCGCCAAAGGCGGTGACGCAGGCAATCAGGATGAACCCCACCGGATCAAGTTGCTTGCGCGATGCGCTCAGCGCCCCCGAAGCCGCGACGACCGCGACCGCTATCCAGGCTGATAAGGCCACCCCTTCATCAAAGGTGCTCATGCTAAGTTTAGGGTTCCAAGGGCCTCGCGGCCCTTGGCGGGTGGGTTCGGGAGGGCAGAGCCCTCCCGTTTTTTATGTTTTTCATTCAGCAGCAACGGCGCGTGCTTTCGTCGCTTTGCTGCTGGCCCGGGCGCCGCCCGCGCAAAGCAGCGAAAGCCCCAGCAGCGCTGCCACCACTGGCAGCACCAGGATCGGGTAGCCCATATCAATCAGAAAGCCGAGCGGCACGGGCGTGATGGCGCCGCCGAGTGGCAGGCCAGAGGAGACAAAGCCGAACACTTTGCCGATCTGCCCGGGCGGGCAGGCATCTTTCAGCATCAGGTCGCGCGGGGTGCGCGATGCCCCCATGGCGAGGCCAGCAAGCAGGCCAACTCCGGGAAGCGCTATTTCCGGCAGCGCCA
>CALRPR020000055.1:0-23770 GCA_943370125.1 Allobosea thiooxidans | reverse complement strand
TGAAAAGCCCGATCTGCTGCTGCTTGACGAACCGACCAACCATTTGGATGCGGAAAGCGTTGCCTGGCTGGAAAAGACGCTGCGCGAATATCAGGGCGCGGTGCTGATCGTGACCCATGACCGCTACTTCCTGGACAATGTCACGAACTGGATTCTGGAAGTGGATCGTGGCCGCGGCATCCCTTATGAGGGAAATTACTCGGCCTATCTGGAAGCCAAGCGCAAGCGCCTTTCGCAGGAAGAACGCGAAGAAAGCGCGCGCCAGCGGCAATTGGCGGAAGAACAGGAATGGATCGGGCGTTCACCGGCCGCACGGCAGGCGAAATCCAAGGCACGTATCGCGGCTTATGAGGATTTGCTGCGCCGCAGCCAGGATAAGGCGCCGGACCCGACCGAAATCACCATCCCGCCAGCACCGCGATTGGGCAATACCGTCATTGTTGCCGAGACTCTCTCCAAGGGTTTTGGCGATCGGCTGCTGATTGACAATCTTTCCTTCAAGCTGCCGCCGGGTGGCATTGTGGGCGTGATCGGCCCCAACGGCGCAGGTAAATCCACGCTCTTCAAGATGATCACCGGTGGCGAGACACCTGATTCTGGCAGCCTTGTGGTCGGCGATAGTGTCCAGCTTGGCTATGTGGATCAAAGCCGTGACAGCCTGAATGATACGCGCAGCGTCTGGGAAGAAATCTCGGACGGGATGGATATGATCACGATTGGCAAGCGGAGCGTCCCTTCGCGCGCCTATGTCGCTGCCTTCAATTTCAAGGGTGGGGATCAGCAGAAGCGCGTTGGCGTGCTCTCCGGCGGTGAACGCAATCGCGTGCATTTGGCGAAGATGCTCAAGCGTGAGCATAACGTCATTCTGCTTGACGAACCGACCAATGATTTGGATGTGGATACGCTGCGTTCGCTTGAAGAAGCGCTGATGGATTTCGCCGGTTGCGCGGTGATCATTAGCCACGATCGCTTCTTTCTGGATCGGCTTGCCACACATATCCTCGCCTTTGAAGGCGATAGCCATGTGGAATGGTTTGAAGGCAACTTCCAAGCCTATGAAGAAGACAAGCGCCGGCGCCTTGGTGCGGATGCGACAGAACCGCACCGCATCAAATACCGGCCCTTGCAGCGGTGACCCAGGCGCTTGGCGCTTTGCACACGCCGCGCGGGATCACCACCGCGCGGCTTTCCCTGCTGCCGCCCGCGCCTGAGCAATTGCCTGATCTGATCCGCCTGAAGGGGGATGAACGCGTCTTTGGCTTCATGCTGCATGGCACACGAAGTGCTGAGCGTACGCGGGAAGAACTTGAAGACGACGTAGATTTCTGGGCGGTGCGTGGCTATGGTACCTGGTCCGTCTTTGTGCGGGGCAGCGGTGAGTTTCTTGGCATTTGCGGTTTGATGGAACGCCCGGATGGGCGGGGCGTCGCGCTTCGTTATGCGCTTTGGCCGGAATGCCGCGGTAAGGGCTATGCGCGGGAAGCGGCGCGTGCTGCGCTTGATTTCGGCCATGCGGCCGGGCTTCCGCGCATTATTGCCGTGGCGCGGGAAAGCAATGAAGCGTCACGGCAAGTGATGGAGGATATCGGCATGTGCCAGGCGGGTGGCTTTACCCATAAGGGGCATGCGATGGTGGTTTATGAAAGCTTGAAGGCTTGAAGGCTGTTTGATCAGCCGCCTTCGCGCGCCGCCAATTGGGCGATCTGGCCGCGCATGGCGTCCAGCAGGGAAGCCACGCGCCCATTATTGCGCTGAATGACAGCGGCATATTCGCTCCGCGTCGTCAGGCGGAGTGATGTGCCTTCCGCGATCACATCCACTACCCTGGGCTGGCCGTTGATTTCAGCCACACGCCAATCCAGCGTGAAGGCAGGACTATTGGGGCGCTCAATCAGGGTACTCACCAGCGCATCTTCTTCGGTGCGCTGCTGGGAGCGGCCGAGCGAGAACTTTACGCCGCGATACTCCCCGAAGCGCGCGGAGAGGTTGCGGATAATGATCTCATCGAAAAGCTTGAGGTAATCCTGCAATTCGGCGGCTGAGGCCTGGCGCACATAGCGCCCCAGGATGAAGCGGCCGGTGCCTTCAATATCAATGGCGGTCCGAAGAATGCTCGCGACCTTGTCGCGCCGTTGTGTCAGATTCAAGCGTGGATCGTTGATGGCAGTCACCAGATCCTGCCCAGCCTTGTTCACAAAGGCAGTGGCGCGAGAGATATCCATTGACTGCGCGCGTGCTGGGAAGCTGGCTAGGCCAGCAAACCCGGTAAGCAGAAGGCGGCGGGACATCAACACGCGGGCCATTATTTGGGTTCCATCACGCCCTGGCCGAAGCCAACGCCACCTGCTGGCGCAACCGCGCCACCGGGGCTTTCCTTGTTCTGGATTTCAAAGGCGCGGCGCTGGCGATAGGCGGAACGGAGCGTCGCATAGGGATCGAGCGAGGTCTTGCGCACCATGTCAAAGGGTTCCAGCAAGGCTTCACGTGTATCAACTACAGTCATGCCGATGCGCGTGTAATTCCACACATCCAGGATTTGTCCTTGGCCGATCATGGATTGGGGGTTTGTATAGATATCTATGCCAAAGCCCACCAAATCGCGCGCCGTTGTCGGGCCAAGCAGGGGCACGAACATATAAAAGCCTTCGCCCAGGCCCCACACCGCGAGGGTCTGGCCCATATCCTCGGAATGGCCGTGCACATCATAGCGGCGCCCAACATCCACAATGCCGCCAATACCAATAGTGGAATTCACGATGAAGCGGCCAAGGGTTTCGCGAGCGCGGGTCAGGTTACCTTGCAGCAGGTCGCCGGTCAGGATGGTCGGCGTGCGGAGGTTGCCGAGCACATTGCGAATCCCGGAACGCACCGGCTTGGGGAGCAAATCCCGATAGGCTTCAGCGATGGGCTGCAATACGGCCTTGTCTATGACTTCATTGACTTCGAACAGGGCGCGGTTGGCCGGTTCAAAGGGGTCGTTGTTGTCCCTGAATTCCTGAAGTGCCTCAGGGTCATCGGCAGGCGGGCGCGTGGCGCAGCCTGCCAAAAGCAGCAGGACAAGCGCGGCCGAGCCGAGGATGCGGGCGGAGAGAATGTTCATCGAAAGGTTTCTTAGCGCAAAAAGCCAGTTTAAAGTTAACGCTTAACCCACGGGACGCACCCTTGCCAAGAGCAGCGCGATGGGCAATGGGGGCGTCGTTGCGGAAAAGCTAACGCCTCACCATGTCGGGAATTGTCATGAATAACCTTGCCCCTGGCCCGCTTGCCCGCTGGCTGACTGGCCCGCGTTTCAGCGCCCTGCCTGCTCCGGCGGCCTTGCCGGCGCCACGGCTTTCCTTTGAGTTTTTCCCGCCGAAGACGGACAAGCTGGAAGAGCAGCTTTGGGCCTGTATTCGGCGGTTGGAGCCGCTGGGTCCTCGATTCGTCTCGGTCACTTATGGGGCAGGGGGGAGCACGCAGGAACGTACCCATGCCACGGTGGCGCGCCTGGTGGCGGAAACCAGCCTGACCCCCGCCGCGCATCTGACCTGTGTGGGGGCGACGCGCGATGAGGTGGATGAGGTTGCGCGGCGCTATTGGGCTGCCGGTGTGCGCCATATTGTGGCCTTGCGGGGTGATCCGCCGGCGGGCGCCTCAGAATATGTACCGCATCCGGGCGGTTATGCCCAGGCCGAGGATTTGGTGCGGGGCCTGAAGAGGATTGGGGATTTTGAGATCAGTGTGGGTGCCTATCCGGAAACGCATCCGGCGGCGCTTTCGGCAGATGCAGATTTAGATTTTCTGAAGCGCAAGATTGATGCGGGTGCGACGCGCGCCATTACGCAGTATTTCTTCGAAGGCGAGACGTTCTTGCGTTTCATTGATCGCTGTCATGCCAAGGGCATCAATGTGCCGATTGTGCCGGGTATTTTGCCGGTGTCGAATTTCCAGCAGGTGGTGAAGTTCTCGGCCATGTGTGGTGCGAGTGTGCCGGCCTGGATGGGCCAGTTGTTTGAGGGGTTGGAGGAAGATGCCGAGACGCGGCGCATGGTCGCCGCCGTGGTGGCGGCCGAGCAGGTGCGTCTATTGCAGGCCAATGGCGTGGACGAGTTCCATTTCTACACCCTGAACCGCCCAGATCTGACCTACGCCATCGCCCATATCCTAGGCGCCCGCCCCCGCTAGACTTCAGTTTCGGCGGGGGCCTGGGGGCGGAGCCCCCGGTCCTGCCATTGATCTGTGTTGTGGGTTATAGAGGTTTCATGCAGACCCTTTTCACCCCCGCCCAATTGTCTGACCCGGACGTCGCCGAAAGCAACCGCATTCTGCGGAGTTGCGTCCATTGCGGCATGTGTACCGCGACCTGCCCCACGTTTTTGTTGCGTGGTGATGAGTTGGATTCGCCTCGGGGTCGGATTTATCTGATCAAGGATATGTTGGAGTCGGGCCGCCCGGCGAGTGAGTTGGAGGTGCGGCATATTGATCGTTGCTTGTCTTGCCTGTCGTGCATGACGACCTGCCCTTCTGGTGTGCATTACATGCATCTGGTGGATCATGCGCGGGCCTATATTGAAAAGACCTATCAGCGCCCGGCGGCAGAGCGTTTTCTGCGGCGATTGCTGTCAGTGGTCTTGCCTTATCCGGGCCGGTTTCGCCTGGCTTTGATCGGTGCCAGCCTGGCGCGGCCTTTTGCTCGGTTGGTGCCGGGCGCGTCACCCATGGCGGAAAGGCTGCGCGCCATGCTGCGCCTGGCGCCGGCGCATGTGCCATCGCCTTCCGCCATGGAAAGGCCGGGCGTTTTCCCGGCGCAGGGTGAAAGGCGCGGGCGCGTTGGTTTGCTGACGGGCTGCGCGCAGCAGGTATTGGCGCCTTCGATCAATGAGGCGACGATCAGGCTGCTGACGCGCATGGGAATTGAGGTGGTGGTGACCAAGGGCCAGGGCTGCTGCGGCGCGCTGGATCATCATATGGGCCAGCATGACCCAGCGATGCGCCTGGCGCGGGCGAATATTGCAGCCTGGTCGGCGGAGATTGAGGGTGAGGGGCTGGATGCGATTGTGGTGAATGCGTCCGGCTGCGGCACCACGCTCAAGGATTACGGCTTCATGTTCCGTGAGGAAGGGGCACCCTGGCGGGAGAAGGCTGAGAAGGTCGCGGGTTTGGCTTCCGATATTTCTGAGGTGCTGACGCGCTTTGGGTATGTGCCGAGCAGGCCAGCGCCGGGGCTGACGGTGGCGTATCATGCGGCTTGTTCGCTTCAGCATGGGCAGAAGATCACGGTGGAGCCCAAGGCTTTGTTGGTGAAGGCCGGTTTTGCGGTGAAGGAACCGGCGGAATCGCATATCTGCTGCGGATCGGCGGGGACTTATAATCTGATGCAGCCGGAGATTGCGGGGCAGTTGAAGGAGCGCAAGCTCGGGCATCTGGAACGCACCGGCGGGGCAGTTATTGCGGCGGGGAATATCGGCTGCCTGACGCAATTGGGTGATGGGGCAATGCCGGCCATTCATACGGTGGAATTGCTGGATTGGATGGCGGGCGGGCCGGAGCCGGAAGGCATCGCCAAGGCACGCGAGTTGGCATGATGACGCGCCGCGCCGCCCTGCTGCTGGGTTTGGCGCTGCCGGGATTGGCGCTGGCGCAGGGCACCCCGCGCGCAGCGGAGCTTGATCAGCTTTTCGCCGTGCTGCGGGAGTCCCGGGATGCGGCGCAGCTTGCGCTGGCGGAAGCGCGCATTCGGCAATTATGGCTGGAAGCGGCATCACCCGCCGCGCGGCTTTTGATGCAACGCGGCACGCGCAATCTGAATGCGCGGCTGCCGGAAGAAGCGATTGAGGATTTTGATGCAGCGCTGACTTTGGCCCCCAATGCGGCAAGCGCCTGGCATTTGCGCGCGGAAGCGCTGGCGGCGCTTGGGCAAATGCGTGAAGCCGCGCGTGATTTGGCCGAGGCTTTGCGCCTGGAACCACGCCACTTCATCGCCCTGCAAAGCCTGTCGCGTTTGCAGACTGAGGCAGGCGATGCGCCGGGCGCCTTGCGCAGCATGGAAGCGGCGCTGGCGATCTACCCCACCATGCCGGGCGGGGCTGAGGCGCTCCGGCGCCTGAAGGCCGCAGCCGAGGGTGAGGCGCTGTAGGGATCACCCCTTCGGGCGGTGATCTTTGAAGGTTTCGCGCAGCTTCGTCTTCAGGATCTTGCCTGTCGCGGTATGAGGAATTTCATCCACCACCACCAGATCATCCGGCAGCCACCATTTCGCGACCTTATCGGCCAGGAAGGCATTCATGGCGGGAAGATCAGGTGCCGCGGCCCCCGGCTTCATCACCAGGATCATCAGCGGGCGTTCATCCCATTTCGGATCATGCATGGCAACGACTGCCGCTTCCGCCACACCGGGATAACCGACCGCGGCGTTTTCCAAAGCGATGGAGGAAATCCACTCACCGCCGGATTTGATGACGTCCTTGGATCGGTCGGTCACTTCCATGAAGCCATTGGCGTCAATGGTCGCGACATCGCCGGTATCAAAAAAGCCATCTTCGTCCAGCACGGCTTCATCTTCGTGCCGGAAGTAATTGCGGGCGATGGCGGGGCCGCGGACCTTAAGCCGGCCAAAAACGGTGCCATTCCAGGGTAGGTCGCGCCCCTCATCATCGGTGATCTTCATCTCCACCGTGAAGGGCGGGCAGCCTTGCTTGGCTTGCAGCGCAAATGCCGCTTCGGCATCTAGCCCGCTGATTTCAGGCTTACGCTGATAGGTGGTGCCAACAGGCGACATTTCCGTCATGCCCCAGGCATGGATCACGCGCACGCCGTATTTTTCCTGATAGGTTTGCGTGATGGCGGCAGGGCAGGCGGAACCGCCAATCACCACGCGTTTCAGCGTATCAATGCGCGTATTGGTCGCTTCCATATGCTGCAACAACATCATCCACACCGTGGGCACGGCGGCAGAAAAATTCACGCGCGCCTGGGTGATGATTTCATGCACCGAAGCGCCATCCAACTTGGCACCTGGCAGGATCAGCGTGGCGCCTGCCATGGGGGCGGAGATCGGCAAGGACCAACCATTGGCGTGGAACATCGGCACCACCGGCATGACACGATCCGCCACGCCAAGCCCCAGACAATCCACCTGATTGGCCGCCAGCGCATGCAGAATATTTGACCGGTGGGAATAAACCACGCCCTTGGGATCGCCCGTGGTGCCCGACGTATAACAAAGCCCGGCAGCAGTTCTTTCATCAAAGCTCGCCCAGGCGAAATCACCATCGGCCTCAGTCAGCCAATCCTCATAGGCCACGGCATTGCGGAGCCCCGTTTCGGGCAGATGCGCGCCATCGGTCAGGATGATGAAGCGTTCGATGTGTTCAAGCTTTGGCGCCAATTGCTGGATAAGCGGAATGAAAGTCAGGTCCAGCATCAACACGCGTGATCCCGCATGGTTCAGGATCCAGGCGATCTGATCCGAAAACAGCCGAGGATTGACGGTGTGGTAAATGGCGCCAATGCCGGTGATGCCGTACCAGGCTTCCACATGCCGCCAGGTATTCCAGGCGAGTGTCGCAACACGGTCACCCAGCTTGATGCCATCGCTTTGAAGGCGCTGCGCCACGCGAAGCGCGCGCCGCCGCACATCACGGTAATTCGTGTGATGGAAAGGCCCTTCAACGGACCGGCTGATGATCTCCCGCCCCGGGTGCTGGATGGCGGCGTGGTCCAGCACCTTGTGCATCAGCAAGGGCCAATCCTGCATCAATCCGAACATGGCTTCCCCCTTTATCTGGGCGTGCTGCGCCCAAGCTTCTCAGGAAACCCTACACGCAAAGCCCCAGCCTGTGGCAAGATGGCTATCAGCCCCGCAACAGGAGAAAGCGTCATGGCCCCGATCCCCGATATCAGCCCCAAAGACACTTGGGCCGCATTGGCCGCCGATAAGGATGCCGTGCTGATTGATGTGCGCACGGATGCGGAATGGAATTTCGTGGGCCTGCCGGACCTGATGGCACTTGGCAAGCAGGTGGTGCTGATCCCCTGGCAATTATATCCCTCGATGCAGGTGAATGCTGGCTTTGCGGAGGATTTGCAGGCGGCGGGGCTGACGCCCGGGCAGAAGCTCTATTTCATCTGCCGGTCCGGCGCGCGGTCTCAATCCGCAGGTCAGGCGGCGCAGGCGGCGGGCTTCGCCCATGCTTTCAACGTGGCGGATGGGTTCGAAGGCCCGGTGGATGGGGCTGGGCATCGCGGTAGCGCCGCCGGGTGGAAGGTGTCTGACCTGCCTTGGCGGCAGCGTTAAGCCGGGCCATGCTGGCGGAATAAGGAGAAACGCCCATGAACCCAATGCCCCTACAATCCGAATATCTGTTCCGCATGACGCTTGGCGTCGGCACCCCGCAAATGATCGGCACGACCCGCAATGGAGAGCTCCGCATCGTGCCCGTGACGGGCGGCACGGTGGTGGGCCCCAAGCTGAATGGCGAAATCATGCCAGGGTCAGCCGCCGATTGGCTCCGCGTTGATCCGGATGGATCGGCGCAGATTGATGTGCGGCTCACCATTCGCGCTGCCTCCGGCAGCATGGTTTATCTGGCCTATAATGGCATTCGCCATGGATCGCCGGCGGCGCTCGCGAAGCTCGCAGCCGGTGAGACGGTTGACCCATCCGAGATTTATTTCCGCACCCTGATCCGCTTTGAAACCGGCGCGGCGGACCTGGCTTGGATGAACAAGATTATCGCCGTTGGTGTGGGCCAGCGCCCGCCAAGCGGGCCTTGCTATGATGTCTATGCCGTGAAGTAATGTGGGCAGGGGCGCCGGTGCTTATTTACCGGCGCGCCGCCAATTGCTTGTTTTCAAGCTTGCTCAATAACCGCACCACGGGCCAGAGCAGAATGAAATACACCACCGCCGCCGCCACAATGGGGGTGGCGTTATAGGTCACGCTTTGCGCCTGCCGAGCCTGGAATAGCAATTCCGGCAAAGCGACGACTGAGGCGATGGAGGTAAGCTTAACCACCTCCAGCGTGTTAGAGATTAAATCCGGCAGCACATTCCGCACCGCTTGCGGCAGCACGATATGAATCATGGTTTGTGGTGCGGAAAGCCCGGTGCTGCGCGCGGCTTCCAACTGGCCACGCGGCACGCTTTCAATCCCGGCGCGCAGCACTTCCCCATAATAAGCCCCTGTATTGAGGAAAAAGCCGATAGCGACCGCGCCCCAGGCGCTGACCTCCAGCCCAATAAAGGGCAGGCCGGCGAAGATGAAAATCAGCAGCACCAAAGGCGGCAAGGCGCGGAAAGTATCCACCCAGGCGCGCAGCGGCCAGCGCACCCAAGGGGATGGCAAGGTGGAAAGAATGGCCAGAATAATGCCGCCCAGCAGCCCCAGCGGCACCACCATGGCCGAAAGCAGCAAGGTTGCGCGCAAGCCTTCCCATAAAATCGGGGAGGCTTCCTTCACAATGTCCCAATTTAGGAAGGCAGAGAGAAAATCTTCCATGCTCAGCGCTTCCAGGCGAAGCGGGTTTCAATCCAGCGACCCAGAATCACCACGGGAAAGAACAGCACCAGATAGGCAAGGGCGCCGAGTGTCAGGGGCGATGGGTTGAAGGAATGTGAAACGCCAGAATGCGCCGCCCCCAGAATATCAGACACCGCCACCACGGATGCCAGTGCCGTGCCCTTGGTAATGGCAATGGTGCGGTTGGTGAGCGGGGGGATCGTCAGGCGTAGCGCCTGAGGCAGCACAACATGGCCAAGGGTTTGCACAAAGCCCAAGCCCGTGGAACGTGCAGCTTCCCATTGCCCCTTGGGCACGCTGGTAATGCCGGCCCAGAAGATTTCTTCCGAAAACGCCATCAGCACCAAGGAAAGCGCCAGCCAGGTTGAAGCAAAGCCAGAAAGCTCCATCCCCGCGCTGGGCAGGCCAAAAAACAGCAATACGATAATCACCAAAGGCGGCAGCGCGCGGAACAGATCCACGACGAAAATGATTAGCCAATTCAGCGGGCGAATACCCATGGCGCGCAGCACCGCCAGGCCAATGCCGGCGATCAAGCCAGACACAATAATGCACAGCGCCAATACCACCGTCAGGCCAAAGCCTTCGATGATCTTGGGCAGGTATTGCGCCATGACGCGCGCATTAAAGAAGCTGTCGGTAAAACGTTCCCAGCCTGTCATGCGCGCTTAATGCCGCTCGATCTGGCTGATGAAGGCGCGAAGCCTTTCATGGCGCGGTGCGTTGAACACCTCAGAAGGCGGGCCTTGTTCTACGATCTCGCCATCGGCCATGAACACCACACGATCCGCAGCGGCGCGCGCGAAGCTCATTTCATGGCTGACCACCACCATGGTCATGCCGTCTTCACGCAATTCGCGCATCACGGCCAAAACACCGCCGACCAATTCTGGGTCCAGCGCGCTGGTGGGTTCATCAAACAACATCACGCGCGGTTCCAGCGCGATGGCGCGCGCAATGGCCACGCGCTGCTGTTGGCCGCCGGATAATTGATTGGGGTAGTGATCCGCCCGATCGGCCAAATGCACGCGGTCCAAAGCGCGTTGGGCGCGGGTTTCGGCTTCCGCCCGATCCAGCCCCAGTACTTTGCGCAGCGCAAGGCTGACATTCCCGAGCGCGGTCATATGCGGATAGAGGTTGAAGGATTGGAACACCATGCCAATCCGCTGCCGCGCCTTGTTGATATCGGTGCGCGAATCCAGCATGTCTATGCCGTCCACGATGATGGAACCGCTGGATGGTTCCTCCAGCCGATTAAGGCAACGCAGCAGGGTGGATTTGCCGGACCCCGAAGGCCCGATCACGAAGACAAGCTGGCGTTCTTCCACCGTAAAATCAACGCCCCGCAAAACATGCAGGGCGCCGAAATGCTTGTGGATGGCGCGCGCTTCAACAATGGGGCGGGCGGGGGTCATGCCCGCCGCACCCGAAAGCGAACCAGCATCAGCAGCGAGGGTTCTGCGGTGTCGCGTCGTAGCCAGGCAGATCGGGCGGGCCGTAGCCGGGGAATTCCATCACTTCGGCCTGATCCGGGCCGGGCTTATTGCCAAACCACTTTTCCGAAAGTGTCGCGATGGTGCCATCGCGCTTCATGCAGGTCAGCACATCTTCCACCTGGTTGCGCATGGCGGCGCTATCCTTGCGGAAGGGCGTGCCCCAATGCATGCGCGTGCCGGGCAGCACGAAATCCGCTATATACTGCGGCGTGCGCGAAGCCGAATAACGCACCACCGTATTGCCGGACAGGTTCGCATAGGCGCGGCCCTGGATCACGGCCTGCACCGCATCGGGCTGGGTATCAAAGGCGAGCAAAGTCAAGTTCAGGCGCGCGGCATTGGCCGTGACCCAATTTTCATAGGGCGTGCCCTTGTTCACGCTAATAGTCTTGCCGCGCAGATCTTCCTCAGACTTGATGGGCGGCGTGCCGCGGCGGATCCCGAATTGCAATTCGGTCCAGATATAGCCTTCGGTGAATAGCAAAGCTTCGGCGCGTTCGCGCGTGACCGTGGTGGGCGCGCAGAGAAAATCATAGCGCCCTGCATTCATGGCCGGAATAAGGCCAGAGAAGGATGCACTTTCGATCACAATCTCGCGGCCCATGCGCTTGGCGACTTCGCGGAACAGGTCAATCTGAAAGCCCTGCACGCCGCCTTGCAGCGACGGGAAGGCATGGGGGGCAAAAGTGCCATCAACCCCGCAGCGGAGCGGCGGTTGGCCTTGGGCCAAAGCGGGCCCGGCAAGGGTGGCGGAAAGCAGTACGGCAGCCAGAAAACGGCGCATTGGGACCTCCTTCTAATCGGTCGAGGGACCGGACAGTCTCAGAACTGGGTGCTTCTGTCCATGGCGGCTTGCCACGAAACTGCCTTTCTATGGTCGCGCTGCTGCCCTGCTAGGCAGGTTTAAGGGGCGCTGAACGAAGCATGAGCAGGTAAATGTTTGCCCTTGGATTGATTGGCGCTGGCGTATTGTGTGATCTGGTGCTGGTGGCGCTTTTGCTCGGCGATGCCACGGCGCCGGGCCGCTTTTCCCATGCAGCGGTGGCGCTGCTGGCGCTTGGCGGGGGCGGGCTGAAGCTTGGTGGGATGATGCTGCTGGAACCGCGTCGCCGGGTGGGGTGAGGGGGCGTCGGAAATTCAGCCCTCAACCCTTCGGTCATCCATCCCACGAAACACGATCAAGTCTCGCTTGGCGCGCGCCGCTTCGGGAAGCGCAAGCCAGGCCAAAAACTCACCCATGACCCGCGCCGTGATGGTCGCGACATTATTAGCATGCGCCGCTTCCGGGCTGTACCAGCCAAGCTTTTCCAATTCGCCAGAACCTTGGATGGAACCATGCACCGCTTCCGCCGGCGCAATCAAAAAGCGCGCATGAAAGCGAATGGGTCTGCCGGATGGCGTGATGGCGCGGCAGAGATAATCCAGATCGCCCAGCGCCGCAGCTACGCCTTCACCACGCTTTTCGCCCAATACCAGCCCGGTTTCTTCAAATAATTCCCGCGCGGCTGCAATGCCCAAGGCGCGCGCCCGCGCTGGTGTTGCCCGGCGTTCCAGCAGGCTTCGGGGCGCTTCGCGCAATTCGCTGATCGCCGCGCCGCGATGATCATCCGGGTCCACACGCCCACCAGGAAACACCATGACATCAGGCATGAAGCGATGCCCCGGATGGCGCTTACCCATCAGCAGTTCCGGACCATTCCTGCTTTGGCGCCAGACGATCAGGCTCGCGGCATCGCGCGGTCGTGTGGCGCGTGCGCGGGGGCTGCGCTTGCCCTCGGCATCCGCGCCACCGGGATTATCAGCTGTCGGGTCTTCGCGATGCGGGGACTTAGTCAAGGTCAAACCCCCGGCTGCGCAGCCAGGCGCGGAAGCCGAAGCGCTCCGGCACGGAAAGCTGCCGCGCGGCATTTTCAGACCAGGTGCAGCCTTCCGGTGCGGGACCATGGATTTCCGGATAGCGCGGCTTTTGGCGTGGGCGCAGCGCATCATAGGCTGCGATTGCTTCGGCCTCCGCCGCGCTGGAATAGGCTTCGCGGTGGATCACCACTGAAGGCGGCAGGCGCGGTGTCACTTCATTGCGCGCGCCCGGCCAGCCGAGTGACAAGCCCGCCACGGGATAAACACCCTTGGGCAGCGCAAACAAAGGTGCGACTTTTTCGATATGGCTGCGCACATAGGAAATGGGGCAGGTGCCAAGCCCCGCCGCATCCGCCGCCGCAATCGCGGCCCCCAAGGCCAGCGCCGCATCCACCGCGGTGTTCAGGAAAGTGTCCATATTATTATTGGCGTGTTCGCGTCCGTGGTGCGCGCACGCCGCCTGACCGCGCCGCATATCGCCGCAGAAAATCAGCAGCACCGGCGCATCCTTGATCCAGGGCATGGTGCCGATCCAATCCGCCACTTTCGCGATCTTCACCGGGTCACGCGTGACGAGAATGGAATATTGCTGCAAATCAGATTTGGAAGGCGCCGATTGCGCTGCCGCCAGCACCGTATCCAGCAGTGCTTCAGTCACTGCGTCACCGCTGTAGCGGCGCGTTACGCGCCGATCCAAAAGCGCCGCCAAGGCGGGGGGTATCGCCTCGGGCGGGGTGAAGGGCAGGGCGCCGTAGCGGCCGCGGATCAAATCTTCGGGCTTCATGATCGCAAACTGGCACCCCGCGCCTTTAAGGGAAAGCCGGCACCACCCAGGCATCCGCCACCGTCACCCCCTGGCCTTCGGCGTGGATGATAAGCGGGTTGATTTCGGCTTCCGCCACGCCGGGTTGGGCGGCCAAGCGAGACGCCGCCACCACCGCGCGCGCCAGCGCATCCAGATCGCCCTTTGGCAAGCCGCGCCAGCCGGCCAGCGGCTTCAGGCCCTTTACCTCCGCGATCATGTCGCGTGCCTCCGCCTCATCCACCGGGGCGATGCGGAGCGCCGTATCGCGGTGCAATTCCGCCATAATGCCGCCGGCACCCACCAGAATCACGGGCCCCGCTTCCGGGTCTCGGCGGAAGCCGATGATGGCTTCGGCCAGGCCCTTCACCATGGGCTGCACCAGGAAGCCGGTGATGCGCGCGGCGGGAGCACGGGCCCTCACGCGCGACAGCATCGCGGTTGCTTCCGCCTTCAGCGCCGCCGCATCGGCGATATTCAGCGCCACACCGCCCACTTCCGTCTTATGCGCCAGATCGGGTGAGAGGATTTTGAGCGCGACGGGGTAGCTGAGCCCACCCGGCACGGCATCGGGCGCCTCCATCACGGCAAAGGGGCTATCGAGGCCAAAAGCCGCGAAAACCCGCCGCGCATCGGCCTCATCCGGGGTGGCGGGGATGGTGTGGCTGATGGCAGGCGCTGGGGCCTCGGCCCGCGGGGCGCGCCAGTCAAAAAAAGCGCGAATCACATCGGCGCAGGATTCCGGCGTGCGGAAGGCGGGAATGCCGGCTTCGCCCAGCAGTCGCAAGGACGCATCGGCCTGCGGCACCAAAAAGGCCGCGATGGGTTTGCCAAGCCCAGTCTTCACCGCGCCAGTAATCCCTGCCACCGCATCATGCGGGCGGAATTGCGCGGAAGATCCCACCACGGAAAGCACCATATCCGTGCCTGCATCGGCCGCGAGTGCCGAAAGCGCGGCTTCCACCTTATCGGCCCGCGTGCCGGCCAGCGTCACATCAATCATCCGCCCATGATGCGGCAGGCCGGCGGCTTCCAGCCCTGCCACGGCAGCGGCATCGGGCGGGCAGGTTTCAATGCCAACAACGCCCAAAGCATCCACCGCCATGGCGCCACCGCCACCCGTGGTCGTCATCACGGAAATGGTGCGGCGCGGATTGGCGAGCGGCTTGCGGCCAATGAACAAGGCCGGCGCTTCCAATAGCGCTTCAATCATGGTCACGCGCGCAATGCCATTGGCACGGAAGAAGGCATCCGCCGCCGCATCAGACCCCGCCAGCGCGCCAGTATGGCTGCCCGCCAATTCCGCGCCGAAGCTGGAACGGCCAAGCTTGAAGGCAATGATCGGCTTGCCCAGCGCATGGGCGCGGCGCGCGGCTGCGGCGAGTTTCTCCGGCGCGCGAATCGCTTCCAGAAACAGCAGCACCGCATCAACGCCCGGGTCTTCCACCAGCATCCCGGCGATTTCACTCGCGGTCAGATCGGCTTCATTGCCGGTGCCGATCAGATGCGAAAAGCCGATACCGCGCGGCGCACCACGCGCCATGATGGCGCCCATCATGGAACCGGATTGCGAAACTAGCGCGATGCGCCCAGCGGGCAGGCTTTCGGCTTCCAGCGCGGCATTCACTGAACAGGCGGTGCGCGCGTTCAAATTGATCAGGCCCATGGAATTGGGGCCGAGTAGCCGTACACCTGCGGCTTTTGCGGTGGCCAGAAGCCTTTCCTGCAAGGCGCGGCCTTCGTCTCCGGCTTCGGCAAAGCCATCGGCCAGAATGGCGGCCACCGGAATGCGCTTTTCCGCCACCGCCGCAATCTGGCCTTCCACATGCTGCGTGCCGAGCAGCAGATAGGCCAGATCAATCTCCCCCGGCACATCCGAAAGCCGCGCATAGGCGCGTTCGCCAAGGATCGTGTCAGCACTTGGATTTATTGGGAAAAGATCACCCGTAAAACCGTGCTTGCGTAAATAGACTTGTGCGCGCGCGGTCAGGCGCTTCGGGTCTGAAGACCCGCCAATAAGCGCAATGCGGCGCGGGTTGAGCAAGGCAGAGGCAAGGCGATCCATGAGGCTATTCCGTCAATTTGAAAGGGGGGCAATACAGCCCTCGGGTGGTGATTCGGGGCGCGCGACATGCAGCGCTATGAAGGCGATTTCCTGCGTGGTCTCGGGCAACGTATTCAGGTCATGATCATGCAAAGAAACGCGCCCCGCCTGGATACGTTCCCGCACCGCATGGCGCGCCAGCAATTCCCGTGTCGGGCGCAGCAGCACGGCGCGATCACCTTCCGGCACGCCATCCAACCCGCTGAAGATCACCACCGCCGCCGGACGCGACCAGACAAGCCGCGCCGGCAATGGCCCAAGATGGCGCGCGTTGGGCGCGAAGGCACATTCCGCCGCGGCATCAATCGCTTCCAAAGCCCCGCTTGGTGGCAACCGCTGCGCCGCCGCCAGAAGCTCTGGCGCCGTGGCGGCTGCGCGCCCTGATCCCAGGACTAGCAGCGCCAATGCGGCAGTGATGAAGGGCTTCAGACCGGGTCCCAGCAGAAGACATCGCCGGAACGCTCAAGCGCCGAAAAGGCGGGCTTCAGCGCCGGCAGGGCATATTCTTCGATCATTTCCGGGGTCCAGCCTTCGCCGCGATGAATGCCGCGGATGGGGCGGGATTGGCTGTAGATAAAAATCTCATTCATGCGGGGTGAGAAGATTTGCCCCGTCACATCCTTCGCCGCGTCAGACGCCAAGAACACCGCCAGCGGTGCATTCTTGTCCGGCGTCATCCGCATGATGCGTTCCACGCGGCGCTTCTGTTCCGGTGTTTCGGCAGGGATGGACCCTGTCATGCGGCTCCAGGCGAAGGGGGCGATGCAATTGGACCGCACGCCAAACCGCGCCATATCCAGCGCGATGGATTTGGACAGCGCCACAATGCCAAGCTTGGCCGCCGAATAATTCGCCTGGCCGAAATTACCGATCAGGCCAGAGGTTGACGACATATGCACGTAAGAACCCGATTGCTGCGCACGATAATGCGTGGCCGCCGCGCGGGAGACATAAAAGGACCCGGAAAGATGCACTGCGATCACTGAATCCCATTCTTCCGGCGTCATGCGATGGAAAATCTGGTCGCGCAGAATGCCCGCATTATTCACCACGATATCAATGCGCCCGAAGTGATCCATGGCGGATTGCACGATTTTTTGTGCGCTGACCCATGTGGCCACACTATCGGTGCAGATTTCTGATGTGCCACCATTTTGGGCAATGATTGCTTTGGTTTGCTGCGCTGGTGTCGCATCCAGGCCCTCACCGGACAGCGATGCACCCACGTCATTGATGATCACCTTCGCACCCTGGCCCGCCATCATAATGGCGATTTCCCGGCCAATCCCGTTACCGGCGCCGGTAACGATGGCAACCTTACCTTCAAGCATATTTGGCATGTGGCGTTCCTCCTGCTTTTACAAGGGCGGAGACTAGACCCGGCTTGCCGGGGCGTGAAGCCGGGTTGCTGGTTTGGGCGCCGGCGCCTAGATGGGGTTCGTAACACAGGGGGCAGATGTGGCGTTGGTATCGCTACAGGGCGTGGGCAAGACTTTTTCAGGCCGGACCGGTGCCTGGGAAGCTGTGCGCGACTTCAGCCTTGACTTGGCAGAGGGCGAGTTCTTCTGCCTGCTTGGCACATCAGGCTGCGGCAAGACCACGGTCTTGAACATGGTGGCCGGGTTTGAAGCCCCCACGGCTGGCAGCATTCTGCTGGATGGCGCGCCGGTAGAACGCCCGGGCGCTGATCGCGGCGTGGTCTTTCAGGGCCATGACAGCCTTTATGAATGGCTGACCGCACTCGACAATATCGGCTTTGGCTTGCGCCTGCGCGGCCTGGGACGGGCAGAACGGCGGGAGAAGGCCGAGCATTTCCTGCGTATGGTCGGCCTGACCGGGCAGGGGGCGAAGCATCCTTCGGAGCTTTCCGGCGGCATGAAGCAGCGCATTCAGATTGCGCGCGCTTTGGCGAATGACCCGCGCATGCTGCTGATGGATGAACCCTTTGGCGCGCTGGATGCGATGACCCGCGCGGTGTTGCAGGGGGAACTCAGCCGCATCTGGGCGGAGACCAAAAAGACCGTGCTGTTCATCACCCATGACATTGAAGAAGCCTGCGCGCTGGCGACACGTGTTGGGGTGATGCGGCGGGGCCCGGGCGGCACACTCAAGGCCATTGTGCCGGTGGATTTGCCCTTCCCACGCGAACGCACTTCAGATGACTTCATGCGGGTGTTTCGCGAAGTGCATGCCCTTATTCATGATGAGATCCACGGTGCGCACTGATCGTTGGGCCACCATTGGCGGCTATATCACGGGCTTCGCCCTGCTGTTTCTGGTCTGGCATCTGGCGGCCACCTATTTGGTGAAATCCACCTTGTTTCCACCACCAGGGCCGGTGCTGGCACGCGGCTGGATGCTGATTGAAGATGGCATTCTGCAGGAACAAATCGTCGCGTCTTTGCGCCGCATTGCGCAGGGCTTTCTGCTGGGTTCGGCCATTGGCATACCGATTGGCCTTGCCATCGGGTCCTTCAAGCCGGTGCGCTGGTTGCTGGAACCCTGGACTGAATTCTTCCGCTTCATCCCGGCTGTTGCCATGATCACGGTTTCGGTGATCTGGTTTGGTATTGGCGAAGAAAGCAAGGTCTTCCTGATTGCCTATACCACCATCTTCGTCGTGATCATCTCAACCGCCGCTGGTGTGGGCGCTGTGGGGCGGGATAAGATCAGGGCTGCGCAATGCCTGGGCGCTAATCGCTGGCAGGTGTTTGGCCTGGTCGCGCTGCCAGCGACAGTGCCTTATATCCTGACCGGGATGCGCCTTGCCATGTCCAATGCCTTTGTCACCATTGTCGCGGCGGAGCTGATTGCTTCCAATGATGGGCTTGGCAAGATGCTCTGGGATGCCAGGCTTTTCATGCAGATCGAGGATATTTTCGTGGCGCTGGTCGCGCTTGGGCTGTTGGGCTTTGCAACCGATCGCAGTTTTCGTTTTCTGATCCGCGCCTTTGCGGGGCGCTTCAACGCAACCGTCTGAAAAAAGGGAGATTTCACCATGCTTCGTCGTTCCATCCTGGCGCTGCCGGCTGCTGCCGCAGGCGCTTATATCCTGCCGGCTTCCGCGCAAGCCCCCACCAAAATCACCATCGCAACCGGCGTTGATCCTTCCTTCGCGCAATTCTATGTGGCCAAGGAAGGCGGCTTCTTTGAACGCAATGGCCTGGATGTCACGGTGAATACCGGGCCATCGGGCAGCGCCATGATTGCGTTTTTGATCGGCAATCAGATCAATGCCGCCTATGGCGCCGAACAGGCCGGTGTTTCCGCCCATGTGCGTGATGCGAATGTCGTGGCGGTTGCTGAAGGTGTTGCGCTGATGCGCTGGCTTTCCGTGGTGGGCCGCGGGGTTGAGAATATGGAAGCGCTGAAGGGCAAGCGCGTGGGTGTTGCGCGCGGCACGGGTAGCGAAACCTTCTGGCTTTCCGTGGTGTCGCGGCTTGGTCTGAACCAGGCCGATTACACCATCGTGAATGTCGAAGCGCCGGAAATGGTGGCCGCCATGGAACGCGGCAATATTGACGCTTTTGTGGTGTGGGAACCCTGGCCGACCCGCGCCATGCGCGCCATTCCGGGCAGCAAGATCCTGCTCAGCAACGACCAGATCGCGATTCAGAGCAACTACATCTACATGAACAAAGGCTGGGCCGAAGCCAATCGCGCCACCACGGAACGGCTGATGCGTTCCCTGGTGCAGGCAACGGAATTCACTGAAAGCAATCGCGACCAGGCGGTGCAGCAGGTGGCGCGTTTCCTGCGCCAGGATCGCGCCTTCATCGCCGAGCTGATGGGCAAGGTTGAATACCGCATGAACCTGACCAGCGACAGCGTGGCCTTCATTCAGCGCGCGATTGATCAGCTGCGCGGCATGAACCGGCTGGACCGCCCCGTCACGACGGATCAGGTGATCTGGAAAGAACCGCTGAGCTGGGTGGCGCCGGATCGCGTCAAGATCTGAATTGCGTCTGCCGTGGCGCTGATGTTTCGCAGCGCCACGCTGGCGGATTTGCCCGCGATCATCGCGCTTTTGGCCGATGACAGGCTGGGTCAGGGACGTGAAGACGCTTCTGACCCGCCCAACCCTGCCTACCTCGCGGCCTTCGCCGCGATTGCTGCCGATGCCAACCAGTATTTGGCGGTGGTGGAAGAAGAAGGGCGCGTGATTGGCTGCCTGCAATTGAGCTTCATCCCAGGCTTATCACGCCTTGGCATGTGGCGCGGGCAGATTGAAGGCGTGCGCATCGCCGCCGATCGGCGTGGCGATGGGCTTGGCCGGCAAATGTTTGCATGGGCCATCGCCGAATGCCGCGCGCGTGGCTGCGGGCTGGTGCAATTGACAACCGACAAGCAAAGACCAGAGGCGCATCGCTTCTACGAAAGCCTAGGTTTTGTCGCGAGCCATGAGGGGATGAAGCTGGCGCTGTGAGGCTGGTCAAGCAGCGCGGATATGCCCTGGATTGAACAGCCCGCCGGGGTCCAGCGCTTCCTTCACACGCGCAGCAATCTTGGCCAGCGGCGCGGCTTCTTCGGGCAGCACCGGCACCGCAAGACGCAGGGATTCCGGCGCGCGAAACAGCATCGCCGCGCCACCTTGCGTGCGCGCTGCCTCTGAGATCAGCGTGTGGTTGGCGCTGCTGGGGCTGGCCGCGATCCAAACCAGGCCGCCACCCCAATCCAGCATGACGCGCCCGCCAATCGCATTTGCCGCCGCTGCAATCTGTGCCCCGGCGGAGGGGCGCACCGAAACCCGCCAAATGGCCTCATCGGCCATGACCTGAAGCGGTTCCACTTCACGCACACCGCGCCAGAAGATACGGCTTTCGGCATCTTCAATAACACGCTGCGTGCCAAAACTGCCCAGCACGCCGCGCAGCTTTTCCATGCGATAAGCGACCGAAGCCGCGAAATCCTCAAGCCTTAACGCCGCAATCACGTGATTCTTCACCGGCAGCGCCGCTGCGCCGGAAACGCCAAAGGGGCTGCCAAGCCCTGCGGAAAGCGCAGCGATGGCGCTGGCAAGATCGGGCGTTTCAATCAGCAGCGTCGCGCTTGCTTCCGGCGCCGGCAGGACTTTCAGCGTCACTTCAGTGATCACACCAAGCGTGCCGTAAGACCCCGACAGCAGCTTGCACAAATCAAGCCCCGTCACGTTTTTCAGCACACGCCCACCGGAACGAATGACCTCCCCAGCGCCATTGATGAAGCGCAGCCCCATCACGTGATCGCGTGTCGCCCCCCAGGTGATGCGCCGCGGGCCGGACAGATTGGCCGCCACCACACCACCAATGCTGGGCGGCGCGCTTGTGCCAAAAACGCCACTCAGATAGGGCGATTCAGCAATCAACTGCTGGCCCTTTTCCGCCAAGGTGGCTTCAATTTCCGCAAGCGGCGTGCCGGCGCGTGCGCTGATGATCAACTCCGCCGGGCGATAGAGCGTAACGCCGGTCAGCCCACGCGTCGAAAGGCTGCGCGCGGCCTGCACGGGACGCAGCATTCCGCGCTTTGATCCCTGGCCTTCAACGGCCAGCGGTTCACGCGCCGTGCGCGCTGCCTGCACCGCGGCAATGATGCCGGCTTCATCCGCCGGCGCGATCATCGCGCTCATTCAGCGGCCAGCGCAGGCGAGAGCGCGCCTTGCAGCGGGAACACCTTGGCAGGATTGAGCAGCCAGTCGGGATCAAAGGCGCTTTTGATGGCGCGCTGTTGCGTCAATTCATGCGGCTGGAATTGCACAGTCATCAGATCGCGCTTTTCCACGCCAACGCCATGCTCACCGGTCAAGCAGCCGCCGACTTCCACGCAAAGCTTTAATATGTCCGCGCCAAAGGCCTCAGCGCGACGGAAGCTATCGGCGTCATTTGCGTCAAACATGATCAACGGATGCAGATTGCCATCACCGGCGTGAAACACATTTGCTACCTTCAAACCGTATTGATCACTCATCTCCCCGATGCGCTTCAGCACGCGCGGCAATTCGCTGGTCGGGATGGTGCCATCCATACAAAGGTAATCGGGGCTGATGCGCCCCACTGCGCCAAAGGCGCCTTTGCGGCCTTTCCAGATGGCAAGGCTTTGTTCGGCGGTCTCCGCAACCTTCAGGCTGATCGGGTCAAACCGCGCGCAAATATCCTTGATGCGTGCGAGCAACGCATCCTGTTCCGCAATACTGCCTTCAACTTCAATGATCAGCATTGCTTCCGCATCCAGCGGATAGCCGGCATGCGCAAAGGCTTCGCAGGCATGGATGCAGGGCTTGTCCATGAATTCCAACGCCACCGGAATAATGCCACTGCCGATAATGGCATCCACCGCCGCACCGGCGATTTCAATCGAATTGAAGGCCGCCAACATGGCGCGCGCCCCTTCGGCGCTCCGCAAAATACGCACTGTCACTTCCGTCACAACGCCCAATTGGCCTTCACTGCCCGTGATCAAGCCCAGCCAATCATAACCCGCCGCATCCAGATAAGTTCCGCCAATATCCAGCACTTCGCCTTCAATGGTCACGAATTTCACGCCGAGCAGGTTATTCGCCGTCACGCCATATTTCAGGCAATGCGCGCCGCCAGAATTCATCATGACATTGCCGCCAATCATGCAGGCCAACTGAGAAGACGGATCGGGCGCATAGAAAAACCCATCAGCCTCCACCGCCTTGGTGATGCCTATATTCGTGACGCCAGCGCCCACCACCGCATAACGGTCCGCATAATTGATCTCATGAATGGTGTTGAGCCGCATGAGACCCACGACAACCGCATCCGCCAAAGGCAGCGCACCACCGGAAAGACTGGTCCCCGCCCCACGCGGCACCACGCGAATGCCCTGTTCATGGCAATACCGCAGTACAGCCGCGACCTGTTCGGTGGTGGAGGGCAGTACTACCGCCAAGGGCATTTGCCGATAGGCGGCAAGCCCGTCGGTTTCATAGGGCTTCAGGCGAATGCCCTCAGCAATCACGCCATCGCCAGGGACAAGCGCAGTTAGCGCGGCGGTGATTTCAGCACGACGAGCGAGGATTTCAGGCTTTGGGGCGGGAAGAGAGATCATGGTGGCTTCCTGTAGCTCTGTCGAAAATGGACGACCGCCTCATCCAGGGCAAGGGAGTGGCTGCACCTTTTGGGGTTCTGGGCCCCTTCAACAGGCAATTCCTCTTTGGCGGAGTATCGCGAGAACCTGCTCTGCGCAGGCTTCCGCGCTCGATTCCGCAGTTTTCAGGCTGATATCAGGTTTTTCCGGCGCTTCATAAGGGCTGCCTAGCCCAGTAAAATTGGGTATCAGCCCTGCCTTGGCCTTAGCGTAAAGACCCTTGGGGTCGCGCGCGATGCAGATTTCAATCGGTGCATCAACATGAATTTCCAGGAAATCATTATCCCCGATCAAGTCGCGCAGCATCTGCCGATCGGCACGGAAGGGGGAAATGAAGGAGCAAAGGACCATAAGCCCAGCATCCAGGAAGAGTTTGGCAACTTCACCGGCGCGGCGGATATTTTCCACCCGATCGGCATCGGTAAAGCCCAGATCGCGGCACAAGCCTTGGCGGAGATTATCGCCATCCAGGCTGTAGCATTGGCGCCCGGCGGCGAAGAGCACCTGTTCAACCAGATTGGCGATGGTGGATTTGCCCGACCCGGAAAGCCCAGTGAACCACAAAAGGATTGGTCGCTGTCCATTACGTTCCGCGCGCGCGGTGCGGTCGATGGTGAAATCAGCGCGATGAATATTGCTAGCCCGGCGCAGCGCGTGACGGATCATGCCAGCCGCAACCGTTTCATTTGTAAAGCGATCAACCAGGATGAAGGCACCAGTGGCACGAATTTCCACATAAGGATCAGCGCTTATCGGCTTCAAGGTCGAAAAATTGCAATGCCCCAAATCATTCATCTGAAGCGAGCGTGCGGGCTGTTGATTACCCGTATTTACATCAATGCGGTGCCTGAGTGTTGTCACGCGCGCCTGGGTCCAATCATGGCCAATGCGTAGCATGTAATCGCGGCTCGGCAGCATGGGTT
>CALRPR020000054.1:0-24245 GCA_943370125.1 Allobosea thiooxidans | reverse complement strand
GTCGCCAGCACCTCGGTCGGTTGCGGCGCCTCTGGCGTGGCGAGTTCTTCAAGACTAGTCCCGGAAGCAATCCGCCGTACCGTTACAAGCAATAGCTCCATCGCCCCCGCTGGGTTGCGGGCGGCGGCGAGTTCAAGGCTGGCAAGGGCGCTTTCAGGCATGGGGTGGCTCGGGGGTTCCCGAAGGTGAATGAAGCTTATGGCCAGCCGGGTTCAGGGTATCCGTCCGCCCCGATCTAAGCCAAAAAGCGTGACCCAGCTTGCTGAATCACGCGGCCAGGCCGACACGGCCTATTTCGGTGAAACCACCATCACCATCTGGCGGTTTTCCAGCTTGGGCATTTGTTCGACCTTCACCAATTCAGTCAGGTCATTGCGAATGCGTTCCAGCACCTTCACGCCCAATTCCTGGTGCGCCATTTCGCGGCCCCTGAAGCGCAGCGTTACCTTCACCTTGTCGCCTTCGCCGATGAAGTTCTTCATCTGCTTCATCTTCACATCGTAATCATGGTCATCAATATTCGGTCGAACCTTGATTTCCTTGATTTCGACGACCTTCTGCTTCTTGCGCGCCTCATTCGCCTTTTTCTGCTGCTCGTATTTGTATTTCCCGTAATCCAGGATCTTGCATACAGGCGGCACAGCATTGGGCGAGATTTCCACCAGGTCCAGGCCAAGATCGTAAGCGCGGATCAGCGCTTCGCGGGCGGACATGACGCCGATCATCTCTCCCGCGTCATCAATCAGGCGGACCTGAGGGACACGGATTTCATCATTGATACGCGGGCCTTCACGCGCGGGGGCCTGCTGGGCGGCGGGCATAGGGGGTCGAGCTATGGTACTCTCCTGTCGTGGTTTTCAGAACGGCGCATTTATGGGCTTTTGGGGAGCCGTCTGCAAGTTTTCCCTGGGCTTTGCCGCCCGTGAAAGGCGTAAATCCCGGACAAAATAGCGCTCAGGCCCGCAAATCCGGCGGCGTCGCCTCCGCAGCCAGCAAAGCCACAGCATCGGCGAGCTTCAGCGTTTCCTGATCCCGCCCCGGCAGGCGGCGGAGCACAATCGTGCCTTCCTCAGCCTCGCGCCGGCCAATCACGGCCAGGATGGGCACGCGCTGATCAATGTGATCCACCACCTTGCGGTTGATTTTCTCGTTTCTAAGGTCAAGTGAGGCCGCGATTCCGGCCTTTTGCAAAGCGGCGGCGGCCTGGCGAGCGAAGGGTGCGGCCTCATCCACAATGGTCGCCACCACCACCTGAACGGGGGCGAGCCAAAGCGGGAAGCGCCCGGCATGCTCTTCGATCAAAATACCCAGGAAGCGTTCAAAAGACCCAAGGATGGCGCGGTGCAGCATAACGGGGCGGCGGCGCGAGCCATCTTCCGCGACATATTCGGCATCCAGCCGCTCCGGCAGCACGAAATCCACTTGCAGCGTGCCGCATTGCCAATCCCGGCCAATGGCATCGCGCAGGACGAATTCCAACTTAGGGCCGTAGAAGGCACCCTCGCCAGGGTTCAATTCATATTCAACGCCCGCAATGCGGCAGGCGTCTTTCAGCGCGCCTTCCGCCTGGTCCCACACCGCATCCGTCCCCGCGCGCCGCGCCGGGCGGTCTGAGAATTTCACGCGGAATTCGGTAAAGCCGAAATCGCGGTAGATGGAAGATAGCAAGGCGACGAAACGCACCGTCTCATCCGCGATCTGTTCTTCGGCGCAGAAGATATGCGCATCATCCTGGACGAAGCTGCGCACGCGCATGATGCCGTGAAGCGCGCCCGAGGGTTCATAGCGATGGCAAGCGCCAAATTCCGCCATGCGCAACGGCAATTCACGGTAGGACCGCAAGCCCTGATTGAAAATCTGCACATGGCAGGGGCAATTCATCGGCTTTAACGCCAGCACGCGGTCTTTTTCATCCTCGTCTTCCACGCGGGCGACGAACATGTTTTCGCGGAATTTTTCCCAATGCCCGGAAGCTTCCCAAAGCTTGCGATCCACCAATTGTGGCGTCTTCACTTCCTGATAATCGGCGATATCCAAGCGGCGGCGCATATAGGCTTCCACCGTGCGATACAGCCGCCAGCCCTTGGGGTGCCAGAAGACCGAACCCACTGCCTCATCTTGCAGGTGGAAAAGCCCCATTTCCTTGCCGATCTTGCGGTGGTCGCGCTTTTCCGCTTCTTCCAACTGCAACAAATAGGCGTCGAGTTCCTTCTGGTCGCGCCAGGCGGTGCCATAAATCCGGCTGAGCATGGCGTTGCGATGATCGCCGCGCCAATAGGCGCCGGCCACCTTCATCAGCTTGAAGGCAGTGCCGATATCGCCCGTACCGCGCATATGCGGACCGCGGCACAGATCCGTCCAGGCACCTTGCTTGTAGATGCTGATGATTTCGGATTTCGGCAAATCCTGGATCAATTCGGCCTTGTAGCGTTCACCCTTGTCGGTGAAGAAGCGAATCGCATCCTCGCGGTCCCATTCTTCGCGCATAAAGGCATCATTGCGCGCGATGATTTCGCGCATCTTCGCTTCAATGGTGGCGAAATCCTCGGGCTTGAAGGGATCATTGCGCGCGAAATCGTAATAGAAGCCGTTCTCAATCGAAGGGCCGATCGTGACCTGCGTGCCCGGATAAAGCGCCTGCACGGCTTCCGCCAGCACATGGGCGCAATCATGGCGGATCATTTCAAGCGCTTCTGGGTCGCGCCGCGTGATGAAGCGCAGTTTGGCGTCCTGGGTTATGCTGGCCGAAAGATCGCGCAGCTTGCCATCCACTTCCATGGCAAGTGCTGCCTTGGCCAGGCCCGGACCAATGGCGGCCGCGATAGTCGTGCCCGTCACCGCGCCGTCAAATTGGCGGATGGAACCATCGGGCAGGGTAATCGCGGGCATGAACAGCGTCCTATTGGTTGAAGGCAGGCCGGACCATGGGCAGAGGCCCCTTCCGGGTCAAGCCGTTGCGGCGGTTTGATTGATCAAATCCTGAAGGGCGGCCTGCACATCGGCGCGCGGCAGGCTGGCCAAGGGTTGGCGTCGCAGCACGGCCACGCGCGGGCCGCGCGGGGCGCAGAGTGCGGGGTCGCTATCCTCGCCGAACAGGGCAAGGGTCGGGCAGCCAGCCACGGCGGCCAGGTGGGTCGGGCCCGTGTCATTGCCGATGCAAAAGGCCGCCCGCCGGGCAAGGGCGGCGATATCGGCGAAGCTTGTCTTGCCCGTCAGGTCACGCGCCCCGGGGGCAGTTTGCGTGATCGCTGCGCCCAGGCTGGCTTCGGCTGGGCCGCCCAGGATCACCGCCGGGATATCCAGCGCCGCCGCCAAGGCGGCGAAATGCTCGACAGGCCAACGCTTGGCCGGGCGGCCGGGGGAGGCACCAGGGATCAGCAGTGCAAAGCGATCCGGCAAGGCGAAGCGCGTGATATCGGCATCCAGCCAGGCCAGCTCCGGCGCCGGGAAATGGCTGATACCGGCCATTGCCAATTGCTCTCGCTGGCGTTCCACCGTGTGCATGAAGTCGCGGCGCGGATTGGCATGTGGGTGGGAAGCGCCGGCGGCAATGCCGGACCATTCCACCCCGCGCCCAACCAGCCAGCGATAGCGCGATGACCTATCAGAGGTCTGCAAATCATAAACCCGGTCAAACCGCGCCGCGCGCAATTGCCGGCCCAAGGCCCAAAGCGCGGCGAGGCCCTTTGGCCGGCCATTTTCCCAAACCTCGTCAAACCAGGGCGCTTGGCGCGCGAGGGGTGCGAAGGGCGGCGTGGTCAGCAGGGTGATCTCCGCTCCCGGGTGATGCGCCCTGATCGCCGCAAAAGGGCCGAAAGCCTGCGCGAAATCCCCAAGCGCGCCCAGCTTGATCACCAGGATGCGCGGCTTCATCGCAGCACTTCCCGATAAACGGCAATGGTCGCTGCCTGCATGGCCGCAGTCGTGTAGCCCGAAAGCACCGCTGCCCGCGCCCGCGCGCCAAGCGCCGCGCGTGCTTCTGTCGGCAAGGTAAGGGTCTTGCCGATGGCTTCCGCCAGTGCCGCGGCATCACCAGGCGGGATGCGCCACCCTGTCACACCCTCGGCCACTGTTTCGCGGGGCGCGCCGAGGTCGCTCGCAATCACGGGCCGCGCCATGGCTTGGGCTTCGATCACCGTGCGACCAAAGGCTTCCGCATCGGTGGAGGCATGGATAACGACATCGGCCAGCATCAGCGCCGCCGGCATGTCATTGGCGTGGCCTACAAGCCGCACGCGATCCTGCAAGCCGAGGCTTTCAATGCGGGCTTCCAATTCAGCGCGAAAGGCCGGGCGTTCTTCCGCATCGCCCACCAGCAGGGCAAGCGAATCTCCCGGCAGGCGGGCCATGGCTTCCACCAACACCATCTGGCCCTTCCAGCGTGTCACACGCGCCGGCAGCATGATGATCGGGCGGCCTTCAGGCAGGCCCCAGGCAGTGCGGAGCTTTTCGAGCCTTTCGGTGCTGACCAAGCCAGGGTCAAAGCGCCTGGGGTCAACACCGCGTGGGATCACGCGCAGGCGCGCCTCCTCTACCCCATGCCGGGTCCGGATCAGATCGGCGATGAAATGGCTGATGGCAATCACGCGGTCGCCCCGCGCCATCACGGAGTTATAGAGGCGCTTGCCGGGCAAGCCCTCATTATAGGCGCCGTGATAGGTGGTGACGAAGGGCAGCCCCGCGCGCCGTGCCGCCGTCAGCGCCGACCAGGCCGGCGCGCGGGAACGCGCATGGATCAGCGCCACCCCTTCCGCCCGCGCCAGCGCGGTCAGCGCCGCCGCGTTGCGCCACAGGGCGAAGGGCGATTTGGCCGTCAGCGGCAGGGTGATGTGCTTGGCGCCCAGCGCTTCCAGGGCCGGCACCATCTCTCCGCCCGCCGAGGCGACTATGGCGCGGAAGCCGGCGGCGATTTGTGCCTCGGCAATCTCAAGCGTGCCGCGTTCCACGCCCCCGGACCGGAGCGCGGGCAGCACCTGCAATAGGGCGGGGGGGCGGGCCGTCATGGCGCAGGGTTAGCGCGGAATGAAGCGCAGGGCGACCTTGGCCGGCAAAATGCCACTTGCCGGCGGGCGGGAGGGGCGGCAAAGAAGGCCATGTGACCCTGTATTACGCCGCCATGGTGCTGCTTTCGATCGGCGCCTTCATCCATTCCAAAAGCCCGGCGCCCGAAATGCGCCCGGCTTCCGAAGCCGCGTCCACCTTCTGGCTGTGGCTGTCGCGCGCGGCGTTCGTCACCTGGATTGCACTGATTGTCTGGGGGTTCCGCGAATTGCATTGGTCCCAGCCGGTGTCGGCAGTGATGGTATCCTTGGTTGGCAATGGCGTGATCGCGATGCGTGGCCCGCGCGACGCCTGGCCCATGCTGTCCATGCTGTTCTGCGCGCTGGGTCTGGCGGCGGCCGTGATCATCTTCCTGGAGGGGCTGGGGCCCCAGGGTTAGTTTGGTTCCTGTTCACCTTCGTTCATAGCAACCAAACCAACCGCTTTTTTGATCGTATTTTCCGAGCCGCCAAGTGTTCCCACTTGGCTTGAAAATACTCAACCCGCCGGGATCAGCTTCACCCGCCGGCCATCCACCCCAAGCGCCAATTGGCCAGACCGCAGCGCCAAAGCGGCCTCGCCAAACACTTCCCGCCGCCAGCCATGCAGCGCCGGCACATCTTCCTGCCCGGTGGCCAGCTTTTCCAGATCATCGCCGGAAGCAAGCAAGCGGGGTGCGACATCATGCTCCTCAGACTTCGCGGCCAGCAGCACCTTCAGCAGCGCCACCAGTGCGGGGGAAGGCGGCGGGCCCACCTTTTCCTTCTGCAATTGCGGCAATTCTTCTTCACGCAAAGCGCGGGCCTGGCGGATGGCGGCCAGCAGGCCCTCACCGCTTTTGCCCTTGGCGAAGTTTTCCGAAATGCCACGCGCGCGGGCCAATTCCGCCGGGCTATCGGGCATGGTGGCGGCGATCTCCAGCAGCGTATCATCCTTCACCAGCCGCTGCCGCGGGATATTAATGCGCTGGGCTTCGCGTTCCCGCCAGGCGGCGATGGCGCGCAAAACGCCCAAAAACCGCCGGTTTGACGTGCGCGGGCGGAGCTTTTCCCAAGCCGTATCGGGGTCGGTCAAATAGGTCGCGGGGTCGGCCAGCGCGCCCATTTCCTGCCCCACCCAGTCAATCCGCCCTTCCCGTTCCAGGCGCAGCGTGAGGGAGACAAAAATCTTGCGCAAATGCGTCACATCCGCCGCCGCATAGGCCAATTGGCTATCGGATAAGGGCCGGGCGGACCAATCGCTGAAGCGATGGGCCTTGTCTATCTGCACCCCGGCCAGCGACCGGCAGAGCGAATCATAGGATGCCTGATCCCCGAAACCGGCCACCATGGCGGCGATTTGGGTATCGAAAATCGGGCTGGGCACGGCGCCGAATTTCAGGAGAAAGATTTCCACATCCTGCCGGGCGGCGTGGAAGACCTTCACGACATGGGGCTGCGCCATCAATTCGCCGAGGGGGCCAAGATCGAGCCCCGGCGCCAGCGCATCCACCAGCGCAACCTCATGCTGGCCGGCCAATTGGACCAGGCAGAGCTCTGGCCAATAGGTGCGTTCACGCATGAATTCAGTATCCACGGTGACAAAGGGCTCATGCTTCAGCCTGTCGCAAAGCGCGGCGAGGCTGCCTGTATCGGTGATCAGGGCGGGGCTTTGTTCGGCTGCCGGGACGGCATGGCGGCGGTTCATGACCGTTTCCATACAGGGGCGCCGGGCGGCGGGAAAGCGGTGGGGTTGACAGAAACCCCTCCCTGGGGCGCTTTCCCCCGCCTTTCCGCCACTTAGGATGAATTTTCGCCATGCATGCCTATCGTACCCATCATTGCGGCGCGCTCCGCGCTTCCGATGCCGGCTCCCCCGCGCGGCTTTCCGGCTGGGTGCACCGCAAGCGCGACCATGGCAGCTTGCTGTTCATTGATTTGCGCGATCATTACGGCATGACGCAATGCGTGGTGGCCCAGGGTTCGCCCGTGCTGAAGCTTTTGGAAGAACTCCGCCCCGAAAGCGTGATTACGGTCACGGGCGATGTGGTGCCACGCGAAGCCGGCACGGTGAATGCCAAGCTGCCGACAGGCGCGATTGAACTTCGCGTGCGTGAAGTGGAAGTGCAATCATCTGCCGAAGTCCTGCCCATTCAAGTGGCGGGTGAGGCCGAATTCCCTGAAGAACTTCGCCTGCGCTATCGATTTCTGGATTTGCGGCGTGAGCGGCAGCATCGCAATCTGATGCTGCGCAGCCAAGTGATTTCATCGATCCGGCGGCGGATGATTGATCAGGGTTTTACGGAATTCCAAACCCCGATCCTGACCGCATCCAGCCCCGAAGGCGCGCGGGACTTTCTGGTGCCGGCACGGCTGCATCCGGGCAAGTTCTATGCGCTGCCGCAGGCACCGCAGCAATTCAAGCAGCTATGCATGGTGGCGGGGTTTGATCGCTACTTCCAAATCGCGCCCTGCTTCCGTGATGAGGCTTCGCGCGCTGATCGCAGCCCCGGCGAGTTCTATCAGCTTGATTTCGAAATGTCCTTTGTGACGCAGGAAGATGTCTTTGCCGCGATCGAGCCCGTGCTGGCTGGCGTGTTTGAGGAATTTGCCAATTGGTCCGGCACGAAGCGCGGCGTAACCCCGGCCCCCTTCCCGCGCATCCCGTATCAGCAGGCGATGCTGGAATATGGTTCGGACAAGCCGGATTTGCGTAATCCGATCAAGATCACCGATGTCAGCGCGCATTTCGCGGGCGGCGGCTTTGGCTTGTTTGCCAAGGTGACTGCTTCGGGCGGTGTGGTGCGTGCCATTCCGGCGCCGGGCGCGGCGGGCCGTCCGCGGTCCTTCTTTGATGGGCTGAATGAATGGGCGCGCACGGAAGGCCAGGGCGGGCTTGGCTACATCGCCTGGGATGCTGATGGCGCGAAGGGGCCGATTGCCAAGAACCTGGAAGCTGATCGCGTGGCCGCCATTGCGGCTGCCTGCGGGCTTGGTGCGGGCGATGCCGTTTTCTTTGTGGCGAATAAGGCAGCGGAGGCCGGGAAATTCTCCGGCGCCGTGCGCAATCGTGTGGGGCGCGATCTGGGCTTGCTCGAAGAAAACGCCTTCCGCTTCTGCTGGGTCACGGATTTCCCGATGTATGAACGGAATGAAGATACCGGCCAGATCGAATTCAGCCACAACCCGTTTTCCATGCCGCAGGGCGGGCTGGAAGCGCTCAATTCAATGGACCCCTTGGACATTAAGGCCTTCCAATACGACATCGTTTGCAACGGGATTGAGCTTTCATCGGGCGCCATCCGCAATCATCGCCCGGATATCATGATCCGCGCCTTTGAAATTGCAGGCTATCCGGCGGAAGAAGTGGAACATCGCTTCGGCGGCATGCTGAATGCCTTCCGCTATGGCGCGCCGCCGCATGGTGGCTCGGCCCCCGGCATTGACCGCATTGTGATGCTGATCGCCGATGAACCCGCGATTCGTGAGGTGATCCTGTTCCCGATGAACCAGCAGGCCGAGGATTTGATGATGGGTGCGCCGGCCCGCGTGCCGCCGGAACGGCTCAAGGAATTGCACATCAAGTTGGATCTGCCGCCGGTGACGGGTAGCAAGCCGGGCTGATCGGACACCGCGAAATTTTATTGTGAAAGATCAATTCTGATCCGCCGAAATCGGCTATATCAGACGAAAGCGGCCCCTGCCGCCCGGAGTATCCGATGCGGTTTTCTGCCCTGTTGGCCCTTGCGCTGATCCTGCCCGCCACCCCTGGCCTGACCCAGGGGGCAAAAGACGCGCCCGCCGCCACCGCGCCGCTGGCGCCACTCACGGCACGCGCGCTGGCTTCCCATCGCGGCATTTATAGCCTGACGCTGGATCGCGCGCGGGAGAATGCGACCATTGTTGATGTCTCTGGCGCGATGCTCTTTGAACTGATTGACGCCTGCGAAAGCTGGACGTCACGCCAGCGCTTCACCATGACGCTGCGCGATCGCGAAGGCACAGAACTTGAGACAGGGTCTGATTACGCGACGCTGGAATCGATGGATGGCCGGACGCTCCGTTTCAGCCTGACACAGGTGACGCAAGGTGCGGTCAGAAGTCGCGTGGCCGGCCAGGCGGAACTGACTGCGGATGGCAGTGGTGTAGCGCGCTACAGCGAACCGGAAGTGAAGGAACTGCCCATCCCACCCGGCACACTGTTGCCCAATACCCATACCATCGCCGCGCTGAACGCAGCCCGCGCCGGCCAACGCCTGCTGGTCGCGCCGATTTTCGATGGCACCACCGCTGATGGCGCGCAGCAAACCACAACAGTGCTGTCGCCCTGGCAGGGGCCTCAGCCTGTGCCCGAAGCGCCGAGCCTTTCCACGCTCGGATCATCCCGCATGCGCATTGCGTTTTTTGAACCGGATGCCGAACAGGCTGGCGGGGCGAGTACGCCATCCTATGAAGTCTCGCTCCGCTACTTCGAAAATGGCGTGGCGGATGACATGATCATGGATTTCGGCGACTTCACCGTACGCGCCAAGCTGGTGCGGCTGGAAGAAGCGCCGGGCGGCTGCTGATAAGCCCTTAAACCCGCCGCAGGTTCCACAAAAACGGGTTCGGCCCTTGCAGCACGCCCGTCAGGTCGCGTCGGAAAGCGGTGCGCAGCCGGAATAAACCAGTCGGCGCGAAGGGCAGTGATTCCCAGGTAATTTCCTGCAAGCGGCGCATCGCAGCATCCTGCGCCGCCTGATCATCCGCGGCGATCCAGGCTTCCACCTGCGCCTCTGCTTCCGCATCGCTCGGCCAGCCTGGCCAGGCGGCTTGCCCATTCATGCGAATGGCGAAGCTCACGGCCGGATTGGCGATGGTCGCTGCCGGGCCATTGGTATTGTGCAAGTTCCAGCCACCCTGCGCCGGCGGATTGCGATTGGCGCGCCGTGCCAGAATGGTGGCCCAATCGGCTTCGATGGGCTGGATATTCACGCCAAGCCTCCGCATCAGTTCCACCGTCAGGCGGCCTTGCTGCGTCACGGCGGGGAAATCGCTTGGGTTGATGTGGATAATGGGCTCCCCGGCATAGCCGGCTTCGCGCAACGCCGCGCGGGCGCGTTCCATGGCCGCTTCACCGCGCGCGGCGGGTGGGAATTCCACCACGCCTGGCAGGCCGCAAGGGAACATGGCGTGGCATTCCTGCCAGTCACCTTGCAGCGCCACCGCCGACATGAAATCCGATTGCACGATCACATCACGAATGGCGCGGCGCACGCGCACGTCATTGAAGGGTGGGTGCAGATGATTGAAGCGCAGAAAACCCAAAAACCCATTCGGATCATAAATCTGGGTTTGCGTATTGCGGTCCCGTTCCAGCACAGGCACCAAATCCGGCAGCGGGTATTCGATCCAGTCAATCTCGCCAGTGCGGAGTGCCGCTGCCGCCGTGCCGCCATCCGGAATCCAGAGCATCTCCAGCCGGTCGAAATGGACGCGCTTGCCGCCGGAAGCGGCTTCGGCCGGTTCATCGCGCGGCACGTAAGCGTCATTACGCGCATAATGGCTGCGGCTGCCTTGCACATAGTCATTGGCGATAAAGCGCCACGGCCCGCTGCCGATCATATGTTCCAGGCCGAGTGAACGATCACCGGGGTTACTTGCAATACGTTCCGGCATCATGAAACAGGGCGAGGCGCCTGGTTTGGCCAAAGCATCAAACAGCGCAGGGAAGCGCCGATGCAGGCGGAATTGGATGGTGCGGTCATCGGCGGCGGAAAGCTCAGCCGTCGCGCGCATCAGGATTTGGCCGAAGCCATCGCGGCTGGCCCAGCGCTTGATGCTGGCGACACAATCTTGGGCACGCACGGGTTCACCATCATGCCAGCGCAAGCCATCACGCAGGCGGATTTTCACGAGCTTGCCGTCATCTTCCACGCTATGGCCTTCCGCCATTTGTGGGCGCGGCTGAAGCGCGCGATTGGCGCCATAGAGTGTGTCAAACACGCAATAGCCATGCGTTGTGATGATGGTGCTGGGGCTGAAGATCGGGTCCAGATTGGCGAGTGCCGCCTGCGGCATGAAACGCAGCGTCCGCGCGCGGCTGGTTTGCGCCAAAGCGGGGCGCGCCAAAGGCGCGGCCAAGGCGGTGGTGAGAAGTGTGCGACGATGCATCCCCATATCCTTCGTTTCCTGTCGGATAACGCGGGGAAAGGGGGCTTTGGCCCAGCACGCGCCAGCCCCGCCAAGGGCAAAACGCGAGGCAACGGGCGATGCACCGTTCCCTACGCCGGTCCGAACCGGGTCAGGTTCCAGGGGTCGCGGGTGAAGCCCGCCTCTCAGCCCCAAAAGGGCTCCCCCAGGTGTCTCAGCTAATTAATTGCGCCCTCACGCAGGCTTGCGCAAGCCCAGCGGTGGCGCGGGGGGCGCGCAACGGGGTAGAAGGAGCGCAACATTCGCCAAAGGGAAACGCCCATGTCCAGCACCATTGCCCTGCCGCCCGTCATTCGCCTGCATCCTGGTGATGGTGTGGTGATTGCACGCATTCCGCTGACACCCGGCACCGAGGTCGCACCCGGCATCAGCGTGGGCGAAAGGCGTATCCCGCCTGGCCATAAGGTCGCGATCCGCCCGCACGCGAAGGGCGAGCCCATTCGCCGCTATGGTCAGATCATCGGCTTTGCGACGGATGCGATTGAACCCGGCGCCTGGGTGCATACGCATAATTGCGAAATGGGCGATTTTGCGCGGGATTACGCCTGGGGCCTGGATGCGAAGCCGACCGATTATGTTGATGTACCGGCCAGCTTCATGGGCATTCGCCGAGCCGATGGCCGCGTCGCGACACGCAATTACATCGGCATCATCACTTCCGTGAATTGCTCCGCCCATGTCGCGGAATTGATTGCGCGACAGTTTGAGAAAAACCCGATCACTGGTGATGATCCTTTGGCGGGTTGGGGCAATGTGGATGGCGTGGTGGCGCTGACGCATAAGACCGGCTGCGGCATGACCATGGATGAACCCTTGCGCCTGCTGCGCCGCACCTTGGCGGGCTTCGCGCGGCATGCGAATTTTTCCCATGTGATTGCGATTGGCCTTGGCTGTGAAGTCAATCAGCTTGGCCCGATGCTGGAAGAACAGCGCCTGACGGGGCGGCTGCGCAGCATGGATATTCAGGATGCCGGCGCGCGCGTGACCGTGATGAAGGGCATAGATTTCGTGAAGGAAGTGCTGGCGGAATCCAATACCGCCAAGCGCGAAGCCGTGCCTGCTTCAGAACTTTGCGTGGCGCTGCAATGTGGCGGTTCGGATGGCTATTCCGGCATTACCGCCAATCCTGCCTTGGGCGTGGCGTCTGATTTGCTGGTGCGCCATGGCGGTACGGTGATTCTTTCTGAAAGCCCTGAGACCTATGGCGCGGAGCATTTGCTGACGCGCCGCGCTGTTTCGCGTGAAGTGGGCCAGAAGCTTGTTGATGTGATGCATTGGTGGGAGGATTACACGGCGCGCCAAGGGGCCGAGATGAATGCCAATCCCTCACCAGGGAACAAGGCCGGCGGCCTCACGACCATTCTGGAAAAATCGCTTGGCGCCATGGCCAAGGCCGGCACCACCAATCTGGTGGAGGTTTATCGCTATGCCGAACCGGTCACGGCCAAAGGCTTCGTGTTCATGGACACGCCTGGCTATGACCCGGTGGGGGCGACAGGGCAGGTGGCGGGCGGTGCCAATCTGGTGTGCTTCACCACGGGACGCGGCAGCGTTTTTGGCATGAAGCCTGCGCCATCCATCAAGCTTGCCACCAATACCACCATGTATGATCGCCTGTCGGAAGATATGGACATCAATTGCGGCACGGTGCTGACGGGCGGTGAAAGCGTGCAGGCATGTGGTGAGCGCATTTTCGAATTGATGCTGCGCACCGCTTCCGGCGAGCCCACAAAAAGCGAAGCGCTTGGCTTCGGCGCGCAGGAATTCGCGCCCTGGATGCTGGGAGCCACCATGTGACCCGCGCTGAGGCGAAGCGGGAGATTCTGCGCATCGCGCAAGCGCTGGATCAGGCGGGTATGATGCCCTCCAAATCCGGCAATGTCTCGGCGCGCGATGCGAAGGGCTTTATCATTACGCCCGCTGGCCTGCCTTATGCACGGACCACGGCTGATGATTTGGTGACTACGGGCATGGATGGCAGCCCGCTTGGCCGTGCGAAGCATCGGCCTTCATCTGAATGGCGGCTGCATGCGGCGATTTACGCGGCGCGGCCTGAGGTGATGGCCGTGGTGCATACGCATTCACCACGCGCCACTGCACTTTCCTGTACACGCAAGGGTATTCCGCCCTTTCATTACATGGTGCTGCTGGCCGGCGGGCCGATTGCCTGCGCCGATCACGCGACTGCCGGCACGCAAGCGCTTGCGGGAAACGCGCTTAGCGCCATGGCGGGGCGGCGGGCGGTATTGCTTGCTAATCATGGTGTGGTGACGGTGGGCGCCACCCTGGCAGCCGCGCATGCGCTGGCCTTGGAGGTTGAAAACCTCGCGGGCCAATATCTTGATCTATTGGCGGCGGGGCTGAAGCCCGTGATGTTGACCGAAGCGCAATTGGCCGAAGCGGCCAAGCATTTCGCGGGCTATGGCAGGGGCTAAGTTTCGCCGATAGGCCCGCGCGTGATCGCGGTGAGTTCGGCATTATAGCTGCGATAAACAGCCTCAATCCCTGTAACACCGGCCGCATTCAGCCGCGCGGCATGCTTGGCGTGATAGGCTTCCGCTGCGGCGCGGTTGCGGAACAAATAAATCCCGCCAGAACGCCCGGCTGCCTTATCCTCGGTCCAGATTTTCCAAAGCAGGTCAGGCTCGGCAGCGATGTCTTCCGCCAGCACACGCAAAGCGCGGGCTTGTTCTTCCCCGCCCGGTTTACGGGCGGGGAAGTCGAAGATCAGCAGCGTTGCTGTTTCAGGCGGAGGCAACAAGTTTCTGCGTCTGCTCACCAAGCCCGGCGATGCCAAGCTTCATGGTCTGGCCGGCCTTCAGGAAGATCGGCGTTGGCTTCTTGCCCAGCCCAACACCCGGCGGCGTGCCGGTGAAGATCACATCACCTGGATTGAGCGTGATGCATTGGCTGACATAGGACACAATCTGCTTCACACCGAAGATCATGGTCTTGGTGGAACCATTCTGTTCGCGCACGCCGTCCACATCGCAATACATGGCCAGGTTCTGCGGATCAGGGATTTCATCCTTCGTCACCAGCCAGGGACCGAGCGGGCCGAAAGTATCGAACCCCTTGCCCTTATCCCAAGCGCCGCCGCGTTCCGCCTGCCATTCACGCTCAGACACGTCATTGCCAACGGCATAGCCAGCAACATGATCCAGCGCCTTGTCTTCCGATACATATTTGGCGCGCGTGCCGATGATGATGCAAAGCTCCACCTCATAATCGGTCTTCACCGATCCGCGCGGAATCACCACATCATCATTCGGCCCTTGCAGCGCATTGAGCGATTTCAGGAACACAATTGGCTCCTTCGGGATCGGCGCGCCGGTTTCCGCCGCGTGATCGGCATAGTTCAGCCCGATGCAAATCAAATTCTTCATGGCCGTGACGGGCGAGCCAAGGCGCGGATTGCCGGCAACCTGTGGCAGGCTATTCACATCCACCGCGGCAATCTTGGCCAGCGCGGCGGGGGAGAGCACATCGCCGGTGATGTCAGGCACAACGCCCGAAAGATCACGAACGGCGCCGGCGGCATCAAGAATGCCCGGCTTTTCCTGGCCCGCAGGGCCGTAACGCAGCAGCTTCATCTAAGCCTCCTTCAATTGGAACGGCGGGCACGCACATGCCCGAAAAGTGCGAAGCCTGCGGCAGCGAATGCCAGCGCATGCACCATATTATTCGGTAGGGTCACCGCGCCCGCAGCAAGCAGCAGCGCCATCAACATGGCGATGCATCCCAGCATCATATAGGCGGGCATCGCCATATCCTCATTAATGCCGGCAAGGATTACGGCACCCATCGCACCCATCATCGGTACGGCAAATTCACTGGCCATTTCATTCTCCTTCACGAAAGCGGTTGAGGGCTTCCTACAATGTCCAGCCGCCGTCAATCACAATGGCCTGGCCGGTGACAAAAGCGGCCTCATCAGACGCCAGATAAAGCACGAGCGCGGCCATTTCCTCGGCCGTCGCCAGCCTTCCCATGGCCTGGCGCGCCACAAAGCTAGCGCGGGCAGCTTCGACGGACCCGGCCGCGGCGGCATTGGCGGCGATTCGGTCATGAAGCGATGGTGTATCCACCGTGCCGGGGCAGAGGCAATTGCAGCGAATACCCTGGCTGACATACTCGGTTGCGATGGATTTCGTGAGGCCCACCACGGCGGCCTTGGTGGTGCCATACAGAAAGCGATTGGGCGCGCCCTTCACGGATGAACAGGCGGAAGACATGTTCACAATGCTGCCACGGCGGCGTTCCAGCATGCCCGGGATGAAGGCCTGCGCCACCTTCCACATGGCGCGCACATTCAGCGCAAAGCCGAAATGCCATTGCTGATCCGTACAGGTCAGGATGGTGTTCTGATGCACAAAGCCCGCACAGTTGAACAGGATATCCACGGACCCCGCCGCCTTCGCCGCCGCCGCAATGGCCGCATCATCCAGCACATCAAGCGTCGCCGTGGTGATGCTGGGGCCAGCGAGTGTCGCCAGCAGCGCCGCGTCGCGATCCGTGGCCACCACGCGCGCCCCTTCGGCGGCCATGGCAAGCGCTGTGGCACGGCCAATGCCCTGGCCCGCTGCCGTCACGAAACAAAGCTTACCCGCCAATCTTCCCGCCATGATGTGTTTCCTTGCCCTTACCGCGCCGAATGCGCGCGTTTCAATCTTGCGCCATGACTTTCACATAGCTGCCCGGCGCGTCTTCAATCGCGTTTTTCGGCTTGCGCGCAGGTACCTGCGCCGGATCCTGCCCGCTTACCCAGCGCTGCCAATCCGGCCACCAGGAACCGGCCAATTCCGTTGAACTCGCCAACCAGGCTTCAGGATCCGGCGGCAGCTCAGTATTCACCCAATGGCTGTATTTGCCCGCATCTGGCGGATTGACCACGCCGGCAATATGCCCTGACGCCGCCAGCACAAACCGGATATCGCCCGTATAGGTCTGCGTCGCGCGATAGGTGGAAGCCCAGGGCGCGATGTGGTCTTCCCGTGTCGAAAGGATGTAAGTCGGCAGGTTGATCTTGCGTAGGTCCAGCTTGACGCCGAGCAATTCAATCCCGCCCGGCTTGATCAGATCATTCTGCTGATACATGCGGCGCAGGTAGAAGGAATGCATCCGCGCTGGCATGCGCGTTGAATCATCATTCCAATACAAAAGATCAAAGGGGAAAGGGTCCTGCCCCAAAAGATAATTATTCACCACGAAGGACCAGATCAGATCATTGGCGCGCAGCATATTGAAGGTGGTCGCCATTTCGCGGCCTTCCAGATAGCCGCGCTTTTGCATCTTTGTCTCCAGCGCCTTCAATTGTTCCTCATCAATGAAGACACCCAATTCACCGGATTCAGTGAAATCCACCATGGTGGTGAAGAAGGTCGCGGATTTGATGCGGGTATCGCGCTTGACCGCCATATGCGCGAGTGTCGCCGATAGCAGCGTACCCCCCAGGCAATAGCCAATCGCATTCACGGATTTTTCGCCAGTGGCCTTTTCAATCGCGTCCAGCGCCGCATAGGGGCCTTCCAGCATGTAATCCTCAAAGCCCTTTTCGGCGAGGTGCTCATCCGGATTGACCCAGGAAACCATAAAAACCGTATGCCCCTGATCCACCGCCCAGCGGATGAAGGAATTCTTCGGGCGCAGATCAAGGATGTAGTATTTATTGATCCAAGGCGGCATGATCAGCAACGGGCGCTTCAGCACTTTTTCAGTAGTGGGCGTATACTGGATAAGCTGCATCAGGTCATTCTGATAAACAACCTTGCCAGGCGTGACGGCGATATTCTCGCCCACCTTGAACTTGCTTTCATCCGTCATGCGGATGCGAAGATTGCCCTGCCCGCGTTCGAGGTCGGTCAACAGATTGGACAAGCCCTTCAGCAGATTCTCGCCACCCGTCTCCGCCGTGCGGCGCAGCACTTCTGGATTGGTCACAGCGAAATTCGTAGGGCTCATCGCATCCACGAATTGGCGGGTATAAAAATCCACCTTCTGCGCGGTTTTCTCATCCAGCCCTTCGGCGTCATGCACCAGGCGCTGCATATAGCGGGCAGAGAGCAAATAACTCTGCCGGATGAAGTCGAACACTTCATTCTCGCGCCAAGCCTCATCCTTGAAGCGCTTATCTTTCTGGTCTTCCGCGATCACGTCGGGCGCGGGTTCACCCATCATGCGGCGCGCGGTATGCTGCCATAACGTGAGATAATCCTGCCAAAAGCCGATCTGCGCCTGCACCAACCGTGCCGGATTGGCCATCAGGCGCGATGTCATGTCCAGGAAGGCATTGCCGATATGCAGCGGGTCTGCCTCACCGGGGGTATCCGCCTGGCGCTTCAGGAAATCCGCGACGATACGCTGGCTGCGTTCCGCCACATCGGCCATGGTGCGGCTGACCAGTGCCGGGTCGGGCAGGCGGAAATGGGGCGGGTCGCTTTCGGCCATCGGGGCTTCCTGGCAAATTTCTGCCCGGCGCTTCGCGCCACGCCCGTTTCAGGCTACCCCTATGGCAGGCAGGGGCGCATGAGCGAGCATCGCGAGACAACCGGAACCAATCCTCAACCTAGGTGGCGGCGCATAGCCAATCAAGCACAGCTTTGCGCGCTGTTGGCGCTGCTGCTTGCCGGCTGCTCAACGGAGCCCGGCCAGGCGGTGATAAAGTTCTGGGACCGCGCCTGGGGGCCGGCCAATGAGGGCCGCCCCGCCCCGCCCGGCGCCGGCTTGCCCTTTCCCAATCTGGGCACCGTGCCGCCCCGGCCGGAGATCCCGGATATGGCGACGCGCGAGGCTTTGGCCGCAGGGTTGGTGCAGCAAAGGGAAGCAAGCCGCGAAGCCCTCGGCGCCCTGCCCGGGGGCGACCCGGACGGCGCCCCGCCACCGCCCGCTTTGGCCCCAGCCTTGGCGGGCATGGCCATACCCGCGCCGACCTTCGCGGCTCCGGCTGCGCCTGTCGCGCCAAGCACGCCGCAACAAGTGGCCCCAGCGGCAGTCGCCGCCCCGGAACCGGCCGGCATTCCTGCCCCGCCGGTCCTCGCCCCCGCCGGCATCCCGGCCCCGCCCGTGCTGGCCCCCGCCGGCCCCCCGCCGCCACCTGTTTTGCGTGAAGCGCCTCGCCGGCCGTGACGGGCTGGTCTATAAGCCCACCCCTTAATCATCGAGACTGAAGCCATGACCGAGGATTTCCACCGTATCCGGCGCCTGCCACCCTATGTTTTTGCCGAGGTGAATGCGGCCAAGGCCAAGGCGCGCGCGGCGGCTGAGGATATTGTTGACCTTGGCATGGGCAATCCCGATACGCCCACGCCGCCGCATATTGTGGCGAAGCTGATTGAAGCCGTGCAGGACCCGCGCACGCATCGCTATTCCATGTCCAAGGGTATTCCTGGGCTGCGGAAGGCATTGGCTGGTTATTACGACCGACGCTTTGGCGTGAAGTTGGACCCTGAAACCGAAGTGGTCGCCACGCTTGGTTCGAAGGAAGGTTTGGCGAATTTGGCGCAGGCCATCTCAAGCCCGGGCGATACCATCCTGGTGCCCAATCCTTCCTACCCCATCCATCAATTCGGTTTCATCATCGCCGGCGCTTCGGTGCGCAGCATTCCCTATACGCCCGATGACGCGATGCTTGAGGCGATTGACCGCGCCGTGCGCCATTCCGTGCCGAAGCCGAATGCGGTGATTGTGAATTTCCCGTCAAACCCAACTGCCCTGACCGCGCCGATTGAATTCTACCGCGAATTGGTAGCACTTTGCCGCCGGCATGAATTGTTCATCCTGTCCGATCTTGCCTATGCCGAGCTTTATTTCGGCGACACCCCGCCACCCTCCGTGCTGGAAGTGGAAGGGGCGAAGGACATCGCGGTGGAATTCACCTCCATGTCGAAAACCTACAATATGCCAGGCTGGCGCATGGGTTTTGCGGCCGGCAATCCACGCCTGATCGCGGCATTGGCGCGCGTGAAATCCTATCTGGATTACGGTGCCTTTACGCCGATCCAAGTGGCGGCGACGGCGGCGTTGAATGGCCCGCAGGATTGCATCGAAGAAATGCGCGTTTTGTACAAGGAACGCCGCGAAGTGTTGGTGAAGGGGCTGCATGCGGCGGGCTGGGATGTGCCGTCGCCTGAGGCTTCCATGTTCCTGTGGGCGCCAATCCCTGAGCGTTTTCGGCATTTGGGCTCGGTCGGGTTTTCCAAGCTGTTGCTGGAAAAGGCCAAGGTCGCGGTGGCGCCCGGCCTTGGCTTTGGTGAGCATGGTGATGAACATGTGCGCATTGCGCTGGTGGAAAATAGCCACCGCATCCGCCAGGCTTTGCGTGGTATCAAAACCTTCCTGGGTGGTGACAATGCCGCGCCGCAGGATGGTTCAGTTGATATGGTGAATGCATGACCCGCCCCCTTGCGATTGCGGTTGCCGGCCTTGGAACGGTTGGCGCCGGCGTGGTGAAATTGCTGCGCGCGAACGCCGATATCATCGCCGCGCGCGCTGGCCGACCCATTGCCATCACCGCCGTTTCCGCGCGCGAACGAAACCGGGATCGCGGCATCAGCCTTTCGGGGCTGCGCTGGTATGAAGACCCGGTCGCACTTGCTGCCGATCCGCAAGTGGATGTGGTGGTGGAATGCATCGGCGGTTCGGAAGGCCCGGCACGTGCCTTGGTGCAAGCAGCGATTGCCGCCGGCAAGCATGTGGTGACAGCGAATAAGGCTTTGCTCGCCGTGCATGGCGCGGCTTTGGCGCAGGCTTCTGAGGCACGCGGCGTGGCGCTTGCCTTTGAAGCGGCGGTGGCCGGTGGCATTCCAGCCATCAAGGCATTGCGGGAGGGCTTGGCTGCCAATCGCATCCAGCGTGTGGCCGGTATTCTGAACGGCACCTGCAATTACATCCTGACGGTAATGCGCGAACAAAAGCGCGAATTCGCCGAAGTGCTGGCTGAGGCACAAAAGCTTGGCTATGCGGAAGCCGATCCATCCTTCGATATTGATGGCATTGATGCCGCGCATAAGCTCGCGATCCTGGCGGCGCTTGCCTTTGGCCGGCCAGTGGATTTCAGCGCGGTGCATGTGGAAGGCATCCGCGAAGTCTCGGCGCTTGATATCGCGCTGGCCGAGGAACTTGGTTATCGCATCAAGCTGCTCGGCATTGCGCGGCGCGAAGATGGCGGCATTTCAACGCGCGTGCATCCCTGCATGGTACCGATCTCCGCCCCCATCGCGCGGGTGGATGGTGTGTTTAACGCCGTGGTGGCCGAGGGTGATTTTGTAGGCCGTGTGATGATGGAAGGCCGCGGCGCTGGCGAAGGCCCGACAGCCTCGGCCGTGGTGGCCGATGTGATTGATATTGCCCGCGGGCGCTTCACCCCGGTCTGGGGCGCGGAAGCCGCCGCGCTGAAGCCCGAGCCTTCCTTCCCGATGGATCGCCACACGGGCGCTTATTATCTGCGCCTGATGGTGGTGGACCGCCCCGGCGTGATTGCCGATGTCACGGGCGTTTTGCGCGATAATGCGATCAGCTTGGAATCCATGCTGCAACGTGGCCGCGCGCCGGGTGAGGCCGTACCCGTGGTGCTGACCACGCATGAAACGAGCGAGGCTTCCGTGCGCGCGGCGCTCAAGCGTATCGCGGAGCTGAATACCGTGATGGAAAAGCCAGCGCTGATTAGGATTGAGGCGCTGTAGGGGACGTAGCAGCTTCGGTAGGAAGCGCCCTGCCTCACCTCTTCCTACCGCCTAAAGAAAAATTGACATTCAACTGACCTCAGCGGTCTGGTCACTGCGACGCATTCTGCAATAGCCAAGGCGCGCTCTGAACAGTATCTAAACCCTTCCGGAGGATCGTCGCCGTAGGCCGTGTCGATCCTGCTGGACTGGGCTTCGCGTGGCAGATGTATTTTTTGGTCGCGGTAAATCCACCTCTCGTCACTCGAGGGGAAGCCTTCCACGACGTAGGCAATGATGAACGATGGTGACCATTCTTCAATTTTCGCAAGCCACAACCCACCGCTGCTTGCCACAGGCGGTTTGCCAAATGGCCCACCTGGGTCGCCCGTGATTGCGGCGGAATTCCAAGAGCCCAGGCAAATGTGGTTTCCTTTTTGCTCGATGTTCCTCAAATCCAAGAGTAAGGTTCCGTCCCCACGCGTGAAGAACTGATAGCCGCCGAGGTTTTCCTCAAAGAAATACAATGACGCGAAAAAAACTAAGCTGCCGAGAGCCAAAAGTAGGACCCATCTGCGTCTGGCTCGGCGTAGGATTTCACGGAACTTCAAGAAATTTCCTCGCAAACTGATACAGGGCGGCAGCGAATGCCCTTTGCTGGCCTTGGTGCATAAGGTTTTGGGTCACCCCCGCCCATCGCCCTACAAACACCCCGCCGCCCGTGCCCTGGCGCGCACCAGCGCCAGCACGCTGCGTGAAATCGGCGCAGCCTCACCTATCCAATCGGCCAATTCCACCACGGCGCCGAGCAGCGCCTCAATCTCCATAGGCCGCCCGCGTTCCAGATCCTGCAGCATGGAGGTTTTATGCGCCCCAACCTCCGCCGCGCCGGCGATGCGCTTATCCACATCAATCGCGAACCGCACGCCAAGCGCTTCCGCCACGCGCTGGCCTTCCAGCATCATGGCACGCGCGACACCGCGCTGGCCTTCATCGCCCGTCAGCACATCAAGTGTCGCGGTCGTCAGCGCCGAGATCGGGTTGAAGGCCATATTGCCCCAAAGCTTCACCCAAAGCTCATCACGAATCTTCGGGCGTACCGGCGCCTTGAAGCCGGCAGCGATCAGCGCTTCAGATAGCGCCTGCGCACGCGGGCTGCGGCTGCCATCGGGCTCGCCCAGGCTGAAGCGATCGCCATAGCTATGGTCAATCACGCCAGGCGTCGTCACCTCGGCCGCTGGATAGACAATGCAGCCAATGGCGCGGGATGGCGGCAGCAGCGCGGAAACCTGGCCGTCGGGGTCCACGCTTTGCACAATGCGCCCTTCATAAGCGCCGTTAAGCCCGTGGAAATACCACCAGGGAATGCCGTTTACCGCACTCACAATCGCGGTATCGGGACCGAGCAAGGGCTGCATTTGTTTGGCAGCGGAAGGCAAGGAATGCGCCTTCAGCGTCACCAGCACATAATCCTGCGGGCCGGCTTCCTCGGCACTTTCGACACAGCGCGGATGCACAATCCGTTCGGTGCCTTCGCTGATCAGCTTCACGCCGTTTTCGCGCATCGCGGCCAAATGCGGGCCGCGCGCGATGAAGGTGACATCCACATCACCCTTGGCGGCGAGCTTGGCACCCATCAGCCCACCAATGGCGCCGGCACCGAAGATGCAGATTTTCATAGCCATCAACCCGTCAGCCCAAGCTTTTCCGCAAGCCCAATCCGCATCAGCTTACCCGTGGCGCCCTTTGGGATTTCCGGCAGGAACACCACCTTGCGCGGCACCTTGAAATCCGCGAGCTGCTGCGCGGCGAAATCACGCAATTCGCGTTCCGTGCAGGCAGCCCCTTCGCGCAGCACCACGGCAGCGGCCACTTCCTCACCCAACTTCGCGTGCGGCATCGCGAAGGTGAGCGCCTGCGCCACGGCGGGATGCGCGGAAAGTACGCCATCCACTTCAAGGGGGCTCACTTTCTCACCGCCGCGATTGATCAATTCCTTCAAGCGGCCTGTCAGTGTCAGATAACCTTCCGCATCAAAGGCGCCCTGATCGCCGGTGCGGAACCAACCATGCGTGAAGGCTTTGGCGTTGGCGTCGGGGTTGGCTTCATAGCCCGCGGTCACATTGGGACCGCGGATCACAACCTCACCAATCTCGCCCTGCGGCAGGATGGTCCCGTCATCATCCATGATCGCCACTTCCGGCCCAGCAGCACGGCCCACGGAGCCAGGCTTGCGCGGCCCGGCCAGCGGGTTCGATGCCATCTGATGCGAGGCTTCCGTCATGCCATAGCTTTCGACCAGCGGGCAGCCAAACACAGCCTCCAATTGTTCCATCACCGGCCCGGGCAAAGATGCCGAGGATGAACGGATGAAGCGGAGCTTCGCGCGTTCAATGATTTCCGCATTGCGGTCCGCGCGCGTCAGGATGGTTTGGTGCATCGTCGGCACCGCCGTGTACCAGCTTGGCCGTTCCTCATCCAAAAGCCGGAAGAAGCGCAAAGCATCAAAGCCTGGCGTGCAAATCACCGCGCCGCCTGCGCCGAGGGAAGAAAGCACCGCCGCGATCAGCCCATGAATATGGAACAGCGGCATGATGTTCAAACACGCATCGGCCGGCGAAAGCGAGAGCGTCGCGCCGATATGCCGGGCCGAGGCGCAGATATTCGCCTGGGACAAGGGCACAATCTTGGGCCGCGCCGTGGTGCCAGATGTGTGCAGCACAAGCGCGATATCGCCTGCCTCAGCCGCGCCTGGCTGCGCGGCCTTCGCGGGTGAGCCGCCTTCCAGGGTGAAGCTGCCCGCGTGATCACCGGGCACCAGTTCCAGCACCGCCACGCCAAGCTTCGCCGCAACATCGCGCGCTTCGGTGGCCACACCCTTTTGCACCACCAGCGCCTTGGCCTTCAGATCGGTCAGATAGAAGTTGAATTCATCCGCGCGATAGGAAGGATTGAGCGGCGCGGTGGTCGCACCCGCGCCAATGGCGATGAAGGCCGCGGCCATTTCCGGACCATTCGGCAGCACAATCGCAACACGGTCATTGCGGCCAATGCCAATGCCATTCAGCCGTGCGATGGTGGCGGCGGTGAGGTCGCGCAGCCCGGCATAGGAAAGCGCCGGGCGGCCCGGCGCGCGGATGGCCGGCGCACTGGCGGCGCCGCTTGCCAGAAGGGCATTCAAGGTTGCGTTCACGCTTATCTCCTCGGCGTTTCCCGAGGGGATATTATGAACGAAAATGCCGCGCCGTCAGCCCCCGGCGAGCGATGCGCGGAGGCTGAAGGCCGGAGCGGTGAATCAGCCGCTCAAAACCAAACTAGCGTCTGATCCGTCAGAACGGATCAGACGCTAGCGATACGCGGTGACGCCCCGCAAGCT
>CALRPR020000053.1:0-25062 GCA_943370125.1 Allobosea thiooxidans | reverse complement strand
AGCGCTTCGATGGCCGGTGCATCTTCCAGCATTTCGAGCGTCGCGGTGCCTTGGCCGGCGATAACCGCAGCGTCGTCATAGGGGTGGATGAAGACCAGGCCTTCGGCGGCGGCCAGCGCATGGGCATGGGCGGCGGCTTCGGCGAGGGTGGTGCCGTGCAGCACAACCCGCGCCCCCCAGGCTTCCGTGCGGGTGACTTTCGTGGCCGGGGTGAATTTCGGCATGACGATGGTGGCGGCGATGCCGGCCAAGGAGGCATGGCGCGCCACGGCCTGGGCGTGATTGCCGGCGGACATGGCAATGACGCCGGCGGCCCTTTCGCGGGCGGTCAGCAGCGCCAGCCTATTGGCCGCGCCCCTTTCCTTGAAGGCGCCTGTGGCCTGGAGGTTATCCAGCTTCAGGAACACCCGCGCCCCGGTCGCGCGGGAGACCGCTTGGCTTTCGAGCGTTGGGGTGCGCAGCACGGCGCCGGAGATACGCCCGGCGGCAGCGCGGATATCGGCCAGGGTAATGGCGCGGCCTTCGGCCAGCGCCGCGCGCATCGGCATGGGGGTTGCCTTGTTTAGACGAAGCGAACGGCGGTGATTTCGACCGAACGGGAACCGCCGGGGGCGGGCACTTCCACCGAATCGCCCACCTTCCGCCCCATCAACGCCTTGGCGAGCGGTGAGGAGACGGAGATGGAACCGTTCTTCATATCGGCTTCGTATTGGCCGACGATGCGGTAGTTTTTCTCGTCGTCCGATTCTTCGTCAACGATGGTGACATAGGCACCAAAGCGCACCTGGTCCCCAGTAAGCCTTTTGGAATCAATAACTTCAACCGAAGGGATCACCGATTCCAGCTCGGCGATGCGGCCTTCAATGAAGGATTGGCGTTCGCGCGCCGCGTGGTATTCGGCGTTTTCGGAAAGGTCGCCATGCGCGCGCGCTTCCGCGATCGCCCGAATGATCGCGGGGCGTTCTTCCGATTTCAACTGCTTTAGTTCCTCCTCCAAGCGCGCGAGGCCCTCGGCTGTCATTGGGAACTTTTGCACGGCAATACTTCCTTGGCTTCGTTCCGTCCGGCTGGCGCCGGGCGGAAAACACGAAGGGGCTGCTTTGGGCAGCCCCAGTCATCAGAACGATTTCTCAAAATATGCCTGAAGGGGCGCAACATCAAGGGTTCCCGCGCGTAAAGCCGCAATGGCGTGAACGGCGGCCCGGGCACCGGCCAGGGTGGTGTAATGCGGCACACCCTGGGTCAGCGCGCTGCGGCGGATATCGAAGCTATCGGAAACCGATTGCCCACCCCCGGTGGTATTGATCACCAGTTGAATGTCGCCGGACTTGATCGCGTCCACGCAATGGGGGCGGCCTTCCAGCACCTTGTTCACCACTTCGCAGGCAAAGCCGGCTTCGCGGATGCGGGCAGCCGTGCCGCGCGTGGCCACCACGCGAAAGCCCATTTCTGAAAGGCGGCGCGCCAGGGTAACCGCCGCGCCCTTGTCCGATTCCTTGACGGAGATGAAGGCCGTGCCGGATTCCGGCAGCTTCACCCCGGCGCCAAGCTGGGATTTCAGGAAGGCGCGCTCAAAAGAAACATCAAGGCCCATGACTTCGCCGGTGGATTTCATCTCCGGGCCCAGGATCACATCCACATTGGGGAAGCGATTGAAGGGGAAGACCGCTTCCTTCACCGCGACATGCCGATAGATGGCGTCATCATCCAGTTTGAATTCGGCCAGGCGGGCGCCGGCCATGACCCGCGCGCCGATCTTGGCGACTTCCACCCCGGTCGCCTTGGCCACGAAGGGCACGGTGCGCGATGCGCGTGGATTTACTTCCAGCACATAGATTTCGCCATCCTTCACCGCGTATTGCACATTCATCAGCCCTTGCACTTTCAGCGCTCGGGCCATGGCAACCGTTTCCGCCTTCAATTCAGTGACAATGGCGGGCGGCAGGGAATAGGGCGGCAGGGAACAGGCGGAATCGCCGGAATGGATGCCCGCTTCTTCAATATGTTCCATCACGCCGGCGACATGCACATTGCCATCCTTATCCGCGATGCAATCCACATCCACTTCAATCGCATCCACCAGATATTGGTCAATCAGGATGGGGTTTTCGCCGGAAACTTTCACCGCTTCCGCGCCAAAGCGCATAAGCTGTTCGCGGTTATAGGCAATTTCCATCGCGCGCCCGCCCAGCACGTAAGAAGGCCGCACCACAACGGGGTAGCCGATGCGCTCCGCCTCATCAGCCGCTTCTTCCAGCGTGCGCACCGTGCCATTGCGCGGTTGCTTCAGGCCTAGGCCCTTCAGCAATTGCTGGAAGCGTTGGCGGTCTTCGGCGATATCAATGGCTTCTGCGCTGGTGCCGAGGATCGGGATGCCCGCCTTGTGCAAAGCCTGGCTCAGCTTGAGCGGCGTCTGCCCACCATATTGCACAATGCAGCCGAGCAATTCGCCGGATTCCTGTTCCTTGCGAATGAGCGAAATCACATCTTCCGCCGTCAACGGTTCGAAATAGAGCCGATCTGACGTGTCGTAATCCGTACTCACGGTTTCGGGGTTGCAATTGACCATGATGGTCTCAAACCCAGCTTCCTTCAGCGCGTAAGCTGCATGCACGCAGCAATAATCAAATTCAATGCCCTGGCCGATGCGGTTGGGCCCGCCACCCAGGATGATGATTTTCTGCCGCGCGGTGGGGCGGCTTTCGCAAACTGGCGTGCCGAAACCGCCTTCATAAGTGGAATACATATAGGGCGTTTCGGATGCGAATTCCGCCGCGCAGGTATCAATACGCTTATAGACCGGTGTCACGCCAAGCTTGATGCGGAATGCCGCCACATCGGCCTCAGTGCTGCCGGTGAGCACTGCCAGCCGCTTATCGGCAAAGCCCATGGCCTTGATGCTCCGCAGTGCGGTGGCGTCTCGCGGCAGGCCATTGCTGCGGATATCAGCCTCAATGCGCACCAGTTTTTCAATTTCGCGCAGGAACCAGGGGTCGAATTTGCAGGCTTCGTGAATCGCTTCCACGCTCATGCCCGCGCGCATGGCCTGCGCCGCAATCAGAATGCGATCAGGCTGCGGCGTGGCAAGTGCTGCATGGAAAGCCTGCGGGCTGCCATCGCCTGGAATGGGCACTTCATCCAGCCCGGAATATCCAATCTCCAGCCCGCGCAGGCCCTTTTGCATGGCTTCCGCGAAGGAACGGCCAATCGCCATCGTCTCCCCCACTGATTTCATGGAGGTGGTGAGTGTGGCCGGCGTGCCGGGGAATTTTTCGAAGGTGAAGCGCGGGATTTTCACCACCACATAATCAATGGTGGGCTCAAAACTGGCCGGCGTGACCTTGGTGATGTCGTTCGCCAATTCATCAAGCGTGTAGCCAACGGCAAGCTTCGCCGCGACCTTGGCGATGGGAAAGCCCGTTGCCTTGGAAGCGAGCGCTGAAGAACGCGAAACGCGCGGGTTCATTTCAATGATCACCATGCGCCCATCGGCAGGGTTGATGCCGAATTGCACATTGGACCCGCCGGTATCCACGCCGATTTCGCGCAAGCAGGCGATGGAGGCATCGCGCATGCGCTGATATTCCTTATCGGTCAGTGTCAGCGCCGGGGCGATGGTGACGGAATCACCAGTATGCACGCCCATCGCATCCAGATTTTCGATGGAACAGATGATGATGCAATTATCCGCGCAGTCGCGGACCACTTCCATTTCAAACTCTTTCCAGCCCAGCACGCTTTCTTCCACCAGCACTTCACTGGTCATGGAAGCGGCCAGGCCCGAGGAGACGATTTGTTCGAATTCTTCGCGGTTATAGGCAATGCCGCCCCCCGTGCCGCCGAGCGTGAAGGAAGGGCGAATAACGCAGGGCAGCCCCACAATCTTCAGCGCATCCCAGGCTTCGGGCATGGTATGGGCGATTTCGCTTTTCGGGCTTTCAATGCCGATTTTGGTCATGGCATTGCGGAATTTCTGCCGGTCTTCGGCTTTATCTATCACTTCCGCCTTTGCGCCGATCAATTCGCAGCCGTATTTTTCTAAAATGCCGGCTTCGGCGAGTTTCAGCGAGGTATTCAGCGCCGTCTGTCCGCCCATGGTGGGCAGCAGCGCATCGGGGCGTTCCTTGGCGATGATTTTTTCAACGATTTCGACCGTGATCGGTTCGATATAGGTGGCATCCGCCAGCCCCGGATCGGTCATGATCGTCGCCGGGTTGGAATTCACCAGAATGACACGATAGCCCTCAGCACGGAGCGCTTTGCAGGCTTGCGCGCCGGAATAATCGAATTCGCAGGCCTGGCCGATGACGATCGGCCCGGCGCCGATGATCATGATGGATTTGATGTCAGTGCGCTTCGGCATGGTTCAGGGCCTTGGGTTTTGCAGCAGGGTGAGAGGGGGGTTCATGCGCGGCTTTCGGTGGCGAGCTTGATCGCTATCAGCGCAAGCGCACCGCCCAAAATCCAACGCTGTGCGGCCATCCAGGTGGGGTTTTCGCTGAGGAAGCGCGAAACCCCGGCGGCGCCGTAAATCAATAAGCCATCGAAGATGATGGCGATGGCAATTTGCACCGCGCCAAGCGTGATGCTTTGCAGAAAAACATCGCCAAGCGCGGGGTCAATGAAGGGTGGCAGCACCGCCACATAGAAAATCGCGACTTTTGGATTGAGCGCGGCGGTGGCGAAGCCAACACCGAACAGGCGCGATGCTGGTTCGCGTGGCATGGGGCGTGCGGTGAAAATCGGCTGCCCACCGGGGCGGAGGCATTGCCACGCCAGAACCGCCAGATACGCCGCACCGCCAATGCGCAGCACATCCCAAGCATAGGGAATGGCGAAAAGCGCTGCCGTAATACCTGCCGCCGCGCAAAGCATGATGACCAGCGATCCGCATTGGCAGCCGATCAGCGAAATCATGCCGGCGCCAACACCCTGCGCCAAGGAACGCGAGACAAGATAGAGCATATTCGGCCCCGGCGTCGCCGCGAGGCCGAGGGAAAGGGCGGCGAAAATCAGCAGGGTTTCGAGGGTGGGCATTTCACCCCTGCACCGAATACCCACCATCCACCGGAATCGCGACCCCGGTGATGAAGGCCGCCGCATCGGAAGCGAGGAAGGCCGCAACTCCCTCAAAGTCCCCCGGCTCGCCCCAGCGCTTGGAAGGCGTGCGCGCCAGCACATTGTCATTCAGCCCGGCCATATCTTGCCGCGCCTTGCGCGTCAGGTCCGTATCAATCCAGCCAGGCAGGATCACATTCACCGTAATGCCATCCGCAGCCCAGGCGACGGCGGTGGATTTCGTCATCTGCACCACGCCGCCCTTGGAAGCGCCGTAAGCCACATGCAAGGGCAAGCCAAAGATGGACAGCATGGACCCGTTATTGATCACGCGGCCGCAACCATGCGCCTTCAAATACGGATAGGCCGCCTGGGATGCCAACATGCCGCTGGTCAGATTGGTGTTGATGATGGTGTGCCAGTCTTCCAGCTTATAAGTCTCAGGCCGGTTGCGGATATTGGTGCCCGCGTTGTTCACCAGAATATCCAAACGGCCGAGGCGCTTCGCGGTTTCTTCCACCATGGCGGTAATCGAAGCGGGATCGGTCACATCCACCGCAATGCTTTCCGCCTTGGCGCCAAGGGCGTGCAAACCCGCCACCGCAGCGTCATTCTTCGCGCCATTGCGCCCGGCGATCATTACCGTGGCGCCCGCTTTCGCCAGGCCCGTCGCCATGCCAAGCCCAATGCCACCATTGCCACCGGTTACCAGCGCAACGCGGCCGGTCAGATCAAACATCTTGTTCATGCCTTGGCCCTTTCGATCATTTCAACGAAGCGATGAAACAGATAATGGCTGTCGGAAGGGCCGGGGCTCGCTTCCGGGTGGTATTGCACGGAAAAGGCCGGGCGATCCGTCGCCGCGACACCTTCATTGGTGCCATCGAACAGAGAGATATGCGTGACCCTCGCATTGCCCGGCAGGCTTTCCGGGTCCACGGCAAACCCATGATTCTGGCTGGTGATTTCCGCCTTTCCCGTCGTCAAATCCTTCACCGGCTGATTGGCGCCACGATGCCCGCGCGCCAGCTTGAAGGTGCGCGCGCCAAGCGCCAGCGACAGCAATTGATGCCCCAAACAAATGCCAAAAATCGGCAGCTTTTTATCCAGCACGGCGCGAATGGCAGGCACCGCGTAAGCGCCGGTTGCCGCCGGGTCGCCCGGGCCATTGGACAGGAAAACGCCATCGGGGTTTTGCGCGAAAATATCTTCGGCTGAGGCAGTCGCGGGCAGCACCACAACATCGCAACCAGCGGAAGCCAGGCAGCGCAGGATATTGCGCTTGGCGCCGTAATCCATCGCGACAACGCGGTATTTCGGCGCTGTCTGGCGGCCAAAGCCGGTGGGCCAGGCCCACTCGGTTTCATCCCAGCGATAGCTCTGCCGGCAGGTCACATCCTTCGCCAGATCCATGCCTTCCAGCCCGGGCCAGCCCGCGGCTTCGGCGCGAAGGGCCGCGATATCAAACTTCCCATCCACGCGGTGGCACAAAACGCCATTGGGCGGGCCGCCATCGCGGATGCGCGCGGTCAGCGCGCGGGTATCAATGCCAGAAAGCCCCGGCACCCCATGCGAGACCAGCCAGGCATGCAAATGCCGCGTGGCGCGGTAATTGGCGGGTTCGGTGATGTCTTGCTTCACGATCAGCCCGCGCGCGGCGGGGCTCAGCGCTTCGATGTCTTCCTGATTGGTGCCGACATTGCCGATATGGGGGAAGGTGAAGGTGATGATCTGCCCGGCATAGGAAGGATCGGTCAGGGTTTCCTGATAGCCGGTCATGCCGGTATTGAAGCAGATCTCGGCGACAGCCTTGCCCTCGGCCCCGAAGCCGCGGCCCCAAAAGACGCTGCCATCAGCCAGGACAAGGCAGGCGGTGGCGCCGGGCGGGACGGTATCAGCCATGGGAAGGGGCTCCGGTTTTGGGGTCTCGGTGGAGGGCGTGCCGGTCATATCGGCCAAACTCAGGCCGGTGGCGGCCAAAATGGCAGGCCAATGCTTTGTGGGAATGGCCTTGGATTGCCGCCATTTGCGAATGGCTTCCGTGCCGACGCCACAGCGTTCAGCCGCGGCTTCAGAACCGCCCAAAAGGGCGACGATCTCTTCAACACTGCGCATGAGCCGGGCTTATCCGGGAAAAAACTTCCCAGGGCAAGGAAAAAGAGCGGGGTGGGAAAAATCCTCCCGCAATGCAGCAAATCGGGGCTTTGTGGCTGGGCTGGTCGGAGCCCTGGCCACCCGGTTGCCCCTGAGGATACGGTGAGGGATGCTGCCGGAAATCGCCTTTGAGGAACGCCCTTTATGACCTGGTCCATCCATCACGTATCGCTGATTGCGCATGATCTGGATGCGGCGACGGACTTCTTTGGCACGCTGATCGGGCTTGGCGCGGCGCGGGCGCCGGATGCGCGCACCCGCTTCATTGGTGAAGCCGGGCGCGGCTTGCGGCTGCATTGGCCTGGTGCGGCGCTGGCGCGGTCTGGTGCTGCTTTGCTTGGCCCGATTGGCGCGCGGTATGTGGCGCTTGAGGTTGCGTCCTTGGCGGCGGTGGTGGCGAAGCTGGATCAGGCGGGACTTCCATATGCGCCCGCCTTGCCGGGAGAGTTTGCTCAGCCGGCGATCTATACGCTGGACCCGGCGCTTAATCTTTTGGTGCTGCTACAAGCGGGCGCGGCTGCGCCATCAGCGCCCCCGGCTTGGCATATTCATCACGTCAATCTGCAAGCGCAGCATGTGCGCGAAACCGTGGCGTTTTACACGGAGATCATCGGCCTCAAGGAAGGGCGCTGGCGCGCGGCGGCGCAGCGTGGGGATTTCAGCATAGACCCGGCTGAATTGGCCGTGCTGACCAATGCGGATGACAATAGCGGGCTGCATATCATCCGCCCGGATGCTGGCTTCGCTTACCGCAATCGCTTCGCGCATAATCCTTCCATCGGCGGGCACCCGGCCTTTTGCGTGCCCGATGTGCAGGCGGTGAAGGCAAGGCTGGAAGCGGCGGGCGTGCTGGTTTCCGATGCCGGCGTTTACGCTATGGCGGGGATGCACCAGATTTACGTGCTCGACCCCTCTGCCAATATGATTGAGGTGAACCAGAATGTCTGAAGCCCCTCCCCGCACCCTGATCACGGCAGCCGAGGCCGCGACCACGCCGCTCCCGCCCGGGCGGCTTTCCGCGCTGCTGCTGGCGCATGGCACCATGCAGCTTCGCTGGTTCGCGCCGAAGGGTGATGATGTGCAAACCCCGCATGACCAGGATGAGCTTTACATCATCGCTTCCGGCACGGGCTGGTTCCGCCGTGGCGCGGAACGCGTGGCCTTCGCCCCGCATGATGCGCTTTTCGTGCGCGCGGGGGAGGCGCATCGGTTTGAAGATACCTCAGCCGATTTCGCAACCTGGGTGGTTTTTTATGGGGCGAAGGGCGGGGAAAAGAGCTTGCCATAACCACCTTAAAGGTTGTATGAAGACGCATGGATAAGCGGAAGCGAAGCCATGATCTTGCGGCCTTCAAGGCGGCTTTTGCGCGGGCGCGCGCGATCACCATGACAGCCGCGCGTTCGGCCGTCGCGCTCGGCTATGGTTTGGATGATGTGGCGGCGGTGGTGGCAAGTATGCAGGAGGCGCATTTCGTGAAATCCACCACCAGCCTGGGCGATCATCGCCAGTGGCAGGATGTCTATCACGTGCCGCATGATGGCTTGCTGTTGTATCTGAAATTCACCGATGCGGTTGTGACTGAATTCGTGCTTTTGTCTTTCAAGGAGAAATAGGATGCCCTCGCCCGAGACCATGATCCACCCCGAAACCGGCGCCCTGCTGCGTCGGCGCAAGCGGCGAGAGGTTGTGGCCTATATGGAACTTACCCGCGTGGTGCAGGTCACGGGCTGGTTCCCCGAAGACGATGGCGATGGCGTTTTGCTGGGTGCTGATGCGGCACCGTTGGATGCTGCACTCGCAGAAATGAAAGCCGAATATGCTGCATCAGTGAAGCATTTGGCGAAGCAGGTACGCAAGGCGGCGGGTCTCACGCAAAAAGATGCGAGCCTTTTGCTGACGGGTTCGCCCAATAGCTTCTACAAATACGAACATGGCGAGGCGCAGCCAAGCCGCCCGACGCTGCTGCTGATGAAGCTGCTGGCGCGCGAGCCGAAATTGATTGAGGCGATCAGGGCCGCGTGAACCCCTACACCCTGGCCCTAGCGTCGCTCTTTGCTATAAGCGCGGCCTAGATTGAAGGATACGCTCATGGAACTCCGCGCCCGTTTCACCGATGCCTTGAAGACCGCGATGCTGGCCAAGGATGCGGCCACAACCTCCACCATCCGCATGATCATGGCCAAGCTGAAGGATACGGATATCGCCGCGCGCAAGACGCCGCAGGACCCGGGCGTGCCTGATGATCAGGTGATTGCCATGCTGCGCGGCATGGCGAAATCCCGGCGGGAGAGTGTGGAATTGTATCGCCAGGGCAATCGCCCTGAATTGGCGGCCAAGGAAGAAGTCGAAATCGCCGTGATTGAAGGCTTCCTGCCCCAGCAAATGGATGATGCCGCCATGGCCGCCGCGGTTGATGCCGCGGTGGCGGAAGCGGGTGCCGCTTCCATCAAGGATATGGGCAAGGTGATGGCGGTGCTGAAATCCCGCCACGCCGCGGCTTTAGATATGGCCAAGGCCGGGCCGATGGTGAAGGCACGGCTTGGGGGCTAACTCGCGCCCCAAGGCGCTTCAATCACTATCCTGCAAATCTTCCGCCAGCACCACAATCTGCACGGCATAGGAAACATCGCCATCTTCCGCATCGCGGTGGACGGTGCCGATGAATTCATTGCCGATTTTAAGCTCCACGCTGCCCTTGGGGCGGTCTGGCGCGGTCACCTGAATGCGGGGGTTGCTGAAAAGCTTGCGCAGATGCGCCTGCACGGCGGCGCGTTCGGCGGGGGTCATGGTCGCGTTCCTTCAAAAATCTGCCGGTTCGGATAGCCGCCCTGGTGCCCAGGCGCAAACCGGCGCCGAGGCACCAAAAGACTCTCCCCTATTATAGGGGGTGTTTTCTCATCCCGCCCGCCCGAGTCCACTTTTCCCTGCAAAGGTATATCCTACCCCCTCGCCATGGCCCTGCCCCCCGGTTTCCTTGATGAGCTTCGCGCCCGCACGCCCCTGCCCGGTCTGATCGGGCGGAAGACGCGGCTGCTCAAATCCGGGCGGAACTGGAAGGGCTGCTGCCCCTTTCATGGGGAAAAGACACCGTCCTTCTACGTCTATGACGACCACTTCCACTGCTTCGGCTGCGGCGCCCATGGGGATGCCGTCACCTTCGTCATGCAGGCCGAAGGCGCGCAATTCATGGAAGCGGTGGAACGGCTCGCCGGCGAAGCGGGGCTCGATGTGCCCAAACTCGCCCCGCGTGATGCCGAACGCGCCCGGCAGGCGCGGGATCTCTACACGGTCATGGAAGCAGCGATGGAGGCGTTTCAGCGTCGCCTCAGGCTACCGGAAGGCCGGCCAGCGCTGGAATACCTCCGCCGCCGCGGCCTGACCGAGGAAACCATCCAGGGCTTTGGCCTCGGCTGGGCTGGTTCCGGGCGCGGCGCCTTGCAGGCGGATTTGAAGCAGGATGCGTTTGAGCCCAGCCAATTGATCGAAGCCGGCCTGCTGAAGGCGCCCGAAGGCGATGAAGCGCCGCGCGATTTCTTCTTCAACCGCGTCATGTTCCCCATCCGGGACCGGCGCGGGCGGGTTATAGCCTTTGGCGGGCGCATTCTGGGCGATGGTCAGCCGAAATACATCAACAGCCCGGAAACGCCGCTATTTCGCAAACGCCACGCGCTTTACGGGCTGGACCGCGCGCGGGAAGGCGCTTTTCGCGGCGCCTCGGTGGTGGCGGTTGAAGGCTATATGGATGTGATCGCACTCCATCAGGCGGGCTTCACCGGGGCGGTGGCGCCGCTTGGCACCGCGCTCACGGAAGATCAGTTGCAGGAATTATGGCGCCTGTCGCCCGAACCGGTGCTGTGTTTTGATGGCGATGCCGCCGGCGCCCGCGCTGCCGCCCGCGTGGCGGAAGCAGCATTGCCGCTGATCAGCGCTGAACGCAGCCTGAAGCTGGCCACCCTGCCGGCGGGGGAAGACCCCGATACGCTGATCGCCAAGGGCGGCAAGGCGGCCTTTCAGGGGGTGATGGACGCGGCACGCCCCTTATCAGAAGCGCTTTACGGCCTGCTTTTGGAAGGCCAAGCCATCGCCAGCCCGGAACAACGCGCCGCCGCGCGCAACCGCCTGGTTGCCGCCGCCGCCACCATTTCGGACCGCGCCTTGGCCAGCGAATATCGCCAGGCACTGCTCGATCGCTTCTTTGCCGCCACGCGCCGCCGCCAGCCTGGCCAAGCCGCGCCCGCGCAGCGCGTGGCCCGCCCGGCCATGGTGGCACCCACGATCCGCGCGGCCCAGGCGCGCATCCTGCTCGCCATTTTGCTGCGCCATCCCTGGCTGCTACCGCAGATCGAAGAAGCCTTGGGCCTGCTGGACCTGCCCGAAGGGCCGGCGCAGGCGCTGCAAACTTCGATTCTCTCCTGGCCCATGGCGGAATCGCGCCTTGACTCTCAGGCAATGCTATCCCACCTCGCAACTGAAGGTTTGGCAGATGCTGCGGCTTGGGCGCTTGGCGCCGAGGCCCTGCCCCAAGCGGCGCGCCCAGATGCGCTCCCGCGGGAGGTAGAGGAAGGCTTCTGGCATTTCTTCCTGAGGCTGCGCGGAGAGGCGGCTTTGCTTGAAGACCAGAAAGCGGCACAGGAAAGCCTGGCCGCCACGAATGACCCGGCGGCACAGCAAAGGCTGATCCGCCTGACGGAAGCCCTTGGTGCCTTGCGCCGAGGGGAAGATGCGGCCGATCTGGCCGAAGGGGCGGCGGCAACGCCCTAGTAGTAGAGGCTATTTGCGCGGGCATCCGGGGCGCCGGATGCCTTTCGCAATTGAACGGAGTGGTAAGGCATGGCGACGAAAGCGGCGGCAGGGGCGGAACCAGTCGAAGCCCGCGACGAACAGGTGGAGGGCATGATGCTCGACATCCAGTCAGCGGCGGTGAAGAAGCTGATCGCCCGCGGCAAGGAACGCGGCTATGTCACGGTAGACGAAATCAACGCCGTACTACCTTCCGAACAAGTGTCTTCGGAAATGATCGAAGACACCATGGCAATGCTGAGCGAAGCCGGCATCACCGTATCCGAAGCGGAAGAAGCGGAAGAAGGTGAAGGCGCGTTGGTCAAGCCCGCGACGCGCGCGGATGGTGAGGAAGAAGAAGAAGCCAGCGGCAATGTGGATGAGGAAAGCGTCGGGCGCACCGATGACCCTGTCCGCATGTATCTGCGTGAAATGGGCAGTGTTGAATTGCTGTCCCGCGAAGGCGAAATTGCCATCGCCAAGCGGATCGAAGCCGGGCGCGATATGATGATCGGCGGCTTGTGCGAAAGCCCGCTGACCTTCAGGGCGATTTTGCGCTGGCATGAAGCGGTGCGCCAAACACCGCCCCGCATGCTGCTGCGCGACATTATTGACCTGGAAGCAACCCAATCCGCCGGCAGCCCCGACGCCGCGGCTTCAGCCGCCGCCGCCGTAGTTGAAGAATTCGAAGAAGGTGAGGAAGGTGAAGGCCTTGGGCTTTCACTCTCCGCACTCGAAGAAAAACTGAAGCCGGAAGTGCTCGCCAATTTCGAGCAGATCGAAGCTATCTACGCGAAGCTTTCAAAGCTGAGTTCCAAGCGCATGGAAGCCTTTACCTCGGGCGAGGAATTGGCGCTGCGCGGCGAGAAGAATTACGAAAAGCTCCGCCAGGAACTGATCACGCTGGTTGAAAAAGTGCACTTGCACAATAACCGCATCGAAGAATTGGTTGATCAGCTGAAAACGCTGAACCGCCGCATGACCACGATGGAAGGCCAGGTGCTGCGCCTGGCCGATAGCCAAAAGGTCAAGCGCGATGAATTCCTGACGCAATGGCGCGGCAGCGAAATGGACCCTGCCTGGCTGGAACGCGTTGGTAATCTGCCGGGCAAGGGCTGGAAGCCCTTTGTCGCGAAATACGGCACTGAGGTTGAACAAATCCGCACGCGCATCAGCGAAGCTGCCAATGAAACCGGCCTGCCAGTGGCGGAATTCAAACGGGTTTATGCCACCGTGTCGCGCGGCGAACGCGACATGACCCAGGCGAAGAAGGAAATGATCGAGGCCAATCTGCGCCTTGTTATCTCCATCGCCAAGAAATACACCAATCGCGGCCTGCAATTCCTGGATTTGATCCAGGAAGGCAACATCGGCCTGATGAAGGCGGTGGATAAGTTCGAATATCGCCGTGGCTACAAGTTCAGCACCTATGCGACCTGGTGGATCCGCCAAGCGATCACCCGTTCCATCGCAGATCAGGCGCGCACCATCCGCATCCCCGTGCACATGATTGAAACCATCAATAAGCTGGTGCGCACATCACGCCAGATGCTGCATGAAATCGGGCGCGAACCTCAGCCGGAAGAACTGGCCGAAAAGCTCGGCATGCCGCTTGAGAAAGTGCGCAAGGTGCTGAAAATCGCGAAGGAACCGATCAGCCTTGAAACCCCGATCGGGGATGAGGAAGACAGCCACCTAGGCGACTTCATTGAAGACAAGAACGCGATCATCCCGATTGATGCCGCGATCCAATCCAATCTGCGCGAACAAACCACACGCGTGCTGGCCAGCCTGACCCCGCGCGAAGAACGCGTGCTGCGCATGCGCTTTGGTATTGGCATGAATACGGATCACACGCTGGAAGAAGTGGGCCAGCAATTCAACGTAACACGCGAACGCATCCGCCAGATTGAAGCCAAGGCGCTGCGCAAACTGAAACATCCAAGCCGCAGCCGGAAGCTAAGGTCGTTTTTGGATAATTGAGGGCGAAGCGGGGGCGCTGCCCCCGCCCCCCGCCGGGGTAACAGTGTTACCCCGGACCCCGCCGATACGGAGGCGGTGGGCTATTCTTCGGTGAAGAAGTCTTCGTCCAGGCGTTTGAACTCTAAGACGCAATTTGATCTGAACCCAACTTGGCATCCACCTAATCCGATCACCCACACCCGCTCGGCACCCCCTGTGCCGCGCACCAAGCAAGCGCCTCATCCTCCGCTTTCTGATCCGCTTCGCGGATCAGTTCCAGAAATGCTTGCTCCGCCGCGCCAAGGGCGCGGTTGCGGAGCGTAATGATGCCGGGGTGGATCGAAGCCCAAGGGGCGCGCTGCCAGGGCAGGGCCACGATATCCCCGTGGCGCAGAGCCTCCATCGCCATGGTCACGCTCACCCCAGCAACGGCATCGCATTGCGGCAGCAGTTTCAGCGTGACTGTCGGGCTTTCATGCACCAGCGCGGGAAAGGCCGGATGTGGCTGGCCCAGGCGGCGCGCTTCCTCCCGTGCTGCGACATGCGGCGCCTGCACTTCGCGCGGGGCGCGACCAATAAAGGCCAGCGGATAGGACATGATATCCGCCAGGCTCACACTGCCGCGCTCAGCCAAAGGGTGGCCAGCACGTGCGACGAAAATCGCGGGCTGAGGACGCAGCTTTTCTACCACCAAGGCAGGATCAGCCACGAAGCCACGCAGATCCATCAAACCGATGGGCGCTTCGCGTTCCAGGATTGCGGGGGGCACTTCCGTCCAATTGGCGGAAACCAGCCTGACCCGTGTATTGGGAAAGGCGGACAGCATGCGCGCCGCGGCGGTAAGGCAGATTGTCTCGGCCATATAGGCACCGGCAATTACATCCAAATCATGGGTCTGGGTGCCGCGCGCTTCGGCCAAATGCCGGTCCAGCCGTTCCAGACTGTCCAGAATGGCGCTGCCTTCCGCGATGATGGCGCGGCCCAGATCGGTCGCAATCACGCCGCGCCGGCTGCGTTCAAACAGCTTGCCGCGCAGCCGCGCTTCCAGCCGCGCGAGTGCGCGGGTCATGGCAGGCTGCGCAATGCCCATCACCCGTGCGGCGCGCACCAGGCTGCCGTGATCGTCAATTGCCTTGACCAGCCGAAGCTCTCGAACCTCAATCATATATCACCGGTAGAATTTTAGATTGCCAAAAAGGTATTAACCCGATTCCTCGCAAAGGTGGCAGTATTTGGGAAGATGAATGCGCCTAAGTAGTGGATCATTAGCATGATGGACGGCCCCAACCGGCCCGGGCAGGGGTGTGAAGGCGCGGCCATGGCCTGGATACCAGGTGGCACTTTCCTTATGGGCTCGGACCGGCATTATCCCGAAGAAAGGCCCAGCCATAATGTGACGGTAGAGGGTTTTTGGATGGACCAGACCGCGGTGACGAACCAGGATTTTGCTCGTTTTGTCGCGGCCACTGGCCATAAGACTATTGCCGAACGCCCGCTTGACCCCACGCTTTATCCTGGTGCGCCAGCCGATATGCTGTTGCCCGGCGCACTCGTGTTCCGCATGACAGATGGCCCGGTGGATACGCGCGACATCCGCCATTGGTGGCATTGGACCAAGGGCGCCTGCTGGCACGCGCCGGAAGGGCCGGGCAGTGACATCACGGGGCGGGAAGATCACCCCGTGGTGCATGTCGCCTTTGAAGACGCCGCCGCTTACGCCGCCTGGGCCGGCAAGGAGTTGCCCACCGAAGCGGAATGGGAATTTGCCGCGCGCGGTGGGTTGGAAGTTGCTGAATTCGCCTGGGGTGATGAATTGGCGCCGGGTGGTGTGCACCTGGCCAATACCTGGCAGGGCCCCTTCCCCTGGCGCAATTTCGAAACCGATGGCTTCACCGGCACCTGCCCGGTGCAGAGCTTCCCGCCCAATGGCTACGGGCTTCATGAGGTTTGCGGCAATGTCTGGGAATGGACCGTGGATTGGTGGGGCGCGCAGCACACCGCCGATCCGGAAAGCCCCTGCTGCGTTGCCGAAAATCCGCGCGGGCCGGGCATGGAGGCTTCCTTCGATCCCCTTCAGCCCGCCATTCGCATTCCGCGCAAGGTCGTGAAGGGCGGTTCCTTCCTTTGCGCGCCATCCTATTGCAGACGCTACCGGCCCGCCGCGCGTCATGCCCAAATGGTGGATACCGGCATGAGCCATATCGGCTTTCGCTGCATCCGCCGCCCATAATCGAAACAACAGGAAAACAGATCACATGAGCCAAGATAATCAACGCCCGTCACGCCGAAATATGCTGCTGGGCGGGGCCGCAGGGCTTGCCGCTGGCGTTATGGGGGGCGTGCAGATGGCGCAGGCTCAGCAGCAGTCAGCCACCCCTGCGCGCCCGGCCGCCCCTCAGGGCCGGCCAAATATTCTGGTGATTTTCGGCGATGATATCGGCTGGTCCAATATCTCGGCCTACAACATGGGCATGATGGGTTATCGCACGCCCAATATTGATCGCATCGCCAAAGAAGGCGCGATCTTCACGGATGCCTATGGCGAAAATTCCTGCACCGCCGGCCGTTCCGCCTTCATCACCGGCCAAAGCCCCTTGCGTACGGGCCTTTCCAAGGTGGGCCTGCCCGGTGCACCGGAAGGCATGCGCGCGGAAGACCCGACCATTGCCGTGCTGCTGAAGGCGATGGGCTACGCCACCGGTCAATTCGGCAAGAACCATCTGGGCGATCGTGATGAGCATTTGCCCACCATGCATGGCTTCGATGAGTTCTTCGGCTCGCTCTATCACCTGAACGCAGAAGATGAGCCAGAAAATCCCGACTACCCGCGTGACCCGCGCTTTCGTGATCGCTTCGCCCCGCGTGGCGTTTTGAAGACCTGGGCCAATGCGGATGGCACGCAGCGGATCGAAAATACCGGCCCGCTGACCATGAAGCGCATGGAAACAGTGGATGAGGAATTCCTGGCCGCGTCACTGGATTTTATTGATCGGCAGCACCGTGCCAATAAGCCCTTCTTCACCTGGTTCAATTCCACGCGCATGCATATCTGGACGCGGCTGAAGGCGGAAAGCCAGGGCAAGACCGGGCTTGGCGTTTATCCTGATGGCATGGTGGAACATGATGGCCATGTCGGCCAATTGCTCAAGAAGCTTGATGATCTTGGCATTACGCAAAACACCATCGTGATCTACAGCACCGACAATGGCGCTGAAGTGATGACCTGGCCCGATGGTGGCGCCACGCCTTTCCGTGGTGAAAAGGCCACCGCCTGGGAAGGCGGCTTCCGCGTGCCCAGCATGGTGCGTTGGCCCGGCCGCATTCAGCCCGGCCAGGTGTTGAACGATATCTTCTCGCATCAGGATTGGCTGCCCACACTTCTGGCCGCTGCGGGTGAACCGCAGATCAAGGAAAAGCTACTGGCGGGTCATCGGGCTGGCCGGCGCGATTATAAGGTGCATCTGGATGGCTATAACCAATTGCCATTGCTGACTGGCACCGGCCCCGGCGCGCGGCGGGAGATGTTCTACTTTACTGATGATGGTGATTTGGCAGCGCTCCGCTACGATCATTGGAAGCTGCACTTCATGATCCAGGAACATCATGGGCTTGAGGTTTGGGAGCGGAACTTCACGCCGCTCCGCCTGCCCATGCTGTTCAATCTGCGCGCTGATCCGTTTGAACGTGCGACTGAATCCTTGAATTATGGTCGCTGGCGGGTGGAACGCGCCTTCGCGCTGGTGCCGGCGCAGGTCTATGTCGGGCGCTTCCTTGAAAGCTTCAAGGATTTCCCGCCACGGCAACGGCCGGGCAGCTTCAGCCTGGGCGATGCGATGGAAAGGCTACGCCGCGGTTCGGCGAATTAGACTGGCATGAGACGCCGCGCCATGGGTTTTTCATGGCGCGGTGCATTGCCAGTGGATTGGCAGGAAAAGACTCGAGGTCGATAAGATGATTCAGCACCTCCCGAAAACATTGCCTTGCGGGCATTACAAAGCGACTTCTGCGCGCCTTTTGTCCGCGTCGCTTTGGCTACTGCTCTCGGCCCTTATCCTGCCAGCACAGGCGCAAACTGTGCCGCGTGCGGAACCAGGATGGCAATTTTCCGTAACACCCTATGCCTGGGTGCCATCCATTGATGGCACGCTGCGTTATCAGCTTCCGACGCAATCGGGGTCGGGTTCCGCTGATGTCAGCAAGGATGGCGCCAGCATCTTGGAAGCGCTCAATTTCGCGGCAATGATCGCCGCCGAAGCGCGCTATCAGCGTTATTCCGTGCTGACAGATTTCATCTACCTCGATCTTGGCGCTACTGGCAGCAAACTCCGCGATGTGAACTTCGGCGGTGGCGGCAATGCTGGCGTTGGGGCCAATCTTGATCGCGGCACGGAATCTTCCTTGAGTGGCAGCCTATGGACCCTGATGGGTGGCTATACCGTCACGCAAGGGGATTGGGGCCATGCGGATATCGTTGGCGGTTTTCGGCTGTTTTCGTTGAATTCAGAAACCAATATTCGCCTTGCCGGCGATGTGACTGCGCCGGGCGGTTCCGCCAGTTTCAGCCGCAATGCGAAGCTGAGTGACAGTGCCACCTTGTTCGATGGCATCATCGGCATGCGTGGGCGCCTTGTTATCGGCGATGGGTTTTATGCGCCCTATGCTTTCGATATCGGCACGGGCAGTTCAACGCTCACTTGGCAGGCTTCCGCCGGGCTTGGATACCAATTCAGCTGGGGCGGTGTCGCGCTTGGGTATCGGCATCTTTCCTATGAGCAAAACAGCAAGAATCTGGTGCAGGATTTATCCTTTGGTGGCCCATTCCTGGCGTTGAATTTCACCTTTTGATCTGGCGATGCGTCACGCGCAGGGGAGAATGAGATGAAAACATCAATACCGCATCTTGGCCGCCGTACATTCGGCGTGATGATAGCAGCATTGCCGGCCGCGGCTCTTGCGCAGGGCGCGGACCTGCTGCCTTCCTGGCGCGAAGGCCCGCGCAAGCGCGCGCTGCTGGATTTTGTTGCTACCGTCACGCGCGAAGGCAGCGCGGGATTTGTCCCGCCCGCCGAGCGTATTGCGGTGTTCGATAATGACGGCACGCTTTGGGTGGAACAGCCGGCCTATCCGCAGCTTATCTTCATGCTGGATCGCATTCGCACCTTGGCGCCGCAAAACCCCGCCTGGCAGCAGGATGCGGTTTTTCGTGCGGCCATTGCGGGCGATCTGCATGGCGCCATGGCGGGTGGCAGTGAAGGGCTCATGCGTCTGGGCGGCGCTGCCATGGCCGGCAATTCGCCCGAGGAATTTCAGCGCATCGCCGCTGATTGGCTGAAGACCGCACGGCATCCGAAATGGAACCGCCCCTATACTGCGCTGGTCTATCAGCCGATGTTGGAAGTGCTGCGCTTTCTGCGCGCATCGGGCTTCACGAACTTCATCGTCTCGGGCGGCGGCGTTGAATTCGTGCGCGCCTTTGCGGAGGAAACCTACGGCATTCCGCCGCAGCATATTGTGGGGTCAAGCTTTGCGCTGAAGGTGACGGAAGATGCCGGGCGCCTGACGCTGTTGCGTGAACCGCGCGTGGATTTCATTGATGATGGCCCGGGCAAGCCGATTGGCATTGCGCGCCATATCGGCCGTCGCCCGATTGCGGCCTTTGGCAATTCCGATGGTGATTTTGAGATGCTGCGCTACACCACGGAAGGCGCGGGGCAACGCTTCGGCATGATCATTCGCCATGATGATGCTGAACGTGAATTCGCCTATGACCGCGAAAGCCATATCGGGCGCCTGGCGCGCGCTTTGGATGCCGCGCCGGCGCGTGGTTGGCAGGTGGTATCCATGCGGGAAGATTGGGCGCGGGTGTTTCCGTGAAGCATTTTCAAGCCAAGTGGCATCACTTGGCGACTCGGAAAATGCGACCAAACGCGGAGCGCGCCTGCCTCAAAACCGCCTAAGCAGCCGATCAATATAGTCCAACTCAACCGGCGCGCGTTCACGTTCCGCGCCGCGGCGGCGGAGTTCCTGCTGCAATTGATGGGACCGCAGCCGTTCCGCTTCGCCCGGCACCAAAGTATCGCCGGCATTATCCTGGGCTGAACCGCCAGTTTCGCGGCGGTCGCGCCCAAGCGGGTCACGGCCTTCGCCAAGCTGGTTTTCCTGGCCCTGCCCTTCGCCGCCTTGCTGGCCGCCGGCCATTCCCTGGCCCTCGCCCTCTCCTTCGCCTTCACCTTCGCCAGGTTGCGGCGGGCCGAATTGGCGCTGCATGCGCTGCGACATTTGCCGCCCGCCTTCCGTCAGCGCTCGGATCGCCTGTTGCTGCGCGCCGCGCGGGTCCCGCCCTTCACCGAGTGCCTCCGCCGCATCACGCATGGCGCGGTCCGCCTCGCCCAAGGGCGCCGGCACATCACCGGTCAATTCGCCCACTTGCTGCATCAATTCACCCAGCGCGCGGCGCAGCGCGCGTTGCGTGCGCGCATCCCGCGCGGCTTCTTCACGCGCTTCGGGCGTTTGCGGGCGGGGCGGCGGTGGCCGGCGCGCATCATTCCGCGTATTTTCCTGCTCTCCACTGCGGCGATGCGCACGGTCCAGCATTTCCGCCTCCCGCCGTACCATGTCCTGAAGCGCGCCCATCTGCTGCTGGCCGCGTTGGCGTTGTTGGCGTTGACGATCCTCGGCCCGGCTGGTGCGGCCTTCTTCAAGGGCTTGCAGCATTTCCTCAAGCTCGGCCATTTCGCGGTCGGCATCTTCCTGCCGGCCATCACGCGCAGCGTCTTCCAGTCGGCGGGTGCGGCGTTCCAGTTCCCGGCGATCAAACACGCGCTGCTGCGGGTCGTAGGCCAACGCTTCATTATTTTCGCGCTGCATACGCTCGGCGAGGGCTTCCAGGTGGCGGCGAATCGCTTCGCGCAATTCCTGAATGCGGCGCTGCAACTCGGCGCGTTGTTCGGCGCGTTCTTCTGGGCTGCGTTCTGGGTTGGCCTCGGCGTTCTCGCGGCGCGCTTCCTCCAAAGCCTCACGCAGCGCTTCACGCGCCTGGGCCAAAGCGCGGGCGCTGCGGTCCGTGCGGCCTTCTTCTAGAGCAACCGCGATATCCCAAAGGATTTGCTGCACTTCCGGCACGGCTTCATCACGCCGGTCGCGCATCAGCCGATGCCGGGCAGAACGCAGCGTCAGGTACATGCCCGTATCATGTTCGAAAGCTTCGGGCGCATTGGTGACGCGGTCCAATTCGCGCCGTGCGGGTTCGCGTGCGCTGGGGTCAAGAGACAGCGCGCGACGGAGAGCGATCAATTGCTGCGCGACTGGGTGCGAAAAGCGCCGTTCCGGCAGGACCAGAAACGCGCCTTCGGATTTGCCTTCCTGTTCCGCGCCATCGCGCGCAAAAAGCCGCGCTTCCACTTCCAGCCCGGCCCAAGGATGCGCCGAGAAATCATGCTGCGCCGCCCCCTGCGCCTGGCGCGGCGCGCCGCCGGGCAAGGGCATATCCTGCGTCACCGGTGGGGCAGAGGGCCTTTGCTTCAGCCGCAATTCAACCCGCAGCGCCACCAAGCCCCAATCATCTTCAGCCTTCCAAGGCAGGCGGAGCCCCAGTCCCCGACCCGCGCGTGCGGGAGAGGGGTCCCAGGCAACCATCGGCGGCGCATCGGGGGTAATCGTCAGCGCCCATTGCGCCACATCGCGCCCATCGCGCTTCAGCACCAAGGCGCCGCCTTCGGTCAGGGGCAGTTCCAGCGCGTGGCTTTGCGCATCCATGCGCGCAAAGGCATGGGCCGCACCCCCCAGGCGCAATTCCGGCGGGCTGGCGCTGCCTGAGAACACCATGTGCAGCCGGCTACCCGTCGGCACCGCCACTGCGCCACCCTCAGCCTTCAGGAATTGCGGTGGCGCGCCGGTATAGGCGGGCGGCGTCACCCAGGCTTCAAACCGTGCGGCCAAGGTGGCTGGCGCGGAAGCTGGTTCCGCGAATGGGGGCACAAGGGCGGCGAGCAGCCGTTCCGGCGCCTCTCGCCCAGCCATGCCAAGGCTGGCCACCAAAGCGACCAGTACGGCGGCGCGCAGTGCACGCGGGTCTCGTGCCGCCAGCCCGGGGGAAGGGCGCGCCACGCTCAGCCGCCCAAGCTGCGCCACCGCGCGGTCTCGATGCGCCTGCCACAGCGCCTGCGCCATGGGGTCATCCCCGGCGGGGCGATCCGCCAATACGGCAAGTGGGCGATGCGCCAAGCCAGAATCACGTTCCAAGCGCCGCGCCGCCGCATCTTGCGCGGGCGCGCGCAGCCCCTGCGCGGCGTGATAGCCAAAATACCCAAGCGTGGCGGCAAAACCGATCAGGATCAGCAAATGCAAAGCGGGCGGCAGCGTGGGCAGCAGCCCGGTAAAGGCCAGCACCAAAAAGACGCCGAGCACACCAAGCGGCGGCCAAAGCGCGCGCCAGGCCCCCTCCCACCAAAGCGCGAGCCGAGATAGGCCGAGCTTCAAGCCCAAGGCACCGAGGCCCCGGTCTTCACGCGGCGCTTTCCCCGGCGATTCTGTCATTCCATTAGCCATTCCGGAACACGCTGGCCGGCATGCAGTGCCTCATAGGATTGCCTGTCCCGCACCACGGCGAAGCGCGCGCCATCGACCAAAACCTCGGCCGCCAAGGGGCGCGCGTTATAGGTGGAAGACATGGTGGCGCCGTAAGCCCCGGTATCGAGCAAGGCAACCAAGGCGCCCGGCGGCAAATCGGGCAAAGCGCGGTCGCGCGTGAAGCAATCGCTGCTTTCGCAGACGGGGCCAACCACATCCGCGGGCGCAAGTGGCGCGACCAAAGCGGCGGGCGAGACCGGCAGAATGCCATGCCAGGAATCATACATGGCCGGGCGCAGCAGGTCATTCATCGCCGCATCCAGCACCACAAAGCGCCGCGCCGTGCCCTGCTTTTGCAGAATCACACGAGACAGCAGCACCCCCGCCGGGCCGGCAATCCAGCGCCCCGGTTCCAGCATGACCGGCAGCCCAAGCGCGCCGAGTTCCGCCTTGATCGCCCCGGCCAAGGCCGCCGGCGCGGGCGCGATTTCATCGCGATAGGCAATGCCAAGCCCACCGCCGCAATCCACACGCTCAATCGGCAGCGCTTGCGCGCGAATGGCCCGCACCAATTCCGCCAAGCGCGCATAGGCAGCGCGATAAGCACCCATGCCAATTGTGATCTGACTGCCGATATGGGTTGCGATGCCAATCGGGCGAATGCCGGGCAGCGCGGCCATGCGCGCGTAAAGCGTCAGCGCATCATCATAAGCGACGCCGAATTTATTCTCGCTGCGGCCAGTGGTGATCTTGGCGTGGGTCTTCGCATCCACATCCGGATTGACGCGAATGGCCACCGGCGCGGTGCGCCCCATGCCGGCGGCGATCGCGGAAATCATATCAATTTCCTCAATGCTTTCGGCATTGATCTGCATGATGCCTTCAGCAAGCGCCAGGCGGATTTCGCGTTCGGATTTACCAACACCGGAAAAGACAATCGCGCTGGCGGGAATGCCGGCGGCACGTGCGCCACGCAATTCGCCTTCACTCACCACATCAGCGCCAAGCCCTTCGCGGCCCAGCAGCGCCAGCACCGAAAGATTGTCATTGGCCTTGGTGGCGAAATGCACGCTCGCCGTCAGCCCGGCATCGGCCAAGGCAGCGCGCAATGCCCGCGCACGGCGGCGCAAAGTACCGGCGGAATAGACCCAAGTTGGCGTGCCAACCACCTCGGCAATGCGTGCCAGCGGCACATCTTCCATCACCAGCCCATCATGCGCATGGCGCGTCAGTTGCGGGCGCTGTGCCAGCAATTCGGCGAAGGACGGGTCAGAGCCCGGATCAAGGGCGAGTACGGGGGCGGCCATCCCCCTATTGTCGTGATGCGCGCGGATTATCGCAAGCGGGAAAGTGCCCGATCAGCGATTTGGGTATTGCCGAGGATGGGTGACTTCCTCGGCGGGGCCGGGCGGGCGGATTGGCCCCATGCGGCCACAGGCCGTGGCCAGGAAGGCCACCGCCAGCAGCAGCAACAGGGATCGCGCGCCAAGCCTCATGCCAGCCTGGCCTTCCATTCGGCAGCCATGGCGGTGACATTGGCCGGTGCCGTGCCGCCATAGGATGTGCGCGACCGGACGGAGGCTTGAACCGTCAGCACATCAAACACGCCCTGGGTGATGCGCGGTTCCACAGCCTGCATTTCCGCTAGCGTCAGACCGGAAAGATCAACGCCGCGCGCTTCGGCCTTGGCGACCAGCGTGCCAGTGACGTGATGCGCATCGCGGAAAGGCATTTTCAGGCTGCGCACCAGCCAATCCGCCAAATCGGTCGCGGTGGAAAACCCTGCCCCGGCAGCGGCGGCCAGGCGTTCGGTTTGCGGCTTCATATCCCGCACCATGCCGGCAGTGGCGGCGAGCGACAGGGTCAGGGTTTCGGCGGCATCGAAAATGCCTTCCTTGTCTTCCTGCATATCCTTGAAATAGGTCAGCGCCAGGCCCTTCATCACCGTCATCAGCCCCATCAGCGCGCCCAACACACGGCCCGTCTTGCCGCGCACAAGTTCCGCCGCATCCGGGTTGCGCTTTTGCGGCATGATGGAACTGCCCGTGGTGAAGGCATCCGACAGTTTCACAAAGCCGAAATAGGGATTGGTCCAGATCACGATTTCTTCCGCGAGGCGGGACAAATGCGTGTTGCACATGGCGCAGCAGAACAGGAATTCGGCGGCGAAATCGCGGGAGGCCACGGCATCCAGGCTGTTCCTCATCGGCCGATCAAAGCCCAAAGCCTTGGCGGTCATGTGCCGATCAATCGCGAAACCCGTGCCGGCCAAAGCCGCCGCACCCAAGGGGCTTTCATTCAGCCGCGCCCGGCAATCCGCAAGGCGTGAGAGATCACGCGACAGCATTTCAACATAAGCCAGCATGTGATGGCCAAAGGTCACGGGCTGCGCCGGCTGCAAATGGGTGAAGCCGGGCATGACGCTGCCGGCATGTTCTTCCGCCCGCGCCACCAAGGCGCGCATCACATCTGTGATCTGCCCGGAAAGCCCATCAATCGCATCACGCACCCAAAGCCGGACATCCAAAGCCACTTGGTCA
>CALRPR020000052.1:0-25109 GCA_943370125.1 Allobosea thiooxidans | reverse complement strand
GTATTCTTCAGGGAAGACTATCAACGCGCTGCTGCGCGCTAGCCAGTTCCTGCACGGTGATGGGCTTATAGGGCGCACGGGGGCGGAGATGCCCCACCTCCTCCACCGGCACGTTTCGGGTTTCGGCAATCACCGCCGCCACGGTCGGGCCGCAAAGCCGCCCTTGGCAGGGCCCCATCCCGCAGCGCAGATAGGCCTTGGCCTGGTTGGGACCGGTCGCGCCAATCGCCGCTGCCCAGCGGAGTGAGCCTGCGGTCACTTCCTCACACCGGCAGATGATGGTGGATTCTTCAGGCGGCGCCAGGATTTCCTGCGAAGGCGCATAAAGCGCATCAAGAAAAGGCCTGAGCGCGCGCGCCTGCAATAGCGCATCCGCGCTGGCTTCCGCACGGAAATCCCGATCCGCGCGCGAAATGCGCCCAAGCCGAAGCCCCGCATCCAAAGCAGCCAATTGCCCCGCCGCAACCGCTGCTTCCCAGCCGCCAATCACCGCGCCATCGCCCGCGACCGCAATGCGCGCATGGGATGATGCGCCAAAGACATCCAGCTTGGGCCGCCAGCAAAGCTGCCGCGCATCCCAGCCATGTTCCAGCCCAATCGCCATGGAGATATGCGTCGCAGGAATCACGCCTTCATGCAGCAAAAGCGTATCGCAAGGCTCAACGCCGCCTTCAAAGCGCAGCGCCTGGACACGCGCGCTGCCTTCCGCGCGCAAATGCCGCGCACCCGAGATCACCCGCATCCCGGCCTGACGCGCCTTCAGGATCAAGCCAATGCCCTTGGCAAGCTGCGCAAAGCCGCTGAAAATACCACCCGCCTCCAGCGCCGTCCGCAGAATGGGCTGGGTGCGCGTTTCCACCAGCACAGGCATAACCCCCGCGCGGATCAATTGATTGGCGAGCAACCACATCAGCGGCCCCTGCCCCGCCAGCACCACCTTGCCCGATGGCACCATGCCTGCAGTTTTCAGCGCGATTTGCGCGGCGCCCGCACTCATCACGCCAGGCAGAGTCCAGCCCGGAATTGGCACCGGCCTTTCCTGCGCACCGGTGGCAAGCAGAATGCGATCAGCCGTGACTTCCAGTGTCTCACCCTGGCGCGTGAGGGAAAGCGTGCCGGTATCCGGTTCCAGCATCCAAAGCGTGGTGCCGGGACGATAGGCGATATCCAAAGCGCGAAACCGCGCGATCAATTCAAGCCCGGGCGCCATGTCGCGTGCCAGTGCAGGATCGGCGCCGGCCAATTCGGCAGCGCGAAATACCTGCCCGCCAGGTGCGGCGTTTTCATCCACCACCAACACGGAAAGCCCGCATTCCCGCGCCGTCATCGCCGCCGCCATGCCGGCAGGCCCGGCACCTACAATGGCCAAATCGAATTTGCGCGGCGCCTCGGCGGCTTTCACGGGCACCAGGCTCATCGCCGCACCTCCCGCGCGCCGTGCTGGCGGGCGATCCGCATGCCTGCTGAGACCGGCACCATGCAGGCTTGCCGGTTCGCGACACCATCAATTTCTGCCAGGCAATCGAAGCAAACGCCCATCATGCACCAGGGCAGGCGCGGGCTGCCGGATACCGGCGTTTCGCGGATTGAAGAAAGGCCCGAAATCAGAATGGCGGCGGCGGCGCTGCTGCCTTCCGGCACCATCAAAGCGCGGCCTTCGACAAAAACCTGCACGGTTTCGGGCCGATGATCGGGGCGCGTGCGAAACATCAAAAGCGTTCAGCCGAAAACGGCGCTAGGAAAGGATCAAGTGCGCCGCGCGCAATCATGGGTGCCAGCAGCTTGCCATGTGCCGCGGCCAGCGTGACGCCGGAATGACAATTGGCGGTATAGGCGCCGGGTAGGGTCTCGGACTGGTCATAGATCGGCAGGCCATCGGGTGACATGACGCGCAAAGCTGACCAGGCCCGCACCACATTCAGCTTGCCAATCCAGGGAAAGCAAAGCGCCGCACGATGGGCAATCTCCGCCATCACCGGCTGGGTCTGGCGTGTATCGAACCCAACTTCCTCCACACTATCGCCCAGCATGATGCTGCCCTCACCGGTTTGGCGAATGGTGGTGGTGGGCATGGGCAAAGCAGCGCGCGTGCGTTCCGTCACCAGCACCTGGCCGCGCTGCGGACGCACCGGCGCCTTCAACCCGAAATGGGACGCAAGCGTTGCATTGCCGAGGCCGGCGGCCAGCACCGCACGTTCCGCCTGGATGGTGCCAAGATTGGTTTCCAGCAGGAAATTGCGCGGTGCCGTTGCGATACCCGTGATCTTCACATTTGGCAGATAAACCCCGCCAAGCGTGGTAAAACCGTGATGCAGGCTGCGCAGTAGTGCCAACGGGCTGACATGCCCATCATAAGGCGTGAAGGAAGCGCCCACTACGGCGGGACCAAGGCCTGGAAGCATCTCTCGCGCTTCCCGCGCATCCAGCATGCGGTATTCAAAGCCGTAATTGCCCGCTTCGCGCTTCATCTGTTCCAGCCGCTCAGCGCGTTCCTTCATTTCTCGATCAGAAAGACACAGATGCAACCCGCCCGGCTGGGCAAGGCCAAGGGATTGGCCGGTTTGCTTGGCCAGATCATTCGCCAATTCAGCCCAGCTTTCAGCCGATTGGCGTGTCCAGCGCTGATACCAGGGTGCGCCAAGCCCCTTGGATTGTACCCAAACCAAGCCGAAATTGCCGCGGCTGGCGCGATAGGCAGCGTCACCCTCATCCAGCAGCGCAACAGACAGCCCTTCGCGCCTGAGGCCCCAGGCAATGGCGGACCCCACCAGCCCGCCACCAATCACCACTGCGTCAAAGCGTCGTGCTGTCATGACAACACCATTTTATGCCTTTCCGGTTAAGGAAAGGTGCGGGATCAGCGCCCGCCCCCCACCTGCATGCAAGAAGCGGTCACATAGGAAGCCGCGTCGGACGCCAGGAACAGAATGCATTCCGCCACTTCCTCGGGCTTGCCGGGCCGGCCCATGGGCACGAGCGGCCCAAGCCGTGCGAGCCGATCCGGCGCGCCGCCACGGGCATGGATTTCGGTTTCAATCAGGCCGGGATTGACCGCATTCACCCGCATGCCTTCCTGCGCCACTTCGCGGGCAAGGCCGATGGTGAGCGTATCCACCGCTGCCTTGCTCGCCGCGTAATGCACATATTCGCCCGCACTGCCGAGTTCGGAGGCGCGGGAGGAAACATTCACAATCGCCCCCCCTTTGCCGCCCTGCTTGGTGGACATGCGCTTGACCGCTTCCCGGCAGAACATGGCAAGGCCGGTGACATTGGCGCCCATGGTATTGGCCCAGCCGGCATGGGTGATGGTCTCAAGCCGCCCGCGCGGGCCTGTGCCGCCGGCGTTATTCACCAGCACATCAATGCGCCCGAAATGCTTCATAACCGCTTCAAAGGCGCCGACCGCATGCGCCTCATCCTCGACCGAGCCTTGCAGCAAAAGCACCTTGGCGCCTGCGGCTTCGCAATCGCGCTGCACGGCTTCGGCGCTGGCGCTATCCTGCTGATACGTCAGGCATAGGTCGTAGCCGCGGGCGGCGGCCATCCGGGCCGTGGCCGCGCCAATGCCGCGCCCGGCGCCGGTGATCATCATGACTTTGCGTGACATGGGTTTCTCCGCTTTGTTCTCGCCGCCTTATGCCATGGGATGGCGGGCTTGCCGATACCCGCGCGGCGGGTGAGCATCCGGATCGGAGGCACGCCATGACACAATATTCCCCTACCAGCTTCAAACCGCTGACCTGCCAAGATGCCCTGCCGCGCTTTACAGCGCCGCACCACGCATCAGCGCCGGCGCAAGACAGAAAAGGCTGAACCATGACACGCAATCTGGAGGGCAAGAGCGCGCTCGTGACTGGCGGCGCCTCTGGCATAGGGCGCGCTACCGCCCTGGCTTTTGCGCGCGAGGGAGCGCGGGTGGCGGTGGCGGATATCCTGGAGGAGGCGGCACAAAGCACTGTCACCGAGATCGAGGCGATGGGTGGCCAGGCCCTGGCCATCGCCTGTGATGTCACGGATGATGACGCGGTAAAAGCCATGATCGCCGCGACGGTGGATGCCTTTGGTAGCCTTGACTGCGCCTTTAACAATGCCGGCATCGCCCCTTATCAGGTAAATGCCGGGTGGCAGAAAATCGCGGATGTCGCGCCCGAAGCATGGCGCCGCTTGATTGATGTGAACCTGACTGGCGTTTGGCTATGCCTGAGGCATGAAGTGGCACAAATGCGTGCGCAGAGTTCGGGCGGCGTCATCATCAATACCGCCTCGATCCTGGGGTTGGTCGGATCGGCTACCTCCTCTGCCTATGTTGCGGCAAAGCATGGTGTGGTGGGTCTCACGAAGACGGCGGCGGCTGACCATGCCGAAGATAACATCCGCGTTAATGCGGTCTGTCCGGGCTATATCGAGACACCAATGACCGAGGAGACGATGCGCCGGCGCGGTGGGCGCATTCTGGCGCGCGTGCCAATGGCGCGCATGGGCAAGGCAGGGGAGATCGCCGAAGCGGTGGTATGGCTTTGTAGCCCGAAAGCAAGCTTTGTGACGGGTGTCTCCTGGGCGGTGGATGGCGGCTATACGGCGATTTGACGCACTTCCTGAAGCGGGCATGATTGCGCGCTGGATTGCCGCGACCATCCCGCCCATTTTTGTTTGAGGAACGCCAATGTCTGAAATTGATATCATCGATGATGCGGGGCTGCGCATCATTCGCCTGAACCGCCCGGAGAAGAAAAACGCGCTGACGCGGGCTATGTATGGCGCCATGGCAGCGGCATTGCGGGACGCCGCGATCGAACCTGCCATCCGCGCCGTAATGATCACGGGCGGCGATGCCTGTTTCACCTCCGGCAATGATGTCGCGGATTTCAGGGCGCGCGGAGAACAGCAGGCGGAGGTCCCCTCACCGGCGCGGGACATGCTGGCGGCGCTGGCCGAATGCCCGAAGCCAGTGGTGGCGGCCGTGGCGGGTTATGCGATTGGCATTGGCACGACGCTGCTGTTGCATTGTGACCTGGTCTATGCCGGGGACAACGCCATCTTCCGCATGCCCTTTGTGGATCTGGGGTTGTGTCCGGAAGGTGGGTCATCGCTTCTGGTGCCAATGCGCGGTGGGCAATTGCTCGCCAATGAATTGCTGATGCTTGGCGATGCCTTTGCGCCGGAGGTGGCGTTGCGTGCGGGCATCATCAATGCCGTGGTGCCGGTGGCAGGGTTGGTCGCCCATGCGGAAGCAAAGGCGCGCGCCCTGGCCGCCAAGCCACCCGCCGCCATGGCGCAGACCAAGGCGTTGCTGCGCCGCGCCGATGCGGCGCGGATCGCCGAACATATGCAGGTTGAATTCGCCGCCTTCGGCGCGCTGCTGCGTGGGCCGGAAGCGGCGGAAGCCGTCGCGGCGTTCCAGGAAAAGCGCAAGCCTGATTTCTCGCGCTTCTTCGCTGGCGGAAAGGGCTGAAGCCATGCTGCACCAATGGCCGGCCCAGGCGCGGGTTTATCATGATGTTTCGGTGGCCGAGGCACTTCCGGACGAAATCGGCACCACCGCGCGCATTGCGCTGGTCACGACCCGTTCCCTTGCGAAAAGCCGCATCGCGGCAGCGGTGCGCGATGCCTTGGGCGCGCGACTGGTCGCGGAAACCGCTGCCATGCGCGCCCATAGCCCGGTTGAGGATGTGTTGGCGTTGGCTGTGCTGCTGCGCGAAAGCCGCGCCGAATTGGTGGTGGCGCTTGGTGGCGGTTCGGTGATTGATGGCGCGAAGGTTGCCTGCCTTGCGGTCTGGCGCGGCATTACGGACCCTGCTGCGCTGATTGACGCGGCAGTTTCCCGAGGAGCCTCGCCCGGTGCCTGGGATGGCGCCGCACCTTCGCCGCGTTTGGTTGCTGTGCCGACAACACTTTCGGCCGCGGAATTCGCGCCCCATGCCGGCTATACGGATTTGGCCGAGGGGCGGAAGTATCGCGCGCTTGATCCTTGGATGGTGCCGCGCGCTGTTCTGCTTGACCCAGCGGCGACATTGGAAACGCCGGCGGAGCTTTTTCTCTCATCCGGCATTCGCGCTTTGGATCATGCGGCAGAGCGTTGGTGCGCCCTGGAACCCGCGCCCTTTTCTGATGCGGTATCACGTCAGGCCATGCTGATGCTGGCTGATGGCTTGCCGCGCGTGGCGCAGGCGGCGGGGGATTTGCGGGCACGCGCGCTGTGTCAGCAAGCGGCCTGGCTTTCCGTGATGGGTGGCTGGGCGGGTGTGCCCGTCGGTGCCAGCCATGGGCTTGGCTATATTCTGGGCGCGGCGCGTGGCGTACCGCATGGCATTACCTCCTGCCTGATGCTGCATGCGGTGATGCGCTGGAATGCGCCGGTGAATGCGGCGCGGCAGGCAGATATCGCGGCGATTTTTGGCGGCGCGGAAGCAGGGCCGGCGATTGAGGATTTTGTCGCGGGGCTCGGCCTGCCGACGCGCTTGCATCAGCAAGGGATCACGGATGCCGAAATCGCTGGCCTTGCCGCGCGCTGGACCGGCGATGCGCCCATTGCGACCAATCCGCGCCCGGTGCGCGGGGCAGCGGATTTGGAGGAAATCTTGCGGCTGGCAAGTTAAAGATTGCGCCGTTCCGAGCGCAGCGTGGGCAGGCCAATGCCGGTGGCATCAAAGCCACCATCCACGGCAATCACCTGCCCCGTCAGATAGCTGGCGCGGTCGCTGCACAAATAATACACCGCCTCCGCCAATTCGGTTTCCAGCCCGTAGCGATTGAGCGGCAAATGGTCGTGGTAATCGGCGCGAATTTCGGGCGTATGCACGGCCTTGGCCATCGCCGTATCCACCGGGCCGGGCGCCACGGCATTCACACGTATGCCAAGGCTCGCGAATTCCACCGCTTGCTGCTTGGTCAGATGCGCAAGCCCGCGGCCTTGCTGGTGCCATAGGCAACCCGCAAGGTTGAAGCGCGTAAGCCGGAGATGGAGGTGATATTCACCATCGCCCCACCGCCGCCTTCTGCCATGATCGGTGCCGCTGCTTGCGCCGCTAGGAATGGCCCTGTCAGGTTCACCGCCAGCACACGCGCCCAATCTTCCGGCGTGGTTTCCAGAATGGGTTTGAAAATGGCGATGCCGGCATTATTCACCAGCGCATCCAGCCGCCCGAAATGCGTTGCCGCCTGGCGCACCGCAGAAGCAATGGCGGATGGGTCTGAGACATCGCAGATGATCTCAAGGGTTTTTGAGGGCTCCGCCAGCGCCGCCATGGTTTCGCCCAGTTGTGCCGCATTGATATCCAGCAGCGCGACATTCCAACCCTCGGCCAGAAAACGTTTCGCCACGGCAAGGCCGATGCCGCGCGCGGCGCCTGTCACCAGGGCTGTCTTTACCGTCATATTCTGATCCTTCAACGCGGCATGGTGCCAGCGCGCCCGGCGGTTGACCCGCCATCAATCACCAATTCACTGCCTGTCATGTGGCGCGATGCGTCGGAAGCAAGGAACACCACGCCCGCCGCAATATCCGCCGCCGTGCCGGCTTCACCCAAGGGCACGATATTCGCCGCCAATTGGCGCGGATCAATCGGTGCATTGCGCCCGCCCGGGCTGCCTTGTGGCATTTTCTGCCAGATATCGGTCTCGATCACGCCGGGATGGACGGAATTGCAGCGAATACCATCCCGCGCGCCGGCACATTCAAGCGCCACGGATTTCGAAAACAGCCGCACTGCGCCCTTGCTCGCGGAATAACCGGCCAGCCCGGCGGAACCGCGAATTCCGGCGATGGACGACATCATGATGATGGAACCTCCGCCCGCGCGGCGCATGGCCGGAATGGCGTATTTCACGGACAAAAACACGCCATCAATATTCACCGCATTCTGCCGCCGCCATTCCGCAAGCGTCATATCCAGCAAGGGTTTCATGATGGCGATGCCGGCATTGGAAACCAGCACATCCAGCCGCCCGAATTGCGCTTCAATGGCGGCGATCACCTCCGCCCAACGCGCCTCATCCGCCACGTCCTGGTGCAGATACAGCGCCTGGTGCCCGGCATCGCGGAGCTTCGCCGCCAGCGCCTCACCACGCGCATCATCCAGATCGGTCAGCACCACGCGCGCCCCTTCGGCGGCGAGAGCCTCCGCACAAGCGGCGCCAATGCCCGCTGACGCACCTGTAATCAGCGCGACCTTGCCTTGAACCTGTCCCATCGCTTTCTCCCCTTATGTTTATGCAAAACGTTCCGCCGCGAAGGGCGCAAAATCAAAATTGGGCTTTTCGCCGGCCAGAAGTGCGCCCATCAACGCGCCAGTCGGCGCTGAACCCGTCAGCCCCAAATGCCCATGGCCAAAGGCGCAATAAAGCCCCTGCCAGGCGCTGACCGGCCCCATCACCGGCACGCTATCGGGCAGGCAGGGCCGATGGCCCATCCAGATCTTGCCACCTTCCGTGCGCGCGTTCGGAAACACCTTTTTCAGATCATCCAGCAACAGCCTGGCGCGCGATTCCGTGGGTGGCGCATCAAGCCCGGCGATTTCAACCGAACCTGCCACGCGCAAGCCTTCTTCCATCGGGCTGATAAAAACCTTGCGATCAGCGGGTGAGAGCACGCGCCCAACCCGCACCCCCGCATCCGGCAGCATCACATGATAGCCGCGCTGGGTTTCCAACGGCACCTTCAGCCCAAGGGGTGCCAGCAAGCGCGCGGACCAGGCACCGGCGGCCAGCACTACCTGATCGGCAGCGATATCTTCGCCGGCGCAGCGCACCCCGGTCACGCGCTTGCCCTCAGTCAGAATCGACTGCACCTCGGCCACGCGAATCTCTCCCCCCATGCGGCGCACGCCATTCGCCACCACGGCAGCGAGCCGCGCCGGGTTCACGCAGGAACCGTGATCAGGCAGATAAAGGCCAATCTGGTAATCTTCCGAGATTTCCGGTTCCAATTCGCGCAAGGCTGTACCGACAAGCTTTTGTACTTTCAGCCCGTGCTTTTGGCGCAGCGCGAGGGAGGCATTGTCCTTCGCAAGCTGTTCCTCATTCCGATAAAGATACATCTGACCTTCTTCGCGGATCAGGTCACTCGCCCCTTCCGCGGCCAAGATTTCGTGGTGCCGATCCGGTGCGGAAAACAGCAGCGCGGAAAGCGCGACGGCGGCGGATTCCACCTTCTCCTGCCTCGCAGAAGCCACAAAGCGCAGCAGCCAGGGCATGGCGCGCAGCCAATAGCGCGCGGGGATATGTAGCGCGCCGGCCGGGTCCATAAGCATTTTCGGCACCTGCGCCAGCACGCCTGGCATGGCGAGTGGCGCCACGGACCCATGGCTGATGGCCCCCGCATTGCCCGTATAGGCCGCGCCTTCCTTGCCGGCTTCCAGCACCAGCGGCTTCAACCCGCGCCGTGCCAGATGCCAGGCGATGCATAGGCCAACAATACCGCCGCCAATAATGACCGGGGCGGGTTTGGGTGATTGCGTTTCCATGGCGCCATCCTGACGCAACAAACGGCCCCGGGGAAGCGCCCGGTTGACGCACCGGGGCCAGCGCATCACCCTTGGCCCTTCCGGAGGATGCCAGCATGAAAATCACCCCCAATAATGCCGGGCTAGGCGCCCGCATCGAGGGCATTGACCTGAGCCAAACCGCCTCACCTGAGGATTTCCGCACGCTTTTGCGCGCCCTTGGCGAATATGGCGTGCTTTGCTTCCCGAAGCAGGATCTGGAAGCGCCGCATGTGGCGGCCTTCGGCAAGCGCTTTGGCGATCTGGAAGTGAATGTCGCCAATATGTTCCATGCGCCAGACCATCCAGAAGTGATGATCCTGTCCAACATGAAGGATGAGGCCGGCAAGCCTGTCGGCCTGAATGATGCCGGCCAGGGCTGGCATACGGATATGTCCTATTCCAATGAAATCGCGCTGGCCAATATGCTGCACGCCAAGCGCGTGCCACGGCGCGATGGCAAGGTTCTGGGGGCGACTCAGTTCCGCAATATGCATGCCGCCTATGCCGATCTGCCGGCCGAGGTGAAGGCGCGCATTGAAGGCCGCGTTGCCATTCATGATTTCAGCAAATTCTGGGACATGATGCGCCAGCGCCCAGGCAGTATTCGCGGACCCCTCACACCCGAACAGCGCGCAAAAAAGCCGCCGGTTAAACAGCCGATTGTCCGCATTCATCCCATCACCGGGCGGCCTGTGCTTTACTGCAATTGCGGCTATGCGATGTATATCGAAGGCATGGAGCGCACAGAATCCGATGCACTGCTGGATTATTTGTTCCGCCATCAGGCTCAGGATAAATACCTTTATACGCATGAATGGTCGGAAGGCGATGTGCTAATCTGGGACAATATCGGCACCATGCATAATGCGGTTGCGGACTACGTGCCGGGTGAGGATCGCTACATCCTGCGTGTACAAGTCATGGCGACACTCGATTACGCGGCGCTTGCGGCATGAAGCTGGTTACCTTTCAGGGCGCGCATGGCGCTGCCCTTGGTGGGGTGGTGGGGGAAAGCCTGGTGGCCCTTCGCCCAGCCCTTTCTGCTGCAATGCGTGCGGCGGGCGAGGCTGATCGCAGCGCGGAGATCATCCCGGGCGATATGGTAGCACTACTCGGCAATGAAGCGGCGATGACGGCTGCGGGCCGTGCGCTTGCCTTTGCTGCCCGGCCAGAGAACGCTGCGCTGCGGCAACCGCTTGCGGGGGCCAAGCTCCTGGCACCGCTGATACCCGGCAAAATTCTGGGTGTCGGGCGCAATTATGGTGATCATGCCAAGGAAGTGGGTGGCCCCAAACTTGAAATGCCGCGCATTTTCATGAAGCCCACAAGTTCCGTTATCGGGCCAGGCGCCGTGGTGAAGATTCCGCGCGACGTGAAAAAGCCCGATTGGGAAGTGGAACTTGGCGTGGTGATCGGTAAACCAGCGCGAGACGTGCCGGAAGGCGTCGCACTGGATTACGTGGCGGGCTACACAGTGCTGAATGATGTCAGCGCGCGGGAATTTCAATTCGATGTGCCGCTGGCCATGACATCCTTCGCCAAAGGCATGGATGGATTCTGCCCGATCGGCCCCTGGATCGTGACAGCGGAAGAAGTCGGTGAGCCTTGGATGCTGGATGTGAAATGCTGGCTGAATGGCGAAGAAGTGCAGCATGGCAATACACGCGATCTGATCTTTTCCGTCTCCGCTCTCATTGCCTTCCTGTCGCGCTACATGACGCTGGAGCCTGGCGATGTGATTGCCACCGGTACGCCGGCCGGGGTTGGGCATTTCCGCGACCCGCCGCGCTATTTGAAGCCGGGCGATAAGCTGCGGCTGGAAGTCGAACGCGTTGGCGTGCTCGAACATTCGATTGGTTGAAATAAGAGGGAGGCAAGAATGAAAAAGACTCTTCTGACAGCGGCATTGGCCGCGCTGCTGGCGTTGCCTGCGTGGGCGCAACCCAAGGCGCCCGGCACGGATTACCCGAATAAGCCAGTGCGCGTGATTGTGGCCTTCGCCGCCGGCGGTAACGCCGATATCAATGCAAGGCTGATTTCAACGGCACTGTCCCAGCAATTGGGTCAGCAATTCGTGGTGGAAAACCGGCCTTCGGGCGGCGGCACAGTTGCCTTTGAAACTATCGCGCAAACGCCGCCGGATGGCTATACGCTACTGGTTGGCGCGCTTGGGTCGCATACGCTGAATGTTGGGCTTTACGGTGACAGGCTGCGTATCCATCCGCTGACAGGCGTGGATCACATCACCATTTCCAGTCATTCGCCGATTGTTCTCGCCACGCATCCTTCCATGAATGTCCGCACGCTGGCGGAGTTTCGTGCGGCGGTCGCGGCTGGTGGCGGGAATGTGCTGTATGGGTCTTCCGGCAATGGTTCGACCGGGCATATTTCCTCGGCCTTGCTGCTGCATCTGCTCGGCGTGCCTGCGACCCATGTGCCTTATCGCGGATCAGCCGCGGCTTTTCAGGATTTGATGGCCGGGCGCATCAGCTTCCAATCGGACACCATTTCCTTCCTGGCTGAGCATATCAAGAACGGCACGGTGAATGGCATTGTGATTGGCACGCCAGAGCGTTCACCCATGGCGCCTGATGTACCAACCGCCGCTGAAGCTGGCCTGCCGGCTTTCCAAGCCACCACCTGGACGCCATGGTCTGCAACACTCGGCACGCCATTGCCGATACGCCAATTTCTCTCTGAGCAAATCGCCATTGCGCTGCGTAAGCCGGAAGTACGCGATCGCCTGATCCAGCTAGGCAATACCATCCCGGATGGCATGACGCCGGAAGCAACCCGCGCCTTTATCGCGGCTGAGCTTGATAAATGGGTGCCGATTGTGCGTGCCACCGGCGCGCGGGTTGATTGAGGAAGAAGGCAAATGAATATCGACAGACGCAGGCTTTTCGGCGCCCTGGCAGCAAGCGCGCTGCCGGGGATTGCACAAGCGCAAGACATCACCTGGCCCACCAAGCCAGTGCGTGTGGTGGTGCCCTATGCCGCCAGTGGCGGGACCGATATCCTGGTCCGCGCGATTGGTGAGGCATTGCGCAACACCCTGCCCCAGCCCTTCATTGTGGAAAATCGCGCAGGTGCGGCGGGTGTGATTGGTTCCGAAGTAGTGGCGCGGGCGGAACCCGATGGGCATACGCTGCTCGTTGTGGTTTCAACCCATGTCATGAACAAATACCATCTGCCCAGCATGCCTTATGACGCCGTCCGCGATTTCACCCCGATTGCAATGCTGACACGGAATACCATGGTGCTGGTGGCGGGCGCCAATCAGCCTTTTGACACACTCACCTCCATGCTCGCCTATGCCAAGGCCAATCCCGGTAAGGTCGGCACTGGTTCAACCGAGGCGCTGTCCTCCTTCATCGGGCAGGAAATGGCGCGGCGCGCGGGGGTGGAAATGCCCGATATCGCCTATCGCAGCGGCGGGCCACTGATGAACGACATCGTCGCCGGCCATTTGCCGAGTGGATGGACCAGCACGGTCAGTGCCATGCCGCATATGCAAACCGGGCGCGTGCGTGTGCTGGCGGCTTCCACCGGCACGCGTTCGCCCTTCTTCCCGGATGCGCCAACGCCCGCCGAACAAGGCGTGCGTGATTTTGATCTTTCCGGCTGGGTCGCCATGTTGGGGCCGCCGCGCATGGCGCCCGCTCTGGTGGAACGCATCTACCGCACCGTCAGTGCAGTTTTCGCCGATGAGACCTTCAAGCAACGGCTGATGGCGCTTGGTGTGGAAGCCGATATGCGCCCAGGCGCAGCACTGCTGGAAGCCATGCAACGCGATGATCGTATTTGGGCCGCGGCCAGTGCTGCCGGCCATATCCGTCCTCAATAAGCAACAAAGGAAAACTCATGGCCAATCCATCGCTTCGGAAGGCGCTTGCCGAAAAGCGCTTTATCCTCGCCCCCGGTGTCTTTGACATGATCTCGGCCAAGATCGCCGATGGCATGGGGTTTGACTGCATTTATGGCACGGGCTTTGGCGCTGTTGCCTCGGCGCTTGGTGTCGCAGATGCAGGCATTGCCACCTATGCGGATATGGTCGCGCGCATGGGCACCATGGCGCGCGGGTGCAAAACCCCTTTGGTCGCGGATGCCGATACTGGCTATGGTGGTCTTTTGAATGTGCGCCACACCACGCTTGGCTATGAAGCTGCCGGCATGACAGGCATTCAGCTTGAAGATCAGGAAATGCCGAAGAAATGCGGCCACACGCCTGGCCGGCGCGTGATCCCGGGCGAAGAAATGGTGCTGAAAATCAAGGTTGCCGCCGAAGCGCGGCGCGATCCGAATTTTCTGATTGTGGCGCGCACGGATTCACGCACTACGCTCGGACTGGAAGAAGCCATCCGCCGCGGGCGCATGTATGGCGATGCGGGCGCTGACATTGTTTTCATCGAAAGCCCGGAAAGCGAAGATGAAATGCGCGCCATCGGCAAGGCAATTACCAAGCCTTTGCTTGCGAATATGGTGGAAGGCGGGCGCACGCCCATTCTGCCCGCCGCGCGCTTACAGGAAATTGGCTATGCCATGGCGATCTATCCCGCCATTGGCTTTCTTGCCGCCGCTGCCGCCTTGGAACGCGCCTATGCGCATCTGAAGACAACCGGCGATAGCCTGGCGCTTGGCGAATCCTATGGCTTCAATAAAATGACCGCTCTCATGGGCTTCCCGGATGTTTGGGATTTTGAAAAGAAATGGGCTGTTCCAGAAAAGGACACTGCAGCATGAGCGCGCTTCCAGAAGTTAAGGCTTTGGTCTTCGATGTTTTTGGCACGGTCGTGGATTGGCGCAATGGTATCGCGCGCGATGCACGCATATTCCTGGCCCGCCATGGACGCGGCGATATTGATCCGCATCGCTTCGCCGATGCCTGGCGCAAGCGCTACCAACCCGCCATGGAAGAAGTGCGCAGCGGCCGCCGCCCCTTCACGCGGCTTGATGTGCTGCATCGTGAGAACCTTGATGGCGTCTTGAAAGATTTCGGCGTGAGCACCGCGGGCGTAGGTGCGGAGGAACTTGATTGGCTCAACCGCGCCTGGCATCGGCTGGACCCCTGGCCCGATACCATCCCGGGCTTGATCCGCCTGAAGGCCAAGCATTTCATCGCGCCATTATCCAACGGGAATATCCTGCTGCTGGCGAATATGGCGAAGCGCGCGGGTATGCCTTGGGACGCGATCCTGGGCGCTGAAGCCGCGCAAGCCTATAAGCCGCAGCCAGAAGCCTATTTGCGCACTTGCGAGATTTTGGGCCTGAAGCCCGCGCAAGTGGCACTTGTCGCCGCGCATAACGGGGATTTGGCAGCGGCGCGTAAATGCGGCTTATCCACCGCTTTCGTGCTCCGCCCCAATGAACATGGGGCAGATCAAGCAACGGATACGAAGGCCGAACAGGATTGGGGCGCGATTGCGACCAGCTTTGAGGATTTGGCCGATAAGCTTGGCTGCTGAACGCGCAAACCGCGCCGAGTTTTACTCGGCGCGGATATTCCCCTCACGGATCACCGGCGTCCATTTCGCGTGATCGCGCGCAATTAGTGCCGCGAATTCGGCGGGGCTGGAAGCAATTACATCCGCGGCTTGCACACGCTGCACGGTTTCCTTCACCTCGGCTGAGGTAATCACCGCGCGAAACACACGATTGGCCGCGGCCACCACATCTTCCGGCATGCCGGCGGGGCCGACTATGCCGTGCCAGGTCATCGCCTCAAAGCCTGGGAAGGTTGCGGCCACGGCGGGCACACCCGGCAGCGCCGCAACCGGAGCAGGCGTGCCGATTGCCAAGGCACGCACGCGCCCCTCACGAATGAAGGGAAGTGCCGTGGAAACAGACGGAAAGGAGAATTCCGTTTCTCCCTGAATCAGGCTTCGCATCACATCAGCGCCGCTACGGTAATGCACGGCCGTAAGCTTCACGCCAGCGCGTCGGCCTAAAAGCTCGGCGGCCAAATGGCTGACATGGCCAACACCTGGTGAGGCATATTGAATGCCATCCGCGCGCGCCCGGGCACGGGCCAGCAAATCTTCCAGCGTCTGCACGGGCAGATTGGCCGGCACAATCACAGCAATAGGCAGATTGACCAAATGCGAGATCGGCGTGAAGGCGCGCATCGGGTCGTAATTCAACGCGGGCTGCAATTCCTTGCCGATGCAATTGGCGCCAAGATCCGCCATCATCAGCGTATAGCCATCCGGTCGGCTTTGCGCGACGAAAGCCCCCGCAATGGCCCCACCGGCGCCAGAGCGGTTTTCCACAACCATCGCCTGACCATTCGCCTGCGCGGCAAAGCCATTGGCCACCAGGCGGGACAGCGTATCAACCGCGCCGCCCGCGCCGAAGGGCACAATCAGCCGCACCTGCCGATCCGGCCAAGCAGATTGCGCGGAAACCGCTGATGGCAGAAGCGACACAAGGCCCAAACCGGCAAAGCCGCGGCGTGAGATGGAAATAGTCATGGCAAGAAACCTCCCGTTTCGGCTTATTTTGGCATGGGATGGGCTTCCTGCAAGCGCCGCCTCGCGGTTAAGGTTTCGTCTGAAATTTCAAGAAAGACCCGCCGCATGACCTGGTCCATTGTCGCGCATGACCCCTCAACGGGCGCCTTCGCGGTTGCCGTCACTACCTGCAATCTGGCGGTTGGCGCCACCTGCCCTTTCATGAAATCCGGCGTCGGTGCCGTCAGTACGCAATCCATGAGCAACCGCTATTTGGGCCCCGCCGTGCTGCATGGGTTGGAACGCGGCTTGACGCCCGCCAAGGCCATCGAAGCAGCGCTGGTGGGTGACGAGGGCAAGGGCTTGCGCCAAATCCACGCGGTGGATCGCCATGGCCGCAACGCCGCCTGGACCGGCGATAATTGTGTTGAATGGTGCGGGCATATCGGTGGCGATGGCTTCAGCGTAGCGGGCAATATGCTCTCGGGCGGCGCCGTGGTGCAGGCAAGCTTTGATAGCTTCCGCGCCAATGCCGGGCTTACGCTGCCGGAGCGCCTGATCACGGCGCTTGATGCCGGAGAAGCCATGGGCGGGGATAAGCGCGGGCGCCAATCGGCTGCTTTGGTGCTGACCACGACAGAGGATTTCCCCGATATCAACCTGCGCGTTGATGATCACACAGCGCCGCTTGCGGAATTGCGACGCCTGCTTGGCCTGTGGCGCATACAGGCGGAACCTGGACTTTCTTCCCGCCCGAGCAAGGCCAATCCTTCGGGCGAGACGGATCTTGATGTGATTGAAGCCGCCTGGATTGCGCGCGGCTTGGATTTACGCCTGAGGCGCCCGTGAAAGGAACGCATTGACCATGAAGACTTATCGAATTGCCGCCATGGGTGGCGATGGCATCGGGCCGGATGTCATCAAGGCGGGCTGCCATGTTTTGCAGGCTTTGGCTGAAAAGAATGGCAGCTTCGCGGTTGACTTTCAGGATTTTGATTGGGGCAGCGATTATTATCGCCGCACCGGGCGCATGATGCCAGAAGATGGCTTGCAGCAATTGGAAGGCTTTGATGCGATTTTCTTCGGCGCTGTCGGTGCGCCGGATATTCCTGATCATGTCACATTGTGGGAATTGCGCCTCGCGATCTGTCAGGGTTTTGACCAATACGCCAATGTCCGCCCGACACGCCTTCTGCCCGGCATCAAGGGACCCTTGCGTCCTGATCTTGGTGAGCAGATTGATTGGGTGATTGTGCGCGAGAACAGCGAAGGCGAATATGCCGGCGTTGGCGGGCGCGCGCATCGCGGCTTGCCGATTGAAGTCGCCATGGATGTTTCCGTCTTCACGCGCGAAGGGGTGGCGCGCATCTGCCGCCATGCCTGTGAAGTAGCCATGGCGCGCCCGCGCAAGCATTTGACGGTGGTGACGAAATCCAACGCGCAGCGCCACGGCATGGTGATGTGGGATGAGGTGTGCGCCGAAATCACCGCGCAATATCCGACCCTCACCGTTGAGAAGATGCTGGTGGATGCCATGACCGCGCGCATGGTGATGAAGCCCGGCAGCGTTGACACCGTGGTCGCCACCAATCTGCACGCCGATATCCTTTCCGATCTGGCCTCGGCCTTGGCGGGTTCGCTGGGCATTGGCGCTACAGGCAATATTGATCCGTCACGCAAGCGCCCTTCCATGTTTGAACCGATCCATGGCTCGGCTTTTGATATCACCGGCAAAGGCATTGCCAATCCGCTTGGCGCTTTCTGGACCGCTTCCATGATGCTGGAACATTTGGGCGAAGCGCCCGCCGCCGCCAAGCTGATGCGCGCGGTGGAAATGGTGACAAGCCGCGGAGATGTGCTGACGCCTGACCTCGGCGGTAAGGCCACCACGGATCAGGTGACGGAAGCGATCATCAACGCCATTCGCGGCGTCAATCTTTAGTCCCACTCGCAACAAAGGAACACGTCCATGGAATTCGTTGATCTCAGCCGTGAAATCTTTCACCGCACCCAGACGCATCCAAGCCACCCGCCTGTTGTCATGACAGTCTGGGGTGATCATTCCGAAAAGAAGGTGGCAGGCAATACAACCTTCACCAGTAAGGCGCTCTATTTTTCCATGTCGGATCACGCCGGCACGCATGTGGATGCGCCGGTGCATTTCGACCCGCGCCCTGATGCGCTTTCGATCGAACAAATGCCCCTTGAGAAATTCTATACTAGCGCCATTTGCCTTGATCTTTCCCATGTGCCGCTGAAGCACGCCATTACGGTGAAGGAGATGGAGGCAGCGCTTGCGGCATCAGGCCAAGAAATCCGTAAGGGCGATACGGTGCTGATTTGGATGGCAACGAATGAAAGGCTGCTCGGCAAGCCTAGCTATGTGCATGACTTTCCGGGCCTAGCGCTGGAATCAGTCCATTGGCTGGCCGATCGCGGCATTGGCATGTTCGGCGTGGAGGCCATCAGCCCCGCGCCGGAAGGCGAGTTGAATTTCCAGGCCCATATGGCCTGCGCGGAACGGGGCATTACGCATATGGAATGCCTCGCCAATCTGGATAAGCTGATTGGCCGCGGGCGCTTCACCTTCATTGGCTTTCCGCTGAAAATCAGGGGGGGCACGGCAAGCCCCATCCGTGCCGTTGCCATGTTCCCCTGATATCCTTTGGGATCAGCGCCCGCGAAAACGTGGCGGGCGCTTTTCCCGGAAGGCGGCCTTGCCTTCCGCGAAATCATCTGAAGCCCTAATGGCGCCCATGCGCTGGCCATGAATGGCCATTTGTTCTGATGGTCCGCGCGGCAGGATTTCCTCGGTCACCATGCGCTTCAATTCCGCGACAACCATGGGCGCCATGCCGGTTAGTTCCAGCGCCCAGGTCTTGGCAGTATCAAGCGCCTTGCCATCTTCCACCACCTCATTCACCAGCCCGATCGAAGCGGCGCGGTCCGCGTCCACAGTGCGGCACAGCAGCATGATTTCCATCGCGATCTTATGCGGAATGCGGCTGACCAGGCCGGCGATCATGCCGCCTGTCAGCCCAAGCTTCGCTTCCGGATAATAGAATTTCGCGCTTTTGCCGCAGACCAGCAAATCGGCCATCATGGCCAGCACAATGCCGCCGCCCACACACCAGCCTTCAACCGCGCAAATCACGGGCTTGAGCGGCCGATAGCCGACACTTGGAATGGTGCGCCACAACTCCGGCGGGTCAGAGACATCGGCGCCAAAGGTGAAGGCACGCGTGCCGGCGGCAGTGATGATCGCGCAGCGCAAATCATCGCGGGCTTCAAATTCGCGCATGGCGGCCTGCACCGCCTCACCCATTGGTTTGCTGATGGCATTGCCCTTGGCGGGATTGTTCAGCGTGACGATGCGGATCGGGCCTTCATCTGTGACGGTTACATGTTCCATATCAATTCACTTTCGCTCCTGTTCTTTCGATTACGCCTTGAAAGACGGCGCGATCTTCACGAATGCGTCGGCTGAAGGCTTCGCCCGTTTCAAAGGCCGGACGCAAGCCACCAATCGCCATACCTGTTGCAACTGAAGGGGCACGCAGCGCTTCTTCCAGGCTTGCAGTAATCCGCGCCTGAATGTCGGGCGGCGTGCCGGCCGGTGCGGCAATGCCGAACCAAGACATCGCGCCGCGTTCCGCCAGGCCCATTTCAAGCAGCGTCGGCACATCCTTGAATTCCTCATGCCGACGATCACCAAAACTTGCCAACGCAATCAACCGACCATCGCGCACACCAGGCAGGGCAGCCGGATCGCAAATCATCTGAATGCGCCCAGCCAGCAGATCAATGAAGGATTGGCCTGAGCCGCGATAGGGCACGTGTTCAAGCTTGATGCCGGCGGCCTCTGCGAAAATCTCGCATTGTAGCTGCGTGATGGTGCCATTGCCGGCGGAACCAAAGCGCAATTCGCCCGGCTTTTGCTTGGCAAGTGCGACCAGGTCTCGGATATGCCGCGCGGGGACCGAGGGATGGATGATCACGAAAGCATCGGAAGCTGCCACGCGCGCAATCGGCACAAAGGCGCGATCCACATCATAGGGAAGCTGCATCATATGCGGACTGATGGTGAAAATCGCCGTCGGGAAAAGCAGCAACGTATGGCCATCAGGCCGAGCGCGGGCTACCAGATCAGCGCCAATCGTCCCACCCGCACCGCCGCGATTTTCAATCACCACGGTTTGGCCCAACACCTTGCCCCATTCCTGCACCAAGGGCCGCGCGACATTATCCGTGCTGCCGCCCGGCGGGTAAGGCACAATCAGGCTGATGGGCCGATTGGGCCAAGCCGTTTGCGCGAAAGCGAAAGATGGCAGCAATAGCCAGGAAAGTAGCGTGACAATCCGCCACATGGCTCAATCCAACGCTTCAGCGCGGAAGCCATTGCCCCAACGCTTGATCCGCCCGCGCGATGGTGATGGGAAATGCCCGAAGCAAAGAATGGTGGAGGTATCACAGGCGCATTCCATCACCCGCCGCCTTGTGGCCGCCGCCTGCACAGGGTCGCTATCGGCGCGCATGGAAATTTCTGGATAGCGGGTCTGCAAAGGCGAATGGATCAAATCCCCCGTCGCCAGCGCATCAGCGCCCTTTTTGCCAAGCCGCACCGCCACGTGATCTGGCGTATGGCCGGGCGTTGATTCCAACTTCACCAGATCATTCATCTGATAGTCATTCGCGACAAAATCCACGCGCCCCGCTTCCACCACGGGCAGCACGCTATCGGCGAAGACCGACGAAGGCGCCTTCGCATGTTCCCGTTCCCAATGGGCATATTCTTCCTTTGCGAAAAGATAGCGCGCCTTGGGGAAACTCGGCACCCAACGGCCATTTTCTAGCCGCGTATTCCAGCCGACATGATCCACGTGCAAATGCGTGCACATCACGAAATCAATATCGCCCACGCCAAGCCCAAGCGCGGCCAGGTTGCGCATATAGGCTTCACTCTTCATCTGATGCCAGAAGGGATGGTTTGGCCGCGTCTTGTCATTGCCGACGCAGGTATCAATCAGAATGTTGTGATGCGGCGTGCGCACCACCCAGGATTGGATGCAGAGCATCAGCTTGCCCGTCTCGGGGTCCAGCGCTTTGGGTTGCAGCCATTCGCGGTTTTCGGCCAGCAATTCCGGCGTCAGGTTCGGGAAGAAGGTCAGCGGATCGAAGATAGGTCTTTCTTCCTCCACAACCCGTTGAATCGTAAGTTCGCCAAGCTGAAAACCTTTATCCATGGACTTTCCCCTTTACGCATTTCGGGTAGCATAGCGCGGCTAGCGGGCGTTGACAGTCCCGGCGGAAGGCTTTCCGCTGACCCTTGGAAGACACGCCTTGGAGGAAGAACATGGCACAGGAACATCATGGCGCTGTCATTGTGGGCGCGGGCTTTGCCGGGCTTTACCTGCTGCATCGCCTGCGAGGGCTTGGCATCCCCGCGATTTGCCTTGAAGCGGCGGATGATGTGGGCGGCACCTGGTATTGGAACCGTTATCCAGGTGCGCGCTGCGATGTGGAAAGCATGCAATATTCCTTCTCCTTCTCTGAGGAATTGCAGCAGGAATGGCACTGGTCTGAACGCTTCGCGGCGCAGCCCGAAATCCTGACCTATGCGCGCCATGTCGCGGAACGCTATGATCTGCGCCGCGACATTCGTTTTGAAACCCGTGTGACGGATGCCGCCTGGGATGATGCCGCGAGGGTCTGGCGCATTGCGACCAATCGCGGGGAAAGCCTCTCAGCGCGCTATTTCTTCATGGCGACAGGCTGCCTTTCCGCGGCCCGGCTGCCGGATATTCCGGGCCTTGCCGATTTCAAAGGGCGGCAATTCCATACTGGCTATTGGCCGCATCACAAGGTGGATTTTACCGGCCGCAGGGTGGCGGTGATCGGCACCGGGTCTTCCGCCATTCAATCCATCCCCGTGATTGCTGAACAGGCCGCGCAGCTCACGGTTTTTCAGCGCACGCCCAATTTCAGCATTCCATCACGCAACCGCGCGATGGATGATGAATATGAACATGGCTGGAAGGGCGATTACGCCAATCTGCGGCAGAAGGCGCGCATGATGCGCACCGGCATTCTGTATGGCCTGAGCGACACGCCCGCCATGTCTGTCAGCGCTGAAGAACGGAAAGTGGAATACGAGAAACGCTGGGCCGTGGGCGGCACGGCCTTCATGGGTTCCTTCCGCGACCTGCTGCTGGATCAGGCCGCGAATGACACGGCGGCGGATTTCGTGCGCGGCAAAATTCGTGAAACCGTGAAAGACCCTGCTACGGCCGAAAGACTCTGCCCGCGCAATCATCCAATTGGCACCAAGCGCATCTGCGTGGATACGCGGTATTACGAGACCTATAATCGCCCCAATGTCACGCTGATTGACCTCCATGAAGCACCGATCACGCGCATCACGGCAACCGGCATTGAAGCCGGCGGCGTGGCGCATGAATTCGACGATATTGTCTTCGCGACCGGCTTTGATGCGATGACAGGCGCGCTGCTTGGTGTGGATATCAAGGGTCGCGCGGGCGAAAGCCTCAACGCCAAATGGGAAGCCGGGCCTCGCACCCTGGTTGGCATCATGACGGCAGGTTTTCCGAATATGTTCATGATCACGGGGCCAGGTAGCCCCTCCGTCCTTAGCAATATGATCGTATCTATTGAACAACATGTTGATTGGATCATGGATTGCCTCGCGCAGATGCAGGCTAAAGGCCAGATCACCATCGAAGCCGATCGCGGGGCCGAAGATTCCTGGGTGGAAGAAGTGAACACGGTCGCGCATAGCACGCTCTATCCGCGCGCGGCTTCCTGGTACATGGGTGCCAATGTGCCGGGCAAGCCACGGCTATTCATGCCCTATGTGGGCGGTGTTGGAAATTATCGCGTACTCTGCGATGAAGTTGCCGCAGATGGTTATCGCGGCTTTCATTTTGGTGGCGCTGAACGCCCGGCAGCGGCGGCGGAATAAGGAGAAGTCACATGACACTTGATGCAGGCGCACAACATGTCCTCAACCTCATCAAGGAAGCCAAGCGCCCGGCTTTCAATACGCTCACGCCCACCGAAGCGCGGGAAGTTTCCGCCGCATCGCGCCGCGTGATGCAGCCAGACCCGCCAGAGGTCGCGCTGGTTGAAGATTTGAAATGCCCAGGGCCTGACGGCAAGATACGCTTGCGGCGCTACCGCGGCATCGGCACTGATCCCGAAGCTGCCCTGCCCTGCCTTGTCTATATGCATGGCGGCGGCTGGGTGATTGGTGATCTGGACAGCCATGATCAGGTATGCCGGCGCCTCGCCAATCTGACCGGCGCTTCAGTGATTGCGATTGATTATCGCCTTGCGCCGGAACATCGCTACCCGGCAGCGGTCGATGATTCCGCCGCTGCCTATCGCTATATTTGCCGTCAGGCGAAGCGCCTTGGCATAGACCGCACGCGGATTGCGGTGGGCGGCGATAGCGCGGGCGGCAATCTTGCCGCGGTGCTGGCGCTGATGGCGCTGCATGGCGAAGTCCCCATGCCGGACTATCAGGTGTTGTTCTATCCCGTCACTGATATGGCTGGCAATCCACCATCCTATGATCGCTTTACTGAAGGCCTGGTGCTGACGCGCGATGTGATGAAATGGTTCATCGCGCATTATCTGGGGCCCAAGGAAAAGGGCATTGATTGGCGCGCTTCACCCTTGCGTGCGCCATCACTAGCTGGCTTGCCGCCGGCTTTCCTGATGACCGCGGGCGTTGATCCTTTGGTGGATGAAGGCATCGCCTATGCGAAGCGCCTGGATGAGGAAGGCGTGAATGTCACGCATGTTCATGTCGCGGATCAGATCCATGCCTGCCTGACTATGGGGCGCTTCATTCCAAAATCCGATCTGGTGCTGCAACATGCCGCCGCAAGTCTGCGGGCGCATTGGGAAAGCTAGTATCAGCGCTTCACGCCAAGCTTCATTTCGCGATACCAGATGTAAAGCCCCGCACCCACCAGCACCAGGATGCCTAAGAAATCCCAGGCATCCGGCATTTCTGCCCAGATCATGGCACCAAGTGCGGTAGTCCAGATGATCGCTGAATATTCAAAGGGCGCCAGCAAGGAAGCCTCTCCTTTACGGTAGGCATCCGTCATCATGATTTGTGCAATCGCGGATACCAATCCAATGCCAGCCAGCAGCGCCCATTGCACGGGGCTCGGCCAGACCCAAACGGGGATCATCGCAATCCCGGCCAGCACAGACGAGAAAAACGCAAACCAAAACACAATGGCAACGCCGCTTTCGCCAGCCTGACCCATTTTGCGAATGGTGATCATGGCAAGCGCCCAGGCCAACGCCCCCAAAATGCAAAGCCCGAGCGCCAGCCATTGCGTATCCGTGGTGCCCTGTTCGGGCCGCACCATCAACAGCACGCCGCAAAACCCGACCAGCACCGCAAGCCAGCGGCGCCAGCCAACCTTCTCACCCAGAATGGGGATCGCAAGCAGCGTCAGAAACAGCGGCATGGTGAAGCCAAGCGCCGTCACCGTCACCAAGGGCAGATAGACATAGCCGTAAAAGGACCCGACCATCCCCATCATGCCGAAAATCATGCGGAGCACATGGCTGCCTGGGTTACGCATGCGCAGCGCCGCAAGGCCGCCGGCGCCAATCACCACCGGCAAAAGCGGGATCAGCGCAAAGAAATTGCGAAAGAAAATCACCTCCGCCACAGGAATGCCCGTGCCGATGGTCTTGGCAAAAGCCGCCGAGATAGAAAAGCTCGCCGCCGCCAAAATCACCAGAATGATGCCACGGCGGCGCGCACGCCGGGTCAGGGCGGGATCGAGGGGTTGGGAATCGTTTTCTGTCATGCGACTGGCTTGGCATTCCTACCCCCAAACCAGCGCCAACGGCAGAGGTTTTGTTCCGGCGCTTTCTGGCCTAGCCTATCCCACCAAGGAAACGCCCAGGAAACGCATGACTGAATTGCTTTATCGCGAAGATGCCTATGCCGCCGAGATCAGCGCCAGGGTACTTGCCGCCTCGGCCGAGGCGATCGTTACGGACCGCACGAATTTCTACGCCCAGGCCGGCGGTCAGCCTGGCGATACCGGCGTGCTGCGTTGGCAGGGTGGCGAGGCGCGTATCGCCAATACCACCAAAGGGCCGGAAGATTCTGTGCTGCATGTGCCGG